>CAZGSK010000059.1:0-7102 GCA_964528435.1 uncultured Sulfurimonas sp. | reverse complement strand
GTTCGGTAGAACTTGCAAAAAAACTCAATGTAAACTTGGTAACACGCTCAAGCTTCTCAGATGAAGAGGGAACATTAATTACAAAGGAAGAAAATATTATGGAAAAACCATTAGTAAGTGGAATTGCACTCGATAGAAATCAGGCACGTATCTCTTTAATGGGCGTAAAAGACAGACCGGGAATTGCCAGTGATATTTTTAATGCACTAGCAGATTCTGAGGTGAATGTTGATATGATAATTCAGACAAAAGCAGTTGATGACACAACAAATATTGATTTTACTGTACCTGTAGGTGATCTGCTTGATGCAAAAAAAGTTGTAGATACTTTTGTAAAAAGTGATGAGATTAAAGATGATTCATATAATGAAGATATTTGTAAAGTTTCTGTTGTTGGTGTTGGTATGAAGTCTCACGCAGGTGTTGCGGCAAAAGCATTTTCTACAATGGCAAAAGAGAATATTAATATCAATATGATCTCAACATCAGAGATAAAGGTATCTATGGTAATTGATGAAAAATATGCAGAGCTTGCTGTAAGAAGCCTGCATAATGCTTATGAGTTAGATAAGTAAGTTTATGCTTCCTGATTTTGCCCAATGGAGTCTTGATGCAATCCGTTCAGAAGGCGGGAGTCTTTCATGGCTTGAAGAATACCGCTTTGAGTGGTCAAAGACGACGGCTTACGCGTTGGAACAGATTTTAAATGGCAAGACAGTTGTTTTAATCACCGATGATAAGCGAAAATGGTTTGAATACTATATATTAAGTACAATTAACTCCATCTCTCTTGAACGTCCACTTATTCCTGTTATCAGCATAGAGAGTATCTATCCACATTATAACAACTTAAGCGGTGGAGAGATGATAGATATGCTTGATGATATGATAGCACTCTCTTATAAAAACGACTATTTCTTTTGGTATATCGGTAAAGGTGATGACAAAAGAAGTGATATAGCAAAAAGAAAAGATGATAGTTATTTTTGGATTTTTGATGAAGATTTCAATGATGCTTTTACGCTCAAATCTTATGATCCGGTTTTAGATATTAAACTTTTACAGCTTTATCGTCTTTTTGATGCATCTTTGAGTGCAGCGATGTTTGGAGAGGTAGATGCAAGTTCCTAATCTTCTCAAGGGGCATATTCTCATCACAAATGAAATTGAGAGTGAGATTGAGAGATTAGAACAAGAGTTAAAACCACTGCGGGTAGTAGCGTTTTTTGAAGAAAACTTTAAAATTGAGCATGCTAAGCTTGTGACACAAGAGGCATATATTAGTGAGTCACAAACAAAGTATATTATTATTGCAGCTATTGAGTTTACGACAGTCGCACAAAATGCACTGCTGAAACTTTTAGAAGAACCTCCAAGAAATATTGAATTTATCATAATCTCTCCAACAAAATCAAATCTGCTTCCTACTGTACGATCTCGTTTACCTATTTTAAAACAATCAAGTGAGCATACACAGGAAGTTTTAGCTATTAATCTTGCAAAATTGGACTATAAAGAGGTATTTACTTTTTTAAAAGAGCATAATAGGGTTTCAAAAAATGAAGCAAAGGGGCTGGTTGAAGCACTTTTTTATAAAGCAACAGTCGTGGATAAATTGATACTCTCAGAAAAACAGCTAGAGAATTTTGATATGGCATACCGATTATTAGATTTAAATGCAAGAGCACAGAGTGTTTTTGCGATGCTTTTAATGAGTTTTGCAGGGGAGAGAGGATGATAATACAACAACTCTCAAATGAGATTGATATCAAAAGATATTTGAAAAACTTAGGTGTTGATGGTGGAGGCGTTCATATTTTGGCATCAAAAGCAAAGGTACATCTCGTAGAGATAAAAGCCTTACATGTAGGTGCGGCAAATATTTTAAAACAAGATGCACTCTCTGTAGGAGCAGATTTAGCCGTACCTCGTGGAACAGTGATAGCAAAAGAACCAAAAGTCAATTGTCTGCTTATAGCAAGTACAAAGGCGCTTGAGGTCTTGGCTAAAAAAGAGCTAGCACAACCCTTTGGACTTAAAGAACTAGCAGGTAAACTCAAAGAGATTACAAAAATCAAAAAGCCGCAAAAGACTAAAATCATGGGTGTTATTAATGCAAATGATGACAGTTTTTTTGCAGGAAGTAGATTTCAAAGCAGTGATGCGATAAAGAGCATTGAGAAGATGATAGGAGAGGGTGCAGATATTATTGATATTGGTGCTGTCTCATCACGTCCCAATGCACCACAGGTCTCTAAAGTAGAAGAACTTTTTCGTTTAAAACCCATACTTGATCTTATTCAAGAGCAAAAGCTTTATGAAAAAGCTACCTTTAGCATAGACAGTTATGAACCAGAGGCGATTGCTTATGCTTTAGAGAGCGGATTTGGGATTGTCAATGACATTACAGGTTTGCAAAATGATGCTATCTGCAGGCTTGCGGCAGAATATAAGGCTGAGGTTGTCATTATGCATATGCAAGGTAATCCTCGTACTATGCAGCAAAACCCTTCTTACTCTGATGTTCTGAATGATATTTACTCTTTTTTTCAGGAGCGTATAGAAAAAGCGAAAAGTTTTGGTATTGATGATATTGTTTTGGATGTAGGTATTGGTTTTGGTAAAAGCTTAGAGCATAACTTACTTTTACTCAAACATTTGGAGCATTTTTTAACACTGCAAAAACCGCTTTTAGTCGGTGCTTCACGCAAGTCGATGATAGATAAGATATTTCCTTCAGAGGTAGAAAAGCGTTTAGCAGGAACATTGGCATTGCACTTGGAAGCTGCGCGAAGGGGAGCGTCTATTTTACGTGTGCATGATGTTTATGAACATGTGCAGGCTTTAAAAGTGCAAGAAGCACTTCTAAAAGTATAATTTAGAGCATTATTCCTCGAATAGTGAAGAATAAAACTGCTGCAAGAATTGCGGCAGCCGGTACTGTGATAAGCCAAGCTGCAACTATTTTCTTAATAGCATCACGTTTTACGTATTGAACTTTTTGCACACGTTTGATATGCTTTTTAGCTGATTTTATGAGTTTTTCCTCTTTTTCTATCAGTTTGTAAAGTTCGACGATTCGTTTATAATCTTCAAGCTCTTTCTCTTTTTTCCCTCTAAGTGATTTGAGTTCAGTCTTTAGTTTATTGAGATTGTGTTTTTCATCTTCAATAAGTTCTTTGTCCTCTTGGATTGTTGTAGTTGTTTCTGTAAGTTGAAGATACTCACGCAAGAAACCAACACCAAAAACACCACCGATTGCGATGTGGGTTGAACTTACAGGAAGACCAAGTTGAGAAGCGATAATTACAGTAATAGAAGCTGCCATTGCAATAGAGAATGCGCGTACTTGGTCGAGTTCTGTAATCTCTGAACCGACTGTTTTAATAAGTTTTGGACCATAAAGAGCAAGACCAATAGCAATACCAAAAGCTCCGACTCCCATAACCCAAAGTGGGATACTTGCTTTAGAAGAGATACCACCACTTACTACAGCATCATTAATAGCTGCAAGTGGTCCGATGGCATTTGCAACATCATTGGCACCATGTGCAAAGCTCAGTAGTGCTGCAGCAAAAATAAGAGGAACGGTAAAAAGAGTATTTACCGCTTCTTTGGAGTTTTTGATATCTGTTTGTGCCGCAAGTTTTGTTTTAAGAATAAAATAGACAACTATACCAACAAGAGCACCTATAATAAGTGCTGTAAGAAAAGATGGTTTCTTTGTTATCTCCATAGAGACAAGTGGAAGAATGTTAAGGAGTTCAACAATTTGTGGCCAGATTTTTTTGAGCCCTTTTAAGACAAGATAGGTGACAAATGCCCAAGACATAAGAGATACAAAAATGGGTACATATTGCCTAGCGGCTCTGATTTTGTCATCTTTGAAGAGAATGCTTTTTTTGATTGCAAATAAAAAGGCTGCAGCAATGATACCGCCAAGAAGCGGAGAAATAACCCATGAAGCAGCAATCTTTGCCATAGTTGCCCAAGAGACAATGCTAAAGCCAGCAGCTGCAATACCTGCACCCATTACTCCACCGACAATAGAGTGTGTGGTAGATACGGGTGCTTTCATAGCAGTAGCGAAGTTAAGCCAGAGAGCCCCAGCCAGAAGAGCTGCCATCATCGCCCAGATAAAAGGGTCTGCATTGCCGCCAAAAGCATTTATATCAATGATGCCCTTTTTTATGGTCTTAACAACCTCTCCACCTGCAATGAGAGCGCCTGCAGCTTCAAAAACAGCTGCTATAACAATGGCCATTGTCAGTGTCATCGCACGGCTACCGACTGCAGGACCGACATTGTTGGCCACATCATTAGCACCAATATTCATAGCCATATAAGCACCGATAAGTGCTGCTATAGCTAGAAACATATTGTTTGAAATTCCACCATTACTTAAAAAAGTATAAGTAAGGACACCTATCATAAAAAAAAGAGCGAGTCCTAAACGTGCTAAGTCAGTTCCACTTTTCTTAAGAGCCTCTTTTTCAAGTTTGCTTATTGTTTCTATTTCCATGCTTGCTCCGCTGCATTATTAATGTATGGTGAAATTATAGGGCATCTTTACTTGATATATGCTTTTATTATCTCTTGACGCTCTAGTGGTCTATCTCCTCCGTATTTTCCTGTAGTTGCAACATCATTAAGCTTCATTATAGTTTGCATTGAGGCTTTATTGGCTACTTTTCCAAAGATTGTATAACCACCGTTAAGCCAAGGAGCGGGAGCTGTTGTGATGAAAAATTGACTGCCGTTTGTATTTGGTCCATGATTTGCCATAGCAAGAATACCTGCTTTGTCAAAAACCAGATTTGGTTTGAATTCATCTTTGAACTCTTTATGCCAGATACTCTCTCCGCCACGTCCTGTCTCAGTTGGATCACCGCCTTGAATCATAAAGTTGTGGATGATTCTGTGAAAAGCGATTCCATTATAGTAACCATCTTTGACATGTGTAAGAAAGTTCTCAACAGCTAAAGGCGCTACATCCGTAAAAAGTTCAAGCTCGATTTTTCCCTGACTTGTCTCTAGCACTACATGCGGATTTTCTTGTGCAACAAGATTTATATGTAATAGTAAAAACAGTGCAAAAAAGATTTTTTTCATTTGTTTACTCCTTTTCAAAATTTAAACATACTGAGTTAATGCAGTAACGAAGGCCTGTTGGCTTTGGCCCGTCTTCAAAGAGATGACCAAGATGTGCATTACAAGTTGCACAACGTACTTCGATACGAATCATTCCGTGACTTATATCTTTTACTTCTGTTACAGCATCTTCAATAGCTTCATAGTAGCTTGGCCAACCTGTACCTGAGTTAAACTTTGTGTTTGATTCAAAGAGTGGTGTCTCGCAGCAGATGCACTTGTACACTCCCTTGTCTTTATTGTCATAGTATTTTCCACTAAAGGGTGCTTCCGTACCATGTTGCCGGCATACATAAAATGCTTCAGGAGAGAGTTGTTTTTTCCACTCCTCTTCACTCTTATTTACTTTCATACTCTTCCTTTAAATTTTCTATCTCTTGAGACTCTTGTTCATAAAGTATATGGAGTGTTTGTGTTGCAATATTACATGCATATGAGAGTTTCTCTTTTTCATCAAAACAAAGATCCATTAAAATAACATGCTTGGCTTCTAACTCAATAATATCATCATAGGTGGCGAGCAGTATGGAATTTAAGTTTTGTTCTGTTAAATGTTTCGATGCATCAAGTAAAAGGGTTTTATCTTCAATAAAAGAGTCTAAATCCTCTTGGAGTTTTTCTCGGCTCTCTTGAGAACAAACTACTACTATATCGCTTCCATTTGCATTTTTAAGTAGTGATGCAATGAGATGGAGTGCTTTTGCATGAGGAATACTCTGATAGAAGTGCACCTCTCTTTCAGTTGGCAGATAACTCTGTGTAAAGGTAACAGTGGATTTTTCATTACTGTCATTGACGAGAATAAGATCAGATTTTTGCTGGATATGCTTGAGATATGAAAGAAAGTGTGAAGGCAGTATATCTGCATCATCACAGATTAGCAAATCTGCAGCATCAAAACTTTTTTGCATCAGTTTTTCATCAATATAGAGTGTTCCATTCAGAGAGGGCATTTTTAACTTCATAAGATGTCTGTTTACAAGTTCCACAGGTGTTAATATCTCAAAAGCCATGAGATCAACATCTATAATGGCATGCTCTATAAGTTCTAAAAAACGTTTGTGTAGAATCTCCTTGGAGAGCATTGTCGGCTTGATCAGGATTATTTTTTTTCGTTCCTCTTTAAAGAGCTCTTTGATTGACTTGAGTAAAAGTGTATAGCTTTTTCCACTTTTTGGTGCTGACACAAGATTTGTCATACCGGAGATTTTTGTATCAATAAACTCTCTCTGCTCTTTATTACACAGCTCTATTTCACCATCTTTTACAATTGCATACTGCACAAAAAGTGTTCCTAAAATTATATCTACAGAAGGTAGAGAATGATTTTCAGGTGCTGCACTTTGAAGTTTTTTAAATATCTCAGAACTGTCTGAATCACTGAAAATAATCTTATCTTTAGGGAGTATCTCTTGTAATGAATCATTTAAATGCTCATACTCATCAGAACTTAAATTTTCCATTAAAAGATAGTTGAAAATTTCTACACCGTCATTATGTAAAAGTTCATTGAACTTCTTTTTGATAATAGTGTGAGTTTTGTCAAAGGCAAGTGTGTTTTTTGAGTTCTCTACACTTTCTGCTTTACTTGCAGTTGCATTTTTGAGATCATCATACGACCACTCTTTTATCTCAAATATATAGATACCTCGAAGATCATCATATATTATTAAAGCAATGGGATAGCTCTCTTTGTGATGATAAATCTCTTTATGAGAGAATATGACAAGATTACTGTTTTGTGAGAGTGATTTTATTTTTTTTAATAACAGAGAATCGGGGACAACAAGTCTCTCTTCTTTTGTTTTAAAAAAGGAAGGTAAGAATGATAATTTCATAGTAAGTGTAAAATACCACCGTCAAAGATAGCAACGGTAGTATTTAAACAATTATTTGCCAGCTGCAACGCGGTCTTTAAGACCTTTACCAGCTTTAAATTTAGGAACCATTT
>CAZGSK010000058.1:0-7286 GCA_964528435.1 uncultured Sulfurimonas sp. | reverse complement strand
GTGAGTTGGCACGTGATTACGGCTGTGTAAATTTTTTGCGTTTTTCTGATGTTGACAATCCCAAACTTGATGTTTGGTTGCGTGAGCTTGAAGAGGTTTTAGAGGATTTTCAACCAGATATAGTAATCTGCCACTCTTTGGCAAATACACTCTGGTTTCACCTTTGCAGTAAAAAGAGGCTGCGTAAGATAACAAAACTCTACCTTGTTGCACCGCCAAGTCTTAATTGCACTATTGCAGAATTAAGTGAATTTTTTCCTATAGATATACCGCAACATTTATATACCAAAGATGCCCTGCTCATCACCTCAACCAATGACCCCTATATGACTCAAAAAGAAGCTACTCTTTTAAAAAAAGAACTAAATATTGCAATGAAAGTCATACAAGATGGCGGTCATTTAAATGCAGATAGCGGATATGGAAAATGGGAGTGGATACTCCACGAAGTACAAAGCGCTTAAAACCTCACGCGTAGATATCAAGGCGATTCTTACTTACCGTCGGCTTTACTTCTTGCTTGAGTGACTCTTGCACACTTTTTACTTTTTGCACTGTCTCATTTGGCAAATTGAAGTTTTTGGCGCTGTTTTTTGCAGTATCATCTTTTAGAGAATTAGGATCTAATCTCCCTACCTGAATGGGACTAGGATATGGAGATTGAAATGTATATTTCGCTACTTGCATATCATCCTCCTTGTTGCATATACAAAAATTATAGCACAAAAATCATAAAAAATTAACCAAGTATATACTGATCTCTTCCATTGTTTTTAGCTATATAAAGCGCATTATCAACTCTTCTAAAGAGCTCCTCATAATCATCTCCGCTCTTATATATTGTTAAACCAAAAGATGCCGTTAGCTTAGGAACAGGAGCAAAAGAAACTTTTGCAATTTTTCTTTGCAACTTCTCTGTTAAGCGAATCAAACCCTTTTCATCTGTATTGTTAGCTATTATAATAAACTCCTCACCACCCCATCTTGCAACAAAATCATCCTCACGTACATTGTCTTTTAATACTTTTGCAAATTTTTTCAAGACTTCATCACCAACAGTATGCCCATAATTATCATTCACAAGTTTAAAAAAATCTATATCAACTAAAATCATTCCAAATGAATCGCCATACCGTTGTGCACTTTTTATTTTTCGTTTGATTGTTCGCAGATACTCACTACGATTATAAAGCAACGTTAACGCATCATGTGTTGAAAGATTTTCTAGTTCTTCTGTTGTTACTTTAACAAGATGAGTCAGAACTTTTTTGATTGGATCGAAATCTACCATCTCTCTTTCTATAAGTTTTTTATCTTTTTGAGGCTTATCTGATTCAGAAAGCAGTACAAAAGTAGTAGTTACATTTAAAAGTTCGGCAATTCTCCCCTGATGAAAATACTCGCCAAAAGTGAAAAATCCGGCAGTAGGCGCCAGCGATTCCAAGATGTTAATCTCATCTATCAATTTATCTCCCAAAAGAGCCTTTCTGGCAACACAGGAGTAGATATAGACAGCTTCAGCCGCCTTAGACTTAATCGCTTCAAAATACTCATGCTGATTATCTGTCAGATCCTCAATATTTGCGAAACTAAAACGAACACTCTCTCCAACCTCAAGTTTTCCGGCATATATAAAAGCATTCTCTTTACTCAGTGCAATCGGATCTCTTGCAACTACAACACCCTCCTTGTTTGACAATAATGGAAATGCCATACAAGAAAAGGGAAGGTTATTGGCAATATCATCGCCTAGATACTTTTTATATACCTCAAGAACAGGAATACCATCTAACTCATAAAGAACAGGGCCATCTGCTTTTGTAACAACCATCTCTTTGCCAATAGGTGTCCACTGTAAGATATAGTCACTATTAACTACAAGCGCATCACTACTCAAGCTTGCAATAACACATCCATCATCGCTATACTCATTCTCAGTAAAAACATATGTCTCTTTACCTGCTTTATCTGCTGCACGCCCACCTGCTATGATAATCTTAGGTGCTATTTTAGATATCTCTTTTATAATCGATTCTGCATCACTTTTAAGTCCATCACCAAAAATTATCATCGCTTTTGTATTATCAAACAGCAGCTCTTTTTGAATATTTTCAACTAAAAAATTGTCATTTAACTGATAAAGTTTTGATTTTATGGATGTATGCGCAAAAACACTAAAAGAGAGCACCGTAGTGTCATCATACATCTCACCATTACAAATCTCACCACTTGTAGTTGTACCGATTATCTCTGCTTGTGGCAGCTTCTCTTTTATGCTCTTTGCTACACCAACACAATAATTGGCATCAACAGTACCGCTAAATATCTGAACAAAAAGATGCTCCTGCTTTGCTAACTTATGCTGATGTATAAAGCTCTCAAGCTCTTTTTCGTCTGTATAAGCAGTGTTATAAATCTTCAAAAGCTCTCCCCTTATTTGAAGTCTTATAGATCATTATAGCACTCACGTAAAACAAAATAACTTAAAAAAGCTATTTATGCCCTATTTTATAAGATCCAAACCGAAAATTTTCTGTTTTTAATCTTTCCGTTTTTCAAATACTTATAGGCTTTATCAATCTGAGCACTTGCAACTGCAACATAGGCTTGACGATCATAAATATCTATCTTTCCTATATCTTGACCTGCAAGTCCTGCTTCACCAGTGAGTGCTCCTAAAATATCCCCCGCACGCAGTTTGTCTTTTTTACCACCCTCAATAACAAGCGTAACAAACTCAGGTTTCATTTCAATCTCTGGTAATGCTTCTAAACTATCTGCATCTAAAAATTTTCGTTTTGCATCGGCTCTGTATTCCTCTGCCTTCTCACTCTCATAATTTTCATAGAGCGTTACAGCGATGCCCTCTGCTCCAGCTCTTCCTGTTCGCCCTATTCTGTGCGTATAGGTCTCTAAAGTGTGTGGGAGATCATAATTAACAACCATTGCAAGCTCTTTAATGTCAAGTCCTCGAGCTGCCACATCAGTCGCCACCAAAATAGGTGTAGAACCGTTGGCAAACTGTACTAAAACATCATTGCGCTCATACTGTTCCAAATCTCCATGAATTGCCAAAGCGTCAATTTTTCTCTCTATTAATTTTTCAGCCAACTCTTTTGCTTCAAGTTTTGTATTGGTAAAAATAATGCTGTTTTTTGGTTTTTTCAGACTAAAAACTTTTACCAATGTTGTTAATTTATCATCTGTTTTATAAAAAAGTTCTTCAATAACATTGGGTTTTTCAACGCTTGTTGTCTTAATATGGAGTGCATTATCTAGGAGTTTATGTGCGACCGATTTGACCTCTTCATCATAGGTTGCAGAAAAGAGCAGAGTCTGTCTGCTCTTTGGCAGATACCCCATAATCGCTTCAACCTCTTCCAAAAATCCCATATCTAACATTCTATCAGCTTCATCAAGGACAAAAGTATTGAGATTTTCTAAAGAGAGGCTCTCTTTGTTGAGATGTTTCAAAACTCTTCCGGGAGTACCGACAATAATATGCGCCTGATGGGCAAGTGAACCTAACTGTTTACCAAAAGACTCACCGCCTGTCAGTGTTAAAATCTTAATATTATGCGCAAAACGTGCCAAACGACGCAGCTCTTTTGCCACTTGATCGGCAAGTTCACGTGTCGGACAGAGTACAAGAGCCTGCACACGAAACTTTTTCACATTAAGATTGTGTAGAAGCCCTATGCCAAAAGCAGCAGTTTTACCACTACCCGTCTTGGCTTCTGCCATAACATCACGACCCTCTAGTACTGCAGGGAGTGCTTCTGCTTGAACGGCAGTCATATTTTTATAGCCTAAGGCATCAAGGTTTGCAAGCATCGCTTGCGTGAGGGGAAGTTTTGAGAAGTTTGAAAAGGTCATTTGTTATCTTTTTGTGAAATTATACAGCATTATTGAAGCTGCTATGGCAACATTGAAACTTTTTACCTCTTCTTGCATCTCAATGCTCACAATTTCGTCACATAACGCTAAAATATCTTCTGCTATTCCAAAACCCTCATGTCCCATAATCAATACCCATTTTTTATCTGTTTTTACAGTTGAGAGTGGCTGAGAATTCTCTGTTACTTCCGCTGCATAAATTGTATAACCTAACTTTTTAAGCTCTTTTATACTCTCTTTTATATCTTTATAAACATGAATCTTCAGCATTGAGGCATAGCCCATAGAGACACGGAGTGCGCGTCTGTTAAAAGGGTGCGGAGAACTCTTACCAAGCATTAAAGAGTTCACACCAAGAGCAGCCATACTTCGTGCAATTGCCCCGACATTTTCACTTGAAGTAATATTATCAAGGAGTAAAATATGCTCACTCAATGCTTCTAAATTCACATCAGTTGGGCGTTTTGCATGCATCATACAGTTGTGATGAATCTTGTGCCCAACAATCCTGCTCATCTGCTCTTTGCTTGCTTCATAAAGAAGTGGTATCTCACGCAGGCTTATCAAATCTTTATAGGCTTCAAAATACTCATGTGTTGCTAAAATACTCTCTATCTTGATATCTGTTTTTTCCAAAAGAAGATTTACTACTTTTGGCGAGTCGGCGATAAAACTGCCATCATTTAAAATCCCTTTATCACGTTGTGCATGATAAACCTGTAATCGCTCATCTTCAATATTTTCTATTTCTATTTTCATAAGAGTATTATATCAGTTCTCTTACAACTACTCTTCTTCCTGAGGATTTTCAAGTTTTACAACCTCCTCAATACAACTCACGATAATATTTTTTATTTTGTTAGGGGTGAGTTTATATTTCATCTCAAAATCAACAATAGCATTAATATCCATATGTTCCACGCTGCGTACCACTTTATAGATATCGCCAAAAAGTCCTTTATCTTCTAAAAGTGCCTCTTTTACCTCATCAGAGACGTTGATATTTTTAAGTATCTCCTCCAAAGGCATAGAAAAAAGTGTATCCATGAGTGAAAGCACGCCGACCATATACGCTTCACCAAGCATGTTTGATCTTGCATCCGGTCGAATCTCTTTTAAAATACGCTCCATTAGCTCTGTTCTGTTTTTTACCATTAACATCAATGGAGATATCTCAAAATTTGAAGCAACAGATTTTGAATAGATCATCAGCATCAACCACTTTGCAAGCTGAACTCTGCCAATAAGCACAATAACATGGTGAATAGAGGAGATCCTTTTTCGAAATGAAAAAGCTGCAGAGTTTATAAACTGTAATAATTGCACCGTAATTTCAGGGTTTTTCTCAAACTCATCTGCCGCTTCATCAATATTTCTATCTTCCATCAACATATTGTAAAGTCGTAATACTGCCATACGTGTCGGATTATATTGTCTATTTTCGATGACTTTTGGCTGCGCAAAAAAGTAACCCTTATACGCATCACAGGCAAGAGCTTTTGCTTTTTCATGTGCAGCCTCGTCCTCTATTTTTACACCTATAACTTTTATACCTTGAGAATGAAGCTTCTTGACAAGTTCTTTTGCATCATCTTCTACAAATATCTTGCAGTATGAAAAAGCATCAAGAACAGGAAAATACTTCTCAAAAACCTCTTGCGTGAGCTTCACATTATCAATTGCTAAAACATAACCCTGACTATGGAGCTGCTCAATGCGTTCAACAACACGTTCATTCATTACAACACTGCTAAAAATCGAAAAAACAAAAAACTCTTTTGGTACTGAAAAAATAATATCATTAAGTAAAAACTTCTCATCAATCTTGACAAATGCTCGTTTATCCCCCAATAGTTTTTTCGTTCCAAATTTATTCAAAATAGAGCTAATAACTGCAGCACTTGCATATCTGTCATTCTCTATTTTAGTGCTTTTTGGAGAGTCTCGGTAGAGTATTTCATACGCAAAAGTTTCAGAGTTTTCATCTAAGATTGGCTGTCTTGCTACATATACATGTTTTGTCATTTTTGCATCCTATAAAAAACATTATACAACATTTTATGTAGAAGAATGCTTATTTGTCTATACGATACCACCCTGCGATTGAATAACGATCTTTGTTCGCAATATTAACTGCGTGAGGGAACTCTTCGCTCATAAAGACAACAAGTGTATTTTGTTTTGGAACTACTTTTGTAATAAGCTTATCCTCTTTATCATAAACAAGCAGTTCTCCACCATCATCTTCATTCCATTTCTCATTAAGATAATAAACAGTAGTCACTACACGATTTTTAGAATTTTTAAAAGCATCAAGATGTTTTTCATAAAAATCATCTCGACTGTAATGGGCAAAGTGTGCTTCATAATAAGTGAGCCCAAGATATAAAGAACGATTTAAATGCTCACGCAGACCCTCAGTGAAGGAAAGAAACTCACTAACAGCTCCACCATCTTCATCAAGCCAGGCTATCTTGTCTCGACGTCTTTGCTTATCAAGGTGCAACGCATCACTGCTGGAAATTCCTGCATCTTTATAATTCTGCTGTTGTTGTGCTAATTGGAGTAATTTGTGTGAAAGTTCTGTATCTAGAGCATCTTCAATAATAATATAACCATCATTGACAAGAGCGTCGGTAATTTTTTCATTGAGTGTTTTCATAAAAGAAGTGTACCCTGACACCCCTAAGAGTGTCAAGTAAAAAAGAAAAAGAGATTATATTAGATTGGTAAAACGCGAATATTTTTCGAAAGTTTCTCTTTAAGAGTGCTCTCAATCGCATACAGTGTACCCGTCGCAGATGAAGCACATCCATTACAAGCACCCAAGTAACGAATATAGATGTCAATATATTCATCATTTTTCTTAATATCAATGATCTCCATATCTCCACCATCCATAATTAAGAACTGACGAACATTCTCATCAATAACAGCATCAACAGCTTTAATTTGCTGCACAAGCGTCATATCTTCAAAATTTCCAGCACCGGCTGCCTGTGCATCAGCTGCAGCTTTCATCTTCTCTTCATCCATCTCTTTACGAGTCTGCTCTAAGATATCAACTAGATAGTATTCTCTGTCTTCATGTCCACCCGGTTTAATACAGCTCTTACAAAAACCACCTGCTTTTGTATAATCTGTAATCTCTTCAACCGTTTTTAAATCATTAAGACGAATTACCTCTTGAATAGTACCAAGAGAAACACGTGCACATTCACATACAATAATATCCTCTTCAAAACTCTCTTCTGTTACCCCAAGATAAAGAGAAGCTGCTTTTTTGATAACATCATATGCCATTACAGAACAGTGCATCTTTTGCGGTGGAACTGCCGGAGTGTCAGGATCATCACGCAAAGCTTTTTCAACATCAATATTTGTAATTT
>CAZGSK010000057.1:0-7400 GCA_964528435.1 uncultured Sulfurimonas sp. | reverse complement strand
TTTGCATTTTCTACTGGTACATCAGGAAGTATTCCATGTCCCAGGTTAAATATATGGCGCTTGCCCTGCATAGTCTCTTGAATAACCTCTACACATTTTGTAGTAGCCTCTTTTGAGTATAAGCGACATGGCTCCATATTTCCTTGAAGAACATACTTTTCACCCAGTTTCTCTTTTGCAAAGCTCATAGGTGTGGACCAATCTACGCCAAATACATCAAAGTTACCATAAATCTTATCTAAAAATGCAGGAATTCCTTTAGGGAAGATAATAACAGGTACGTGAGGATATTTCTCTTTGAGGTACTCTGCAATCTCTACCATATATTTCCAAGAGAACTCATCATATTTTCCAGGCTCAATAGCAGATGCCCATGAGTCAAAGATTTGAACAACATCAATGCCGGCTTGAATCTGTTTTTCCATATAGAGTTTGACTACATCAGTGACTTTTCTAAGGATTTTATGAAGAAGTTCTGGGTTTGAGTACATCATCTTTTTACAAATATTATATGTTTTTGTTCCTTGTCCTTCTATCATATACGTTGCAAGTGTCCAAGGTGCACCAGTAAATCCTATGAGTGCCTTGTCTTCAGCGAGTTTTTCTTTAATAAGCTTGATTGTATCATAAACATACGTGAGTCGGCTAGCTGCATCTTCACCACTACGGAGTCTTTCTAAATCAGTTTCATTTTTGATGGGATCGGAAAACTTTGGACCTTCACCCTTCACAAAAGAGAGATCCATTCCCATCTCATCCGGAATAACAAGGATATCACTAAATAAAATTGCTGCATCAACATCCAAGATATCTACAGGCTGAAGTGTTACCTCACAAGCCATTTCAGGATTATGACAAAGATTTAAAAAGTTGCCTGCTTTGGCACGAACTTCCATATATTCCGGCAGGTAGCGACCTGCTTGTCTCATCATCCATACCGGAGTGTACGGAGTCTCTTTACCAAAACATGCATCTACAAATATTTTTCCCATTATTTTCCCTTAATGTTTGTGTCCAACTTTACTTAAAAAGTATAAACCGACAGCAACTGCTGTAATAGAGAGTGCCAGATAGAGCAACTCGAGTGGAGTATGGTAACTAGCAAGCCCGACTTTTTTGAAAAACCCAACAACTAAAACCATAACAATTACTTTTGAGATTTTGTCCTTGAGTTGGTCTAGAGAATGGATAGAGAGAATCTTGTTTTCTCTCTCTTCATCTTCACGTGCAGCATCAATATCTGAGATAAATAGTTCATATAAACCAAAAGAAAAAAGAAGCATAACAACACCAATAAGGTATAAATCAACTGCACCAATAATACCACCTACTACCAGTTCATGGAAGTGTTCAGGGTGATGATGATTAACATAAGTGTTTATAACAAGATTTGCTGTATCATATATATCAAATGAAGCTACTATAAAAAGAAGTATTGCTCCAATCAGACCAAAAATAACGGCCATAAGAACCATAAAGCGTGAGCCCCACAATCCTCCTTCAAATAGTCTTTCTAACATTTCAGCCTTCCATCTCAACCCATTTTTGGGCAATTCTTACTGCATTGGTTGCAGCACCGACTCTTAAGTTGTCAGCAACTACAAATATATGTAAAATATTGTTTGCATAAACATCTTCACGAATACGTCCTACAAAAGTTTCATTTTGATCGACACAATCTTTTGGCATAGGGTAGAGTGCTTGTGATGGATCATCGACGACTACAATATTTGGAGCTTTGCTTAAAATCTCACGTGCTTCATTTGCGCTTACTTCAGAGTCAAATGTAAGTGTCAGTGCTTCAGAGTGCCCACGAAGTACAGGTACACGTACACAAGTAGCTGATAGGGCTATCTCTTTATGCATAATCTTTGTTGTTTCATTGACCATTTTCATCTCTTCTTTTGTAAAACCATTGTCTGTAAAAACATCGATTTGAGGGATGACATTAAGTGCGATTTGCTGGTTAAATGCTTTGATTTCTGCTTCATCAAGTTTAAATGCAAAAAATGCCTGCATTTGATCAACTAACTCTTTCATGGCAGATTTGCCTGCACCACTTGTAGCTTGGTAAGTTGCTACATCAACACGGACCAAATCATAGGCATCATCAAGAGGTTTGAGTGCTTGAACCATCTGAATTGTTGAACAGTTAGGGTTTGCAATAATTCCTGTTTCACGCCATTTTGCAATATCTTGGGGATTTACTTCAGGAACAACGAGGGGTACATCTTCTTGCATTCTAAAGTGTGAAGTATTGTCAATAACAACAGCTCCTGCTTTTACAGCAGCAGGTGCAAACTCTGCACTGACACTGCCACCTGCAGAGAAGATTGCAATCTCTACATCTTCTTGTGCAAATACCTCATTTGTAAGTTCAAGAATAGTTAACTCTTCTTCGTTAAAGTCCACTTTTTTTCCGGCACTGCGTGAAGAAGCTAGAGGAATTAGCTTGTTTAAAGGAAAGTCTATCTCTTCTAAAACTCTAAGAACCTCTTCTCCTACCGCTCCATTTGCACCAACAACTGCTACATTATATTTTTTCAATTTTTTCTCCTGGTTTTATTTTCTACTATCTAAAAAGAGCTCGTCTTTTTGGATCTCTTGGGCTTCACTTAAAATCACAGCACGTTCAACTACCGAGATAAGCTCTCGTATGTTTCCCGGCCAGTTATAATCTAGAAGCTCACTTTGTGCTGCTTTTGAAAAACTTTTCTCTTCAAAGTCATACTTTTTACAACTTTCTTTACATATAGCTTCTGCAATAGGCAGTATCTCATCACGTCTCTCACGCAAAGGTGGAATAGAGAGTGGAATGGTGTTGAGTCTATAGTAAAGGTCTTCTCTAAACTCGCCATTTTTTATCTTTTCATGTAAATTTGCATTTGTTGCCGAAATTACACGAATATCTATTTTGACAGATTTACTTGAGCCAAGCCGACGAATCTCTTTTTCTTGCAGTGCTCGTAAAAGCTTTGCTTGAACACCGTAAGGCATTTCGCCTATCTCATCTAAAAAAAGTGTTCCGCCATTTGCAAGTTCAAACTGTCCGGCTTTTGCTTCTGTTGCATCGGTAAAGGCACCCTTTTCAAAACCAAAAAGTTCACTCTCTATCAGGTTGTCAGGGAGTGCTGCCATATTGATAGCGACAAAAGGTTTTTTTACACGTGGAGAGTTTTTGTGGATGTAAGAAGCAAATACCTCTTTTCCTACACCACTCTCTCCAAGAAGTAAAATACTTGCATCTGTTTTACTTGCTTTTTGTGCAATATTGAGCGCTTTTTGGAGTGCCTCTGATGAACCTAGGAATTCATTACTACTCTTATTGTTTTGCTTCTTTGTACTCTTTTTTACTTTTTGTACTTTTGCCTCTCTTTGAATGGCAGAGACAAGAGCATCAATATCAAAAGGCTTGAGTAAAAAGTCTTTAACCCCGAGTTGAATAGATTCAATTGCACGGGTAAGGGTTGCATTCCCTGTCATAATGATAACTTCAAAACGTCCGTTGAGCTCCTTGACAAACTCTATACCGTCCATTTTTGGCATATTAATGTCTGTAATGACTAAATCAAAACTATCATCAAGTTTTTTCAGAGCATCTACGGCATTTTTAAAAGTGACAACCTCAAACTCTTTATAATCGCCCATAGCAATCTCAAGAGATTTACGCATATTAATATCATCTTCGACTATGGCAATTTTCACAAAAAGTCCTATTTGTACACTTATTTTAAAGGTGCAATTTTAACAAAATTATCATTAAAATCGACTTTGAAACATTTTGATGGCAGTGTAAGTGTTGTAGATGACTCATTTACACCATTAAGACTCTTTTCTTGATGTTTGACACTTAAACCGATTTTATAAAGAAATTCAATAAATTCCTCTTGATTGGCAAGTAGAATCTCTTTGAGGTTTTCTGATTTTTGAGGGTTCAATATAAGAGGATTATAGGGTTTGCCTTTACATTTTTTCATAGCTTTTGAAACATAGAGTGTTTCATTGTAAAGTGTGGCATTTTTAACAGAGTATCTATAAGAGATAATGTATTCATCTGCAAAAAGTGCAGATGAATAGAGAAGCAAAAAGATTATTGAGGAAATTGTGCGCGTGAAAGATTGATCTCCATCTCTACTTCGCATAAGCCCTCTTTAAAAGTAGTCTCAACAATATTTGCATTTCTTACCATTGCTTGTACAGATGTTCTGACAGTTGAACGTTTTACCATCATATTTTTAATGAGATCTTGACCATCAATACGAACACCTTTTACTTTTTCAGCTATGAGTCTGTATGCGTCAGCTACAGCTGCACGTTTTGCAAGAGCATAGGCTTGAGCCGGTGAAGAAGTATTTACCGGTGCAACACCTTGACCTACAACACTGATAAGAAGGTTATGCTGTGCATCTAAAACATCATCTTGTGGTTTTGGAGCAGGCTTTTTCTCTACCTTTGGTTTTGAAATTTCAACAGGGTTGATAACTTCTACTTTTTGTACCTCTGCAGGTTTTGTGCAACTTCCTGTTGGACAGACTACCGTTATATGCGAAGGTGCCGGTTCAACTTGTGTTGTTGCAGTATCTGTCTTTTGTGCTGCAAATGATGCAACACTGAGAAGTGTTGCCAATACTAAAGAGTATTTCATTGAATATCCTTGGTTGGAGTAGAGCACTCCTTTTTTATTGTTAGATTTTAAGCAACTACTATTCCAACTCTAGCGTTGATGATGCATCTGCTGTCTCATCTTCTTCTTTTTCCTCTTTTGGGCAGCGTGAGATAGAGACAACTTCATCGCCTTTAACTATATAAACACCTGATGTATTACGGCTTGATTTTGAGATAGTCTGCATATCTACACGAATCATTTTTCCGCCTTTTGTAAGTGCCATCATATCCATTGTCTCATCAACCATTAAGCATCCTACAATATGTTTACCTGTTTTTGGTGTCATTTTCATAGCAATAACACCAGAGCCACCACGGTTTGTTAAACGATACTCTCCGGCATCAGTACGTTTACCGATTCCTTTTTGGGCTACAATGAGTATCTCTTGTTCATCATTTGCAATGATATTTGCATCAACAACTTCATCACCTTCATGTTTAAACTTAATACCACGAACACCACGAGTCGAACGACCTTGCTCACGAGTTTTTTCTATCTCAAATTTAATACATTGTGCAAGTTTTGTCACAATAAAGAGATACTTGATCTCTTGGTCTGCAATTTTTGCAGTAATGAGTTCATCATTTTCATCAAGTACAATTGCTCTTACTCCATTACTTCTTATATTGCTAAATTCACTGAGGTTAGTACGTTTGACAACACCATTTTTTGTAAAGAATACAAGAGATTTTTCTTCACTAAAGTCAGTAGTTGGAATGATAGATTGGATCTTCTCATCAGCTACAAGGTTAATGAGATTAACAACTGCTTTACCTTTTGCTGTTCTGCTTCCTTCTGGAATTTTATAAACTTTTAACCAGTGAAGTTGTCCACGATCTGTTACAAAAAGAAGCGTATCGTGCGTATTACAAGTAAAGAAGTTCTCTATAAAATCATCTTCATATGTCGTAACGGCAGTTTTACCTTTACCACCACGTTTTTGTTTCTCATAAGAGGCTAATGGGACACGTTTGATATAACCACGATGTGTAATAGTCACAACCATTGGCTCATTTGGAATTAAATCTTCAATGTCAATATCATCATAATCATCTTCGATATCTGTTTTTCTTGGAGTAGTGTAAGTATTAAGGATCTCATCAAACTCTTCACCGATAATTCCGTGAAGAACCTCTTCACTTCTAAGAATTGACTCTAGGTAGTCGATAAGTTTCATTAGTTCGGCAAGTTCATTTTCGATTTTTTCAATCTCTAAACCTGTTAAGCGCCCAAGTCTCATAGCAACGATACTTGCTGCTTGAATCTCAGAAAAATCAAATTCTGTGACAAGGTTTTCTTTAGCGTCATCTTCATTTGTTGAAGCACGAATAACACGAATGACATCATCAATAATATCGATAGCTTTTTTGAGACCTTCTAAGATGTGTGCACGTGCTTTTGCTTTTTCAAGGTCAAAGATAGTACGACGGATAATGATTGTTTTACGGTGATTGATAAAGTGTTTTAAAATATCAATAAGACCAAAGATTCTTGGCTCTTGGTTTAATATAGAGAGCATAATGATACCAAAAGTAACTTGCATAGCCGTTTGTTTAAAGAGATTGTTAAGGACTATTTCACTCATAGCGTCACGTTTGAGTTCGATAACTACACGCATACCATCGCGGTCAGATTCATCACGAATCTCACTGACACCTTCAATAAGTTTGTCTTTTACAAGGTTTGCAACATTTTCGATTAAGCGAGCTTTGTTTACCTGGTAAGGAAGTTCATCAATAACGATAACCTCTTTTTTTGCCTTTTGTTCGATGTGTGTTTTTGCACGTACTTTAATGCGTCCACGTCCGGTTTCATAGGCATCTATAATACCTTTTTTACCGAAGATGATACCACCTGTTGGAAAGTCGGGTGCTTTGATATGCTCCATAAGTTCTGGAAGCTCTATATTAGGGTTTGCAAGAAGAGCTTTTAGACCGTTCATAATCTCCGTAGGGTTATGCGGAGGAATATTTGTAGCCATACCAACAGCAATACCGCTAGAGCCGTTGATGAGAAGATT
The DNA here is from genome assembly GCA_964528435.1 of uncultured Sulfurimonas sp. Taxonomy (GTDB): domain Bacteria; phylum Campylobacterota; class Campylobacteria; order Campylobacterales; family Sulfurimonadaceae; genus Sulfurimonas. The sequence goes on along the minus strand of CAZGSK010000057.1, from coordinate 714 downwards.
TGGAACACGTGTTGGCATCACATCGGGTTCTTTTGTTGTAGCATCATAGTTGTCAATCATATTGACAGTATTTTTCTCTAAGTCTTTTAAGAGCTCACCTGCATATTTTGTCATACGTGCTTCTGTATAACGCATAGCTGCGGCGCTGTCACCATCAACGGAACCAAAGTTTCCCTGTCCGTCAACAAGTTCCATTCTCATAGAGAAATCCTGCGCCATACGAACAAGTGCATCATAAACTGCAGTATCACCGTGAGGGTGGTACTGACCAATTACATCACCAACTATACGTGCAGATTTTTTATACTTCGCACCGTGAGAGAGATTGAGTTTATCCATTGCGTAGAGGATTCTTCTGTGAACAGGTTTAAGTCCATCTCTAACATCAGGTAGTGCACGTCCAACAATAACACTCATTGAGTAGTCAAGATAAGAGTTCTGAAGTGTCTCTTCTATATTAATAGTCTGTATATCGTCGTTATTTAGCAAATTGCTCATTAAAACACCCTAGTATTTAAAAATAAAATTTATGCATAATATCTTATTAAGCCTTAAGAAAATGTTTAAATGCATATTTTGAGAATATTATACAGAATAGTTATAAATATAACAAGAATGCGTATTGATTTTGTAGTAAAATATGGTTACAATAAAAACAATAGACTTCTTGCAAAACTCCTATAAGCCTCAAAGGACTAAAAAGTGGTAAGATAG
>CAZGSK010000056.1:0-7660 GCA_964528435.1 uncultured Sulfurimonas sp. | reverse complement strand
GTAGGGCTGTTTATAACTTTTATGTGTCAGCGCTTCGATAATGAGCTTTTTGTCTGTAAACTCATACCCTAATTTCTTCTCTAGCATCTCTATATTTTTGTGCATATTACCCTCATTTTATAATAAATCCTTTGCTCTTTGTGCAGCATCACGAGCCAGTTTGTCACAACGCTCATTTTCAATATGCCCATCATGACCACGCACCCAAATAGCATGAATCTTATGCGGCTGTGAAACTTCAATATACTCTCTCCAGAGATCCGGATTTTTTACTTTTTTAAAATCCTTTTTAACCCAAGCACCAAGCCACTCATTAATACCCTTAACAACATAAGAAGAGTCCGACACTATATCGACATCACAAGGTTCTTTTAAAGCTTTAAGCCCTTCTATAACCCCTTTAAGCTCCATTCTGTTGTTTGTTGTATATGCCTCTTGACCACTAAGCTCTTTCTCTTTGTCTCCATAGCGAAGAACTACACCATAGCCTCCGGGACCTGGGTTACCAAGAGCACTCCCATCACTGAAAAGAGTTATTTTCTTCACTGAAATCCTTTGCATAATCTCGATTCAAGCTCCACTCTACAGTTGCTGTATCAATAGCATGACAAGAGCTGCAACGACTAAATGCAAAAGGTACAACACTTTTACAACTACTACAGATATACTCAAAACTCAATGTTGCATTTGCTCGTCCTTTGAGTTTAATGAGCACATCAAACTCAAAAACAGAACTTCTGTCACTTATATCAATATCTCCACGGGCACTGTAGAGCTCACGCAGGTAAGCATTTTGTGAAATTATATCTAAATTCAGATCTTTTCTTTCACATCTCCAAAGCACTTCGGTAAGCACTTCACTCTTGGAAATATCTAAATTTTCCCAAGCTTTTTTAGGATTTATACGAAAAATATACTCAAATACAAGATATGTCAGATAGTGGTTTTGTTGATAAATTGCTAAAAGCTTCTCAACTTTTTCATCTTCATCCATTGTAACATCACTAAGAATTGCAAGAGACTCCAAATAGGCTCGTTCCAATGCAATATCTTCATTAAGTTCATCAAGTGGTTCTAAAACCTCTAAAGCGGCTTTGTAATCACGCATATACTCATATACCAACAGAAGGTAATGAAGCGCTTGCGGTGTACGGGGACTTGACTTGAGTATCTCTAAAAATATCTGCTTTGAACGTTCTAAAAATCCAGCTTTGAAATAAGTTTTGCCAAGTAAGAACATTGTCTCTCGTCGATTGTTGCTGCTACCGACATTGAGTATCTCATTATATATCTCTATACTCTTCTCATACTCTGCATTTTTATAGTAAGAGTTTGCCAAGAGCAGCCATGACTTTTCAGAAAGTTCTCCGCTTGAGATAAGAACTTGCAGTTCATTTTTGGAAGGAAGCGTTTTAAACTGTCGTAAAAATCTATCTAGATGACGGGAGTCTTGTGTGCGCTTATAGCGTCCCCACCAATACGAGAAAAAAGTAATGATAAAAATAATAACAAAAAAGACAATAATAGAAAAAAGCGGATCACGAAACTCGATAAAAAACATATCCATCAGTTATACACCACTATTCCATAATCATTCTTCAAATTATAAAAAGTACAATCAGAAGTAATCTCCAAATCTTTCATTCGCCCGAGCTGAATCAAAGAGTTGCGTGAGACCTCTATGCCATTTTCACGAAAAAACTTGCGAATATTTACAAACTTTACATCTTCTACGAACTTATATTCAAACTCCCTGTGCAGCTTCATTTTATCCGTAGTAAAGAGATGTTCATTGACATGCAGTTGATCCGATGCGTATTTAATCGGCAGATATCCGGAGAGATCGGTTAGTATCTCTTGTACATATTCATGCTTTTTTGGAAACGTATCTTTTTGAATAAAGACATACTTATTATTCAACTTTAATGTTTGGGTGTTTTTCCAGTATTTGTACGCAGGATTGGAGATGCCAAGTTTTGCATAAACCTCACGCCATAGCCAAAAAGAATTAAGTGTATTTGGAAGTGCTGACATCTCTTCTTGGCTCCTTTGTAATCTCTTAAAGTAGATTATATACTCTTTTTTCCTAGAGTTTTCTAAAGTGCCAAAAAGAGTCTGCTTTTTTTGCCTTCTTAAAAAGTAGCTGTTACAAATTTAGTAACAACAAATCCTCCGAAAACAAGCCAAACAAACATTGCTCCGGCTGTGTAGAGCGGAGCAAGCCCAAGCCCTTTAAATTTTGAGAAGATTGTTCCCATACCAAGTGCAGTCATTGCCATTGTTAATAAAAATGTATCTATTTGATTAATAACATCTACAATTGCATGCGGAACAAGATCAAGTGAGTTAAATCCTGCCATACCGATAAAATAGACCGCGAACCATGGAATAACAAGTTTTACACCGCTAGCAATTCCACCTGTTTTTTTGGCTTGCATGGAAAGGTAGATCCCAAGAAGAATAAGCATCGGTGCAATCATAATTACACGTGTCATTTTTACAATAACAGCAGAGTTTGCCATAACCTCAGGGGCACCAGGAACAGAAGCAGGAACAGCAACAACCTGCGCTACCTCATGAATAGTACCACCAACATAAATACCAAACTGCTCTGGAGTCATATGTAAAAAACCAGTTGCCGGCTCAATAATAGTCGAGTAGAGTACTGGATATAAAAACATTGAAATCGTACCAAAAAGAACAACCATAGAAACTGCTACTGCTGTTTTATGTCCTTCTGCTTTAAGTACCGGTTCCGTTGCCAACACTGCAGCAGCACCACAAACAGAAGCACCTGATGCAGTAAGCATTGAGGTATCTCTATCCATTTTAAAAACTTTTATACCAAGATATGTACCTAAAATAAATGTTGTTGAGAGCATAATAAGTGAAACCATAAAACCACTCATACCAACTTCCATAATCTGTTGAAATGTAATTCTAAAACCATAAAAGACAATAGCAAAACGAAGAATTTTTTTCCCAGAAAAAGTAATACCTGTTCCCCACTCACTCGGAATATGATTATGCAGTGTATTTGCATAAAAAATACCTAAAACAATACCAATAACAAGTGGAGAAATTCCAAGTGCTTTTACAAATGAAATTTGTGCAATTGATGTTGCCGCTGCTGCAAAAATCGCTACAAAAATGATACCGTAAATAGTGCCTTTTCGATTTTCTTTTGAAAATGCCATTCTTTACCTTTATTAGTTAAATTTATTATTCAATAAATCTAATTATAGCAAAAAATTATTTATCTTTACTTTGAACTTCTATATTTAACTTCAACTCAAGCATCTTCTTGTTTGCATCTTTTACCTTGACTACATCACCTAAAAGCACTCTCTGTGGCGACAATGCCTTGTCTTGAACTAAATATGTTTTAATGGCTGCTGCTCTTTGATTTGCCAGTGCCTCAAGTTCTGCATCTGAAACATTTTGCATCTCTGTACACAAAGCTATAAGTTCATTTTGATATACTCTCTTATAAGATTCATCTTCTTTATACTCTTTACGTAATTTCTTTCGTAACCCAGCAAGCTTGTCATCAGCTCTTAATGTAGCATATACATCTTCAAGCATATCGATATTAAGTGCATTTTTTTGATTTTTAATATTTTCATCACCACTTTTTTTCATAACCATAACAACAAGTTTATGAAGTTTTAGCACTTTAAGATCCTCTACCTCATCATATGTTCCGTTGATCTGTAACTCTATCTTTGGTCTTTTATTCATCATTTTTGCTATTTTATCTAGTTTCTCACGCTCCGGTGGAGTAATAGCACTTTTACCAAACTCAAAAGAAACTGATTCTAACTCTTCACCATTCAGTCCCATCATTGAACCTAAAAATTTAAACGGAGATGTTACTGCTTTTGCGATGAGATTTCCAAGTGTTTTCCAGACAAGTGCCCCATATTTAAAATCAGGCTCATCAACATTACCCTCTATTGGCATATCAATATCAATGATTCCATCACCATCTTCTAAAAGCCCTACAACAAAGCCAAGTGGCAGGTGACTGATGTCATCCCCCTCTAGCTCACGACCAAGTTTTATTTTCTTAATCATAATATTATTTGTTGCCTTTAACTCTGAATGCATTATCTCATAACCCAAATCCAGATAGAGCTTTCCAGAATCTATCTCATAACCTGCAAAAGAAGCACTGTATCCACTCATAGAATGAAGATCAAGATTTTTAAAGTTAAAGTTTAAATCTGTGTACTCTTTTGGGTTAAAACTATCAACGCTTCCTTTGAGTTTTGTTGATCCATACTTATCAACCTCCCCTGTCATATCAACATAGGTCGTATCTCCCGGAGTACTCGACACCGCATAGATTGCACCTTTAAGATCATGAATATTTGTTTTAAATTTTATAGGAAGAGAGAGGTCTTCAAACTCTGCACTTCCATTTTTTACATCAACTTTTACAACTTTTACAGGAAATGGCTTACTTTTTTCATCTTTTGTCTCATTTGTACTATTTGTCTCGGCTGTGTGCATCGTAGCATTGTCATCTTTTTTCATCAGTTTTGCAAAGTTAATTGTTTTATTTTCATCGATCTTTGCTGAAACATAGAATGAATCTATTGCTACTTCATCAATATAGAGTCTATTTGGAAAGAGCTCTAGAGTAAAAGGTTGTACACGAAGCTTATTAAGCGAAAAGAGTGAAGCGTTTGCATCATTTGTATTGCTTACAAAAAGAGAGTCAAGGGCAATCTCTCCATTAACTCTTACATCAGGATATTTCTTAGAAGCTTGATAGCTTTCATGAAATTTCAAAGAGAGCGCTCCATCGTCCACTTGCAAATAACTCATCTCCTGCAAGTACGGTGTTAATGGTGTTAAAGAGAGCTTTTTCACACTTACAAGACCGCTCTGCTTCAAAGGAGTATGTCTAACTTTTCCTTTAGCATACAGTGTCCCTTTTTTATTAATGCGCAAGGATGCTTTATAGTTCAACCAGCTTCTTTTCTTACTGTCAAGCTTACGTAATATTATATTGATTTTATCAATTCTCTGCTTTTGCTCTTTTTGAAGTCTCTTGTCCAGAAATTCCACTTTAGCATTTTGCAGTGCCACTTCATCAATTTGTACTCTATATGGTTTCTCTTTTGTAGCGCTCTTTTTTGATACTGTTTTTGTTTGTTTAGGAATGACAATATTATCAATATTTAACATACCGTCTTTATATCGAGTTAATCGCACTCCCAATGTTTTTAAAGCCACACGAGAGATATGCAGCTCTTTGGTTACTGTATTTAGTTTAGTTCCTTCAATAGTAAAGTTTTCAAATCTTACAAGTTTCTCTTTTGTGCTCTTTTTATCAAGACCGAATTGATGCAGGGAAATATTTGCATCATTAACAACCATAGCGTAGCTGCTATTATTTTCATTAATATTAATATCTGCCCCAAAGTCAAAAAATGCTTTTTGCAATGAAATATCGTATTTTTTAAGATTTTCACGGGCAGCTGTATCTATGTAGGGCTTATAATGAATAAGGTCAAACTCTCTACATGCAATTTGCGTAGAGAGACGAAGCTGTTTATGCGCCAGCGTACCATTAACATCACATAAGGTAGTGTCATTCATCTGCATCTTTATCTTATAATCAAATGGTTTTTCTCCCGCAAGCGTTATGTTGTCTGCATAAATATCAAGCTCATTTATCTCTGTTGTCACTTTTGGCTTAATCGCTTCATCCTCAAAACGAACAGCAATTTTCTCTAAAGCCAAAGAGTGCAGAAGAAGACTCCACGGAGCATTTTTTTCACTCTCTGCGTGAGCTTGTTGGCTGCTATTTACATCACTACCACTCTTAGTTTTTAGATAATTCAGCCAGTCAATATCCCCATCTGCATAACGTTTTACTTTTACTTTAAGTCCATAAAGCCCTACTTTTTTAATATCCACACTCTGTTTGAACGGGAAAATTGTCGCATTTTTCACATACATTGCATCAAGATTTAAAATATCTTTGTCTTTGGCTTTTGGTTTAATGCGAAGTCTCTCTACTGCAAGATGCAAACCTTCTATTTTTGTGTTATTAAGATCATCAAGATTGAGGGCATACTTGGTAGAAAAAGAGACCTTTCCATCAGCAACTTCAAGTTGTAACGCATCACGCATATATTTCCACTCTGTATAGAGCTTGCTTGCTTCAAAATCTAATGTTCCTTCAACCTTAAAAGGCTTGAGACTGGTAATTTTACTTTTAAAATCTACAAAGCCACCATCTCCCAAACGAGAGTGAAGTCTAACTCCTGCACTGCTTTGTGCTATCTTTTTTGTATCAAAGTTATTAAGGCTAAAACCCATATTGTGCAATGAGAATTCAAAAGGAGTCTTTTTTGTATAGTCTGTGTAAAAAAGCTCTCCGCCCTCCATATCGATACTCTCAATAATAACTCTTGGGAGTTCTGTAGTTTCGTTATTATCTGCTTTAACGGGAGTAGCTTTATCACTCTTTTTTACAATAGTAAGCAGATTTATACTTTTGTCTTTGTTGTAAACTAAATAAACTCTTGGATGAATTAGAGCAAGCTCTTTAAGCTCCAGTGCTCCAATAAAAAGAGAAGAAGGATTGACGTTTATACGCAGTGTGTCAAAAGCAAAAAGTTTTTTATTTTTCAAATCTTTTAAAACAAAATCTTCCAAGGTCACTTGAAAAAGAAGTGGATTGAAGTACAGCGACTCAATAGATACCTTTGCACTCAGTTGTTCTTCTGCATTTTTAATAATTTGTGATTTTACAATGAAAGGCAGGATAAAAAATCCAAAGAAAAGATAGACAAGAAACAGATAAGCGAGGTATTTAATAAACTTTGATAACAAAACTAAACTCCACTAGATAATATCTAACGAAGTTTAGCTTATTTCAGATTAAGAAGTAATTATTTTGCTTTAAGGAGAATAGTCTCTTTAGGGAAAACGAACGTTGTATCTCTGTAAACAGAAACTTTTTTACTAGGTTTTCCATCTTTATCCAGTGCATATGCATGGATTTTAATAGGAATAATAGTATCTTTTCTTTTATTATCCACAAGCATCTCTTCAGTATAAAGAGTAACAATTTTTTTCTTTTTCACACCTGGTATGACTCTAAATGCTCTTGAAGGTTTTAAAATCTTAATTTTACCTTCCATACCTTCTGGAGGAACTACATCAAAAAAGAATTTCATTGGCTCATTTTCTGTATTTTGCAATAAGAAAATATAAGAATTTTCAACTCTAAACTTACTCTCAGAAAGATGTTTAATAGCATAAAGTCTTGTCTCTTTATTGATATTTAAGAGCATATGTTCTTTTGTTGTACTCATATACGCCAATGCAAACATAATCGCTACAAGCAATCCCATATAAGCAAGAACTTTTGGACGGAAATATTTTGTTTTTCCTTTTCTCTCAACAATCTCATACTCACTAGACCATGTAACCAAAGATGGTTTTCCAAGTTTACCCATAACTGTTGTACAGGCATCCACACACTCTAAACAGTTAATACACTCAAGCTGTAATCCCTTACGAATATCAATATGCGTTGGACATACCGTCACACACTTTTCACAAGTTGTACACTCAGCATCAGGATCAATCTGATGCAACTCTTTTTGATTATGCACAATTTTATGGTGAACATTTT
>CAZGSK010000055.1:0-7819 GCA_964528435.1 uncultured Sulfurimonas sp. | reverse complement strand
TCTAATGGACGATTCTCCATATATAGCCTCCTTAAGATTCAAAGCAATAAGTTTGATAAATATCTAAAAACATTTATCAAACTAATCAACACTTGTATATTAGCAAGCTATACGTTTAAATAATCTTAATTTAGGAGGAATTCAGGAGGAAAATTAGCTTTTTGTTTAATTTTGGAAATTTATTTGTACTTAAGATTTGAAAGTTTTATCGTCAACTTAAGCAGCTCTTATACTGCTGCTTAGTTATCGCTTTATCAATGAAAGAAATTCAGAGAAGATATAAGCACTCTCTTTTGGACCAGGGGATGCTTCTGGGTGATGTTGCACAGAAAAGATCGGCTCATCTTTATATTTTAAACCCTCAATTGTATTATCAAAAAGATTCAAATGTGTTACTTCTGCAATCTCTGTAATAGCATCTGGAACATTATAGTTATGATTTTGCGCTGTAATCTCTACAAGACCGCTCTTTTCATTTTTCACAGGATGATTACCACCATGGTGACCAAATTTGAGTTTAAAGGTATCATATCCGTGTGAAATAGAAAGCAGTTGATGTCCCAAACAGATACCAAACATTGGAATTTTTGCATTTATTAGCTTTTTAATCTCTTCTTGTTCACGTTTCAGTACCAGCGGATCACCAGGACCATTTGAAAGAAAAACACCATCAATAAGTTTATTGTTATATTTTTCAATCAAATCTTCAGCGATGAAATCATTTGGGACTACTTCAACATCTATCTTAGCGTGAACTAATTCATTTAAAATATTACGCTTCACTCCAAAGTCAATAACAACAATTTTTGCCTCTACTTTTGGCGCTTTATCATACTCAAAAGCTCTATAGTTATATGTACTTGTTGTATGTTTATAAGGCTCTTTTGTGCTCACTTTTTCAATATAGTTCACATCTTCAATACGAGGAGAGTTCTCAAGAATCTTTTTAAGCTCCTCTTTGTCACTAACTTCTGTTGAAGCCACCATCATCATAGCACCCTCACTACGAAGCATCTTTGTAAGATAGCGTGTATCTATATCACAGATTCCCATTACATCAAATTTTTTCAAAAAATTTGTCAGTGAATCTTCTGCTCTAAAATTTGAATAATGCTCTTGATAACGACGAACAATCATACCCTTTGCGTGAGCAGCAAGAGACTCCATATCTTCATCATTCACACCGACATTACCAATCTCCGGCATAGTAAAAGTCACAAACTGACCTGCATATGAAGGATCGCTCATAATCTCTTGATAACCAGTCATTGAGGTATTAAAAACTATTTCACCTACTTCCGTTTTATCGGCACCAAAACTGTTTGCTTCTAAAAAAGTACCGTTTTCTAAATATATCCAAGCTTTTTTTAGTCTGCTCATATCTACTCCATTCCTCTTTTGTTCAGCTCTTCTCGGTAAAGTTTTTCAAAAAGTATTTCAAACTCATCAGTTCCGGGAATAAATTTTCTTTTGTATGAATGTATCTTATCCATAACCGCATCTTCTATCTCGGAACTATCAGCCAAAAATGATGTAATTGCATTGAAGATAATGTTTTTCACACGATTTTCATTAACATCAAAGTGAATAAGATCTTCTTCATAAAGTTCATCTAAAATCTTATGCGCTATATCAGAAAAACGCTCTTCATAATCCAAGATAACATCAAATTGTGGTGCTAATTTTTTCTTAATCATAAAGAAAAGCTGACGCTCATCTGCTAACATGAACTCAATCTCCTCTTCATTCTCTTCAAGGTATTCGTTTACTTTTTCTTCTAAAGCCATCTCTTTTTTGACACTCTCTTGAAGAATTTTCTCTGCCTCATGGGCAACAGGCTCAAGTCCACGAGTAAGTGTTACCGCACCACTTTTTGCTAAGTCGATAGATATTTTGTTTGATATATGGGGAATAGTTTTTAATGATATTTTCATGATGGCGACCTGCTTATTTATTTAAATTCAGACATTTTACAATAAGTTAGGTAAAAATCTTATTAGAGAAAATTATTTTGAGAGCAGGAGTGTTAATTGAGAAGCTTTTTTGGCATCCATTTTTGTCAAAATTTTTCCTACAATCTTTGGTTTGAGCGACTGTAAAATAACTGCTGCTTGTTTTGTATCCATATCAGAGAGTATATTTGCAGCGGATGCCGGTTTCATTTTTGCAAAGGTTTGTGCAATTTTACTCATCTTTGTAGATTGCAACTCTTTTAAAATCTTTTTATTTTCAGCAAGCATTTTTTTAAGTGAAGCCTCTTTTTGTGTTATCTCTTGGAGTTTTTTATTTACTTGTTCTTCTTGGAGGGAGAGTTTTTTCTCTTTTTGTTTCAGCAACTCTTCTGTTGCAGTTTTTAAAGCCTGCAGCGACTGTTTTTGTTCATCTATGCGCTCTAATTCTACTAATAACTCACTCTTTCTCTCTTTAAAAATCTCTGTACATTCAAAAAGTTTGTCACTCGTTTGCAGCGCAAAAAGAGTATTGTAAAAAAAAAGTAGTAGGAGTAATCCTCGTATCATGAAGCCTGCCTTGAGTTTTCTGTTTTTTGTGCATAGGTCATTAAAGCCACTTCATCTAAATCTTTTGCTTCTTTGATCTTTTTGGCTTTTAGCATCTTTTCTATCTCTTGTAACTCTAAATATTTAAATTTTTCATACTCAATCATATCATGCTTAAGCTGCTCTTTTGCCTCTAAAAGCTCTTTTTGTGCGTATGAAACCCATGCTTCGTTATGTGCAATAATTGCTCTTTGCGAGTCCAAAAGCATTCTGTTTGCCAAGAAATCAGAGATCAGGCCATGATCCGGTGTGTCAATATTTTGTAGCTCTGCCAACGACTCACGCAGCGCCTCTTTGGCATTCAAAAGGTTTTTATTTGCATTTTGCACGACCCGTTCACTCTTTTGCATTGTGTTTTTCTTCAAACTGATCAAAGCGCTAAAACGAGTCTTCATGCTTTTATTTCCTTGATTTAGAGGATTATAGTATCATCTCTCTCTGGTGAAGTTGAAATGATTCCAACTTTTGTCTGACTAATCTCTTCAATAAGTGTAACATAATCTTGTGCACTCTGCGGTAAATCTTCAAATTTACGCACACCTACTGATTTATCCCAACCTTGAAAAGTTTTATAAATCGGTGTCACATTCTCTAAATCTACAGGGAGATAATCTATCTCTTTACCATTATATTCATACGCAACACAAACTTTTACCTCATCAAAACCATCCAAGACATCAAGCTTCATTAATGCAAGTTCATCGCAACCATTCAAACGACTTGCATAACGCGTAGCTACGGCATCAAACCAACCACATCTTCTTGCACGTCCTGTTGTTGTTCCAAACTCATGCCCCTGCTCACCAAGACGCTTGCCATCTTCACCAAGATCTTCTGATGGGAATGGTCCGTTACCAACACGCGTACAGTATGCTTTTACGATTCCTGTCACTTTTCCGATATCCTTAGGGTTAAGTCCAAGACCTGTACAAGCCCCTGCACTTACTGTTGAAGATGAAGTAACATATGGGTATGTTCCATGGTCGATGTCAAGCATAGTACCCTGAGCACCCTCTAAAAGTACGCGTTTACCCTCAGAATCAAGTGCACGCCATACCATCTGCGTAGTATCTGTAATAAAAGGAGCAAGTTTCTTTTTATACTCGGTTAACTCTGCTAAAAGATCTTCTCTTTTTGGAGCATGTAGGTCCATAACATCAAAGATAGGTTTGTTTTGCTCAAAATAGTCCAAAATTGTCTGACACAATTTTTGGGGATTTAAAAGTTCACCTACACGATGTCCTATGCGGTTGATTTTATCAGAATACGCAGGTCCAATTCCTTTACCCGTCGTACCGATTGCTTTATCACCCTTAAGACGCTCTTTTGCCTGATCTATCATTGCATGGTAAGAGAGATTAAGGTGCGCTTTATCAGAGATATAAAGTCGCCCTTCAAGTCCTTCAAACTGCTCCATCTCTTTAATGATAGATGAAGGAGAGAGGACAACACCATTGCCTACAACATTAACAGCATTAGGGTTAAGCACACCTGATGGAATAAGGTGCAAAGCATACTTCACACCATCTACCCAGATAGTATGTCCCGCATTGTGTCCACCCTGAGAACGACAAACCATATCATACTCTAACGCTAACTTATCTACTATTTTACCTTTGCCTTCATCACCCCACTGGATTCCGACGATTACATCTGCTTTATTTCTATTCATTGTTTATTTTCCCTCTTTCTCTAATGCTTCGCATAAAGCATCTGTATATATTGCAAATCCAACTGATGTCAGTTCACCATTTTTATATCTTCCACCACGCGCATAGACCTCGTTCTCTACAATAGCACGAAAATAGAGCTCATCATAATAGAGCATCTTTGCATAATACATCGGTGCAAGTACTGCATTATCACACTTCAATTCTAGACATAACTCTTTCATTTTCAAGAGTTCATCGGCTATCTCTTTTGGTGCAATTTCAATAACTTCATCAATCTGATCTAAATGCTGTAAATAGACTAACTTTGTGAGCCACTCCTCTTTTAAACTAATAAATTTATCTATATTAATATATCTAAAATCATCAATCGTCAGTGTCTCAAACATAGCACTCAACAACTTAGGTATCTTCATATTTGAGATTTGCATTAAAGGTTGTAATTTTAACTTATCAAAGATATCAACAGTAAGATTCATAACAGAAGCCAAATTTTTCTCACCCATAAACTCGACACCTACCTGATACTGTTCAACAGTAGGATAGGTAAAGACAGGTTGAATATAAAACCATTTTTTCTGTTTTGTATTTTCTCCCAAACGCTTTTCAATAATGCGGACTACATCTATTGTTGAATCTGCACGCAACGAAAGAGAGTGGTTTTTTTCATCATTAATACGAATAAGCTCACGCTCATCTGCAATAGATTTATGTTGATGATATGAAAAAATCGGTGTTACAATCTCTTCATATCCATTTACATCAAGCACTTCACTTGCAGTTGCTTCAATATGACGCTTTAATTTTGCACTCTTACCAAAGTAAAGTTTAGAACCGTTTGGAATTTCATGTTCAAGTATCATCTATATCTCTTTTTTTTCTAATGCAGATTTAAAGTAGGTTTCATTATAAACTTTTGACGCAAGACCTGCATACTCCAAGCGTCCCATACGATGCAGAATTAACTCTATTGCATTAACAACCCAAATAGATTCATACGGAGCAATAAGCCCCATTTGGTTAATTCTAAAGATCTTACCCTTTAGATGATCTTGTCCACCTGCAACATTGACACCATACTCTTCTTTAAGCGCAGAACGAATCTTTGATGCGTCTTTATCATCAATCGTTGTCATGCTTTGAGCAGGAACTTTAGGATAAGAGTGCAACCCAATCGCTTCTAGCGCTGCTCTTGTAGCTTTAGCACGTCTGGCAGTATTGCAATAAAGCACACCAAAACCACCCTCTTTTTTAATCGTCTCCAAAACTTCTAAAAGACCTATAATTAACGTTGTAGCTGCCGTATAAGCAGTTGTGTTTTGACGCTGTTTTTTAATTTCTGAAGCAAGGTTAAGATAGTAACCTCTTCCCTCTCCTATCTTCTCAATTGCAGCATTGCTGAGTCCTAAAATTGCAAGTCCCGGTGGCAGCATCAATGCTTTTTGACTTCCTGCAATAAGGCAGTCAATATCTGTCACATCTATTCTCTCTACTCCAACAGCAGTGATACCATCAGCAATAATCATAATCTCAGGATTAATGGCTTTAACAGCCTTTGCCAACTCTTCAACAGGATGACGAAGACCACCTGCACTCTCAGAGATCTGAACAGCAATAGCGTCAATATCTGCATTTGCTTTTACTGCTGCAACAACAGCTTCAACACTGACGGGTGTATCCCACTCATTTTTAATCTCAACAGAGCCAAGTCCATATGCTTTTGCTATTTTGCCAAAACGCTCTCCAAATTTTCCAGAGTTAACATTAAGCAGTGTGTTGTGACAAAGATTGCTAACTGCTGCTTCCATAGCGCCTGTTCCGCTAGAAGCTATCATAACAACTTCATCTGTGGCAAAAAGTTCAAAAAGATGTTCACGTGTCTTTTTGAAAATTGCTTCAAATTCAGGTGTACGGTGATGCATTGTTTCAGCAGCCATTGCATTTCTAACGTTTTGAGGTACTGGAGTCGGACCGGGAGTAAATAGTAACATTGAGTTTTTCCTACTTGGTTTAATGTTTAATTTTAAAAAAACCTCGTATTATATCGAAATATGTTTAAATTATAAATTATAAGGCAAAAAATGACACTATTTGATTCAACCATTTTAGGAGTTATTGAAGGTTTTACAGAATTTCTCCCTATCTCTTCAACAGGGCATCTTATTGTTGCTTCAAAATTTTTAGGTATTAACCAAACAAGCGTAACCAAAGCCTATGAAGTTATTATTCAATTTGCCGCGATTTTAGCTGTCGTTCTTAACTACAAAGAGAAATTCACTCTCAAAAAAACAGAACTTTGGAAAAAGCTCATTCTCGCCTTTATCCCAATTGGTGCTGTTGGTTTTGTTTTTTCACATCAAATAAAAGCACTCTTTAGCATTAATGTTGTAGCTACTATGTTTATTGTTGGAGGCATTGTTTTTTTAATTGTTGAAAAATTCTACATTCCAAATGAGAAAAAACTCATTGATGATGTAGAAAAAGTCTCTTATAAGCAGGCTTTTCTTATTGGTATTGCGCAGATCTTCGCCCTAATACCAGGAACATCACGTGCAGGTTCCAGCATTATCGGTGCACTGCTTGTCGGACTCTCACGCAAGGCAAGTGCTGAATTTTCATTTTTGCTTGCCTTTCCTGTTATGTGTGCAGTTACAGGCTATGATCTCCTCAAACATTATCATGAATTTTCTGATGCAAACTTAATGACACTCGCACTTGGTTTTGTCGTTGCTTTTATTGTCGCATATTTAACCATCAAACTCTTTTTAAAGTTTTTAGAAAAATTTACCTTTGTTGCTTTTGGAGTCTATAGAATTGTATTTGGCATCTTCTTACTTCTACTTTTTCACTAAAAACTCACTAATGGAATAAAAATTGCTTCATCTTCTTTAGTTATAAATGTTAAAGGAGATATCATGCAGAAATTCAGCAGATATAACGCCCACCTACATTTAGTTTTACAGAGACTTGAGCACTCATTTTATGAGCTTAGTCGCAAGTTTTTATAATACTTTCAAAACTTTTGAAGCCAAAGAGAGCGCTTTTGAACGATGAGATAATTTTTTCTTTATCTCATTGTCTAACTCACCCAATGTTTTCTCATATCCCAACGGAATAAACATAGGATCATATCCAAAACCACCATCTCCTCTTGCTTGTGTAATTGCAGTTCCAACCATCCAACCATGCACAGTTCGCTCTTTATCTTTTGTTACAATGGCAATGGCCGCAGTATAATGTGCAGGTGAACTTGAGACACCTTTGGCTTGTATATCTTCTATGAGCTTATAAAGGTTGTCTTTGTCACTTGCATTCTCCCCTGCATAACGCGCACTGTAAATTCCAGGAGCACCGCCGAGCACATCTACGCTAATACCACTGTCATCTGCAAGGACAACAGCCTCTTCATCACCCAAAGCTTTATAGACTGCTCGTGCTTTAATCAGAGCATTTTCTTTAAAGGTATCTGCATCTTCGACTATCTCAAATTCGTCAATAAGCTCTGTATATGCAACGACTTCATAATGTTGGCAAAGCTCTTTTATCTCTCTTACTTTTCCCTTGTTTGATGTTGCCAAAACTAACTTCTTC
>CAZGSK010000054.1:0-7823 GCA_964528435.1 uncultured Sulfurimonas sp. | reverse complement strand
GCCTGCACCTGCGTGACGGTAAAGAGGGCTACCTCAAAGACATCCCCCTCACCCTGCACTACACACTCGATACCGCACAGAGATATGATGAGACTAAAGAGTTTGCAACACTACTTAAAAGGCTGACACAATGAAAGCTATGATACTCGCAGCAGGTCGTGGGGAACGGATGCGTCCACTTACTGATATGATTCCAAAACCGCTGCTGCCTGTTGGCGGTACACCGCTGATAGAGTGGCATATTAAAAAACTAGCAAAAGCAGGATTTGATCAGATTGTTATCAACATCGCTCATTTGGGGCATCTCATTCCAAAAACTTTGGGTGACGGCTCACGTTGGGGAGTACACCTATACTACTCAGATGAGCAAGAAGAGGGCGCTTTAGAGTCTCTTGGTGGGATTGTCAAGGCTTTAGATATTTTAGGCAATGAGCCTTTTTTGGTTGTCAATGGTGATATTTTTTGTGATTATGAATTCAATCCAGATTTTAAACTCCCTGATACACTAGCGCATCTTATTCTTGTGCCCAATCCAGAGCATAACAAAGAGGGAGATTTTGGCTTAGAAGACTCTTTGGTTTTGAATAAAAACGATGAACTCTACACTTTTTCAGGTATAGGATACTATAATCCAAAAATATTTGATGGTATCAGTGCTAAAAAAGCTCCACTTGCTCCTCTGTTACGTGAGTTCATTGAGAAAAAAGAGATCTCAGGAGAGCTCTATAAGGGGGTCTGGCACGATATCGGAACACCTGAGAGATTAAAAGAGATAAATGAAAATTTTTAGTATATTTTTTGTACTGTTAGCAACTTCACTTTGGGCAAAATACGACAACTGCACCTTTAAAAATCCACACTACACAGAGATCTGTAAAAAAGTTGTCAAGCACGGAGTATCATACAAGTATGCAAACAGATTTTTGCTCTCTTACTTTAAAACGCAAAAGTATGATGAAATTACATGGAAGTACATCCAACCTTCAAAAATTCAGTACCATCGAGAGAGAGAAAAAAAAGCCAACAATGTCCTTGTAAAATATGTTCCAAGAATGGTCGCCAATCTTCAGGAATATGAGCATGCTTATGACCTTGCAGAGATAAAATATGGTGTCAATCGTGAGATTATTGCAGCAATCTTGCTTAAAGAGACAAAGCTTGGAAAAATCAAACCAACACATGATGCCTTCATTGTCTTTAATACTATTCTCACCCGCACAAAAGCAAAAACTTCACGTCAAAAATGGCTGCTTAATATGAGTAAAACCAATATGGCAGCCATTATTGAGCACTGTTATAAAGAGGGGGTTGAGCCTGAACAGTGTAACCTTCCAAGCTCTTATGCGGGCGCTGTTGGTATCCCTCAGTTTATGCCAAACTCCTTTATTTATACAGAGAGTTTTTATGGCAAAGTTGCTGATCTTACAAAAATGGAAGATGCCATCTTATCTGCTGCAAAATTTTTGCATAAAAAAGCAAAGTTTACAGAGCTCATAGAGTGGAGTAAAATGCCTGATGTAGCAGAGATAGAGCATGAGTGGTATGAGTTTGCATACCAGAACAAAAACTGCTCATTTGTCCATGAAAAAAATACAAAAACAGGCAAAAAATATGCCTGCTTTACAAAGAACAGACCAGAGCTAAACTACTTAAAAGAGTATGTTGCAAAAATCATGCGTTACAATAACTCATCAAACTACGCAATTGGCGTAATTCGTCTTGCCTATGAAGCGCATAGGGCATTACAAAAAACTCAATAGGTAATAATTACTTTTTTGAGTCTTAAATTTTCTACCTTATCTATATATATCTCACGCTGCACCGCTCCGTCTATCATACTAAAATTACTCGCTATACCACGAACAACATCACTATTATGCAAAAGAGCACGCATGCACTGCTCTTTATCACTAGGACAGCTATTTAAAACATCATAAAGAAGTTCATAACTGTCATACGCCAAAAATGCATAACTGCTATCTTCAATTGCATCTTTTTTCAAAACTCTTTGAAGCCTCTTATAAGTGCTGCTTCCTTTGACATCACTTGCATAATGTTCAACAATATAGATACCATTTAAAAGATTTACATCATCCTTTATATTCTCTTTTGCTGAACTAAGCAGACCATCTGATACCAACATTGTAGCATTAGCTTTGGATTTGAGAATTTTCAAAACTGCAATACTATCCTTGACACCTGCTGTATAAAAAATCATTTTTATTTGAGAGAGGTCTTCTTCAGCAAGTGCTTCAAGAGCTCCTTTTTTGGAGAGATCAAGAGAAAAAGCCACCTCTCCGTAAAGCTTTTTATAATAATGCGTAAACTCCTTTGCCAGAGCTTTTGAGTAGGCATTATTCGCATTATAGACAACACCTACCCTCTTTATAAACTTTTCATCTTTAACAAAGTGTGCGGCAACCAAAGATTCATCTTTATTACTCATACACACCTGTACTATATTCTGGCTTAATCTGCTTATTTGATTATTGGTTGCCAAGCTTGCAATAACGGGAATATGACTCTTACTAAGGTTCTCTTTTAAGCCTAAAGTATTATCACTCCCAACAAAAGAGATAATTGCAGTAACATTTTTATCTACCAATCGCTTAAAAGCTCTTTGCGTCCCCTCTTTTGAGCTGTTTGTATCGATAATCTCGAACACCACTTCATCACCATTTTTTAAAAATCTATGCTCTTTGTTTGCAAACCTAACACCAGCAAGACTCTGAATTCCATATCTACTATTTTCTTGACTTAGTGGCGCCAATACTCCTATCTTAACAACTTTTCCACTCTTTTTTATCTCTTTTTCTTTCTTGCACCCACTCAAACTTCCAAGCAGCACCAATGCAATTAAAAGCAATCGTATCATAAGATATACTCCACTTGCGTTTTTATAAAAAGGTCGGCATCAAAGAGCCTTTCAACATCAGCTTTCAAAGCTTCAAGATCTTGACGATTTAAAGATTCGTGTACCAATATCACCAGCTTAAAAACCTTTACATTATCAACAAACTCTACTGTAACATCTTTGACAATAATATACTTGTCATTAACAATAAAACGGTGATGTCTAAGTGCAGTCGCTATCTCATACTTTTGAAGCATCCTATCATATGAAATATAGAGCGGATAACTAATAGCCAACAAAATCAAAAAGATAAAGATAACACTCTTTTTACTTTTAACAACATTGGAAAATCCCAATATGTTAAAAGTCATCACTGCTGCTAAAATAATCCCTACAAGATTGGTAAAAAAGAGTAAAAAAGCACCGCTGAACAGAGCAAAATTACCATATCCTATTCCGATACCTGAGACTGCCAATGGAGGCACCAAAGCCACTGCTATTGCAACGCCAGCAAGGTTTTGAATAATCTCTTTAAATGATTTTGAATAGGCTGCTATAATCCCGGAGAGTATCGCTACACCTAAATCAAGCAGTGTTGGATTGATTCTCATACGCATCTCTGGAGTAATCTCAGAGTAAGGAAGCATAAATGCAAGCAGAGATGATGCAAGCAAAGCAAGAACAACACCTACGGCTATTTTTATTAGAGACTCTTTAATAATATTACTATCACCTCGCAAAAGCCCCATAGAGAGTGAGACAATAGGTGTCATTAACGGTGCAACAAGCATCGCCCCAATGATGACAGCAGCACTGTTTGCAAAAAGCCCAAATGTTGCAAGAATGGTACTGAGTATCATTAGTGCCAAAAAGGTATGATTGAGCTTTGCATCACTTCTAAGAACTTGAAAAAGTTCTCGAAAACGCTCTTCAGAAGCAGAACGAAAAAATGGAATATGTTTCTTCTGCACATACTCTTGTGCTTCATTTTTATCTGGAAGATTTTTAACTTTTATCGTCTCTTTGGAGCTGCTTATTTTCTCATTATTTGCCCAGAACTCCTCACTTGCATTGAGTTTTAACGCATCTGTAACAATACTAAACTTTACAGGCAGCGCTACATTTACTCCACTATCAAATTGTACCCGTTTGCTATGACTTGCCTTTATCTCAAAACTTTTACTTTTCATATAGCCGATAGATTCAGGAATAACATTCTTATCTTTTTGAGGCATTATCAAAGAGCTTAAAAGCCTAATATAACTAAAAATAGAAACAGGTGAGACAATTATCAATGTAATCTGACCATCTCTCATAGTCTGTTTTATATTAAATATTTTAGAGAGTAAACTGCTGCTTGTATGATTTAAAATTACAATACCGCTTCCTGCTGTTGTAACGACTTTTCCGTTCTCTGTGCTAATCTCAAATTTTTGCAATTCAATGGAAAAAAACTTTTTTATCGCATAGAGTGAACTTCTAAAAAGAGAGCTACGAGTCTTTTTTAACTTTTTCCCAAGAAGTGGTACATCCCCAATAATTGCCTGTGAATAAACAAGCTGATCATTCACCAAAACAAGATCAATCGTTTTTACATTGTTTTTCAATGCGATCTCAAGATTTGTCTCTATATCTACAGTCCCATAAATATTTTTTATCTGTTCTTTTTGTGTAGGAAGCGGTAAAATACCCAATGAGAAGTGATAACGATATGCAGCAGCTAAGAACTCAACAATCCTGCTCTCATCTATGCTGACAACGACATGCTCAATCTCTTTGTGAATCGAATCAACACGCTTAAGAAACTCATCAATATGAATTGCATCTATCTTTGTATTGTATCTGTTGGCTTTTACAAAATCTATAAGCTCTTTAGCGTTGTCATTATAAACAAAACATGCTTGAGAGTAGTACTCCATTTAATCTTTTTCCTAACCATTTTCACTTAAAATAACTAGCTCCAAACTTCCGCTTACATAGTTTGCAAAAAATGTCAGCAGTTCCAAATCTTTACTGTCAAAATCAAAACGTTTTTTATTGAGCAGCTGCATTATGCCCATAACATTGCGCTTCGAGTCAAAAATAGGCACAGTTATCATATTTTTTGTCGTATAACCGCTTTTTTTATCAATATTTTGCAAAAATCTCTCATCTTCGTAAGGATTGTTAACAATTTGCGGCTCATTTGTCTCATACGTAACGCCAACTATTCCCGAATCCAACCCGATGACAATCCTGCCTATGCCATCACTTAATTTTGTCCATAGTATCTCGTCCTCTTTATCAACAATAAAGATGGAACATCTATCTGCATCGACCAAACTTTTTGCTTCATCTGCAACAAGTTCTAAAACGTTCTGTATATCATCCATAGCCATTAATTTTTTACCAAATTCAGCAATCTGATTAAATTTTTTCATTGACTTCCTTTCTCATGTATGTACTTAAAAGTTCTAAAAAACCACTGACATAGTGTGCAAAAAATATCATAAACTTGACATCCTCCGTCTCAAAACCACCCTCTTTGTTTAAAAGCTCCAAAACACCGATAATCTTACGACCTGAGTCAAATATTGGTGCAGTTACAATATTTTTCGTTTTATAGCCCGTTCTCTCATCTACTTCGGCTAAAAACTCTTCGTGTCCATATGCGTCATTTGCGATAACAGGTTTTTTAATCTTAACAGTATAACCGACCAAACCTTTATTGGATGGTAATACTATCTTCTCTACACCATCAGCAATTGTTGTCCATAACTGCTCTTTTTGTTCATCATAGATAAAGATCGAACAACGCTCAGCTTCAATAACATCTTTGGCATATTTAGCAATCAATGGCATCCCCTCTTCCAAGGAAGGTTTTGTCAGCAGCTCTTTGGCAAATTCACTCAGTTTACTATAACGATTCTCTTTCATTGGCTGACCTTCATTAATCAATTATGCTTATTATAGTGTAAAATTACAGGAAAAAAAAGGAAAATGTATGTCACAAATACAAATATGGCACAATCCACGCTGCTCAAAATCACGTCAGGCACTCGCACTTTTAGATGAAACAGGTGTGCAAAAAGATGTAGTAAAATATCTCGAAGAGAGACCAACAAAAGAGCAGTTACAAGAGCTTTTAAAAATGTTAAACTTTAGTTCTGCAAGAGAGTTGATGCGTACAAAAGAGGCTGTTTATAAAGAGCTTGGTCTTAAAGATGAAACAGATGAAGAAAAACTCATCGAAGCTATGATAAAAAATCCTAAACTCATTGAGCGTCCCGTCATCATCAAAGGTGACAAGGCTATCATCGCCCGTCCACCTGAGAGAGTAAAAGAGTTTTTAGAAGCCTAAACTTCTAACTTCTCAATACTCACGCCATTATCTTTTAAAAACTTAGAGACTATCTCAGAATGTGTATGTTCATACTCTTTTAAAAAGACAATACGCTTGATACCTGAGGCTATAAGATTTTTACTGCACTCACTACAAGGTTCAAGTGTTACATAGATTGTTGCACCTTCAATACTGATTCCCTTGCGTGCCGCCCAGATAATGGCATTCATCTCAGCATGAATCTCATAGGTCTTACTCCACTCATGATGCTCAGAAGTATATTCACCCTTCCAGTGATCACAACAATTTGTATAACCTGCAGGTGTTCCGTTATAACCAGTAGAGAGAATACGTCCATCTTTTACAATAACAGCACCAACCTGTTTAGAGACACACTTCGATGCTGATGCAATCTCTGTAGCAATATTTATGAAATTTTTATCGTTTAGCATTATGCCTCCGGCATTCTTATAATATTAATGTCGGCATTGTCACGCAACCTAGCGAAGTAGTCACTTAAAATCACTTCACGTTTCTCAGCCATAATAGCATTGATAACCTGCGCTTTCATACTCTCTAAGCCAACATCTTTTACAGACTCGACAGATTTGACATAAAAACTCATAAATCCGCCTTTGCCATTTGGAATAACAGGAGAAAAGTGTCCAACAGCTGTTTTTGTAAGCAGTGATGCAAGCTCAGAAGAGATTCTATCATATGGTAAAACCTGCTCATTGCTTGCAATTTGAGGAGAGTAGAACATCGGATTGTCCACTTTTTCCTGCAGTAGTTCTTTTTGTTTTGCATCATAAATGACAACTTCAAAAGAAGCAGGATGTTTAAACTCATTTTTATGCAGTTCAAAGTAGTCTTTTATCTCCTCTTCACCCGGCTCACGCATAGAACTCATTGCAATTGCATTGTAAAGCTTTTGTGAAAGCAGTTTCTCTTTTATCTTTACTTTTAACTCTTGGGACGTTAGTCCGTTGGCCTCACGCACAGCATCATAAAAATCACTCACACTCATATGATTACGCTCTGCCATTTTCTTGATGTCATCATAGACTTCCGAAGAGCTCACAGAGATATTTCTCTTTTTTATCTCTAAGCTCTCAAGCTTTTTTCGAATCAAAATATCGGTTGCTTTTTTTGCATCAACATGATCTGTCTGCATCTCTTTTTTAATATCAAGCAGTGTAATTGCTTTATCTTCTACAACAACAGCCACTCCGTCATATACTTTTGCCTGTAGAGCGCTTACTATAAAAATTGCCAATATTAGTTTTATCATTATCTTCCATTTCATACATTTATATTAATCTTTTTGGGAGTCTATTTTTGAGGCTCAGACCGTAGGGAGGATTTGTCCTCGGAAATAGACTCCCAAAAAGATGTCATTTCTAAATGTATTTTACCAACCTTTAACCAACAATAGCCTAAAATTCCATTAATAATATTATAAAGGCATATCATGGTTGTTACTCGTTTTGCTCCATCTCCTACAGGATATCTTCATATCGGAGGACTTCGCACTGCACTTTTTTCTTACCTTTGGGCGAGAAAAAACAACGGAAAATTTGTACTGCGTATCGAAGATACAGATAAAAAAAGAAACTCCCAGGAGGCTACAGAGGCTATTTTAAAAGC
>CAZGSK010000053.1:0-8276 GCA_964528435.1 uncultured Sulfurimonas sp. | reverse complement strand
CATGATCGGTATATTCACAAAAACACAGATCTGTCACAATAAACATATCCGGATGTGCTTTTTTTATCTCACGTACAGCCGTAGCAATAATACCATGCTCACACAAAGCGTCACTCCCAATAGAGTCTTTAACATCAGGAATACCAAAGAGTATAATAGAGTAAAGCCCTAAAGATTTCAGCTCTTCACACTCTTTGATAGCCACATCAAGACTCATCTGATATACTCCTGGCATAGAAGCCACTTCAGTTTTAATACCCTCTCCACTTCTTATAAAAAGAGGATAGATAAAATCATCTGTAGTAACATGTGTTTCACGAACTAATGCACGAAGCTTTGAATTAAGGCGAGTACGACGAAATCTTTGGAACATTTTTAAACCTTTGTTTTTCAATATTTGCTATAATAGTATTTTTAGTAAAAGATTTTAACATTTTAAAGATTAACAAATGAATATAAAAATTTCAGAGATAGCAAATTTACCATCACGATTTGGCGACTTTAAAGTCAAAGCCTTTAAAGAGGGTGAAAAAGAGCATCTTGTCATTTATGCCAAAAACTTGGAAAAGACTCCCATTGTTAGAGTTCATTCAGAGTGTTTAACAGGTGATGCCATAGGAAGCCTCAAATGTGATTGTCGTGACCAGCTAGAGTATGCCCTTAGCCTTATTAACGAAAAGGGAGGTATGGTTATCTATCTCAGACAAGAGGGACGTAACATAGGACTTTTAAATAAAATAAATGCCTATGCTCTTCAAGACAAAGGGCTTAATACCGTTGAAGCAAATCATCAACTTGGCTTTGCAGCAGATGAAAGAACCTATGAAATAGTGACTTTTATACTCCACCATTTTGGTATTAAAAAAATTCGCCTCTTAACGAATAATCCAGATAAAGTTAAATCTATTTCAGATGTTGAAATCGTTGAACGTATCCCTATAATTATGAAAACGAATAAATACAATGAAGGCTATTTAGGTGTTAAACGTGATGAGATGGGACATCTATTATAAAAAGGTAAATCATGTCCATAGATATAAAAAACGACTCACCGGAAATCGCACTCAAAAAGCTGAAAGCCAGGGAGAGTGTTTTATCTGAATTTGAAGAAATTGCCGGACTTGGAAGTTGGGAAATTAATCTTCAGACCAAAGAAGCTATCTGGTCAAAACAAAGTTATAAGATATATGGCCTTGCATATAGTACAGATACAAAACTTGATACATTTTTTTCCATGATTTTGCCACAATATCTTCCAAAAGCCAAAGAGTTACTTTCTGAGGCAATTAAGACAGGAAAAGTGCACAAGTTTATCTGTCAAATAAAACGAAGTGATGGAGAGATCCGTGATCTCCTTATAAATGGTCGTGTTATCTATGATGAGGACAATACACCACTCAAGCTTCTTGGAACAACGCAAGACATAACAGAAATCTCGGCTATAAAAGAAGATTATAAAAAGCAAACGAAAATATTAGAGTATCAGGCATACCATGATAGTTTGACTGCACTGCCAAACCGTGCGCTCTTTCAAGACAGACTTAAACAAAGTATTGTGTCTGCAAAACGTAACAATCAAATGTTTGCTCTTTTATTTATTGATCTTGACCAGTTTAAAAAGATTAATGATTCACTTGGACATCATGTAGGCGATGAAGTCCTTATTGAATCTGCAAAACGATTTAAAAAGATCCTACGTGAAGAAGATACGCTTTCTCGTCTTGGTGGTGATGAATTTACCATTATCCTCAAAGACATCAAACAGGTAAAGGGTGCAGCAACAGTTGCACAAAAACTTATCAATACACTCAAAAAACCAATTGTTACAAAACACCATACTCTTCATATCTCAGCAAGTGTCGGCATCAGTATCTATCCTGAGAATGCTACAACAGCAGAAGATTTACTCAAGTTTTCCGATACGGCCATGTATAAAGCAAAAGATGAAGGAAGAAATAATTTTCAATTTTACTCTACAGAAATGACAAAAGAGGCCTTTAGCCGGGTTGTTATGGAGAATTCCCTGCGTGTTGCCATCAAAGAGAAGCAGTTTAAGGTATATTTTCAACCACAATACAATGCACAAACAGATACAATTATCGGTATGGAAGCACTCGTAAGATGGATTCATCCTCACGCAGGAATTATTTCACCCTCAGATTTTATTCCTCTAGCTGAAGAGAACGGTTTAATTATTGATATTGATAAAATTGTTATGCAACAAGCAATGCAGGAGTTTGGAAAGTGGTACAAACAAGGTCTCAATCCAGGTAAACTTGCACTCAATCTTTCCATGAAGCAGCTCAATGAAAATACTTTTATTACTGATCTACTGCAAACAATACAAGAGAATAATTTTGACATATCATGGTTAGAACTTGAAGTAACAGAGGGCCAGGTCATGAAAAACCCAGAACACTCTATTAAAAAACTCAACCGTTTAAATAATATGGGGATATCTATCGCCATTGATGATTTTGGTACAGGATATTCATCTTTATCCTATCTCAAAAAACTGCCAGTGAACAAACTTAAAATTGATCGTTCTTTTATTGAAGACATTCCTGATGATGAGGATGATATAGCCATCACAAAAGCAATTATCGCTATTGCAAAAAGTTTACACTTGAGTATTATTGCAGAAGGTGTAGAGACACAAGAGCAAAAAGAGTTTATGCTTGCAAACAACTGTAAAAAAATTCAGGGTTATTACTATTCTCAACCCTTAGACAGAGATAATATGCAAAAACTTTTAGAAAATACTAGTGAAACTTAGACTCTGGAAGTGCATCAATTCGTCTCTGTGAAGATGCCAAGATATGTAAAAGTCGTATCGTTGTCTCTTGTAAATCTGCATAATAAAGCTTTACTTTATCTAGCTCCATAGGATCAATACTACTTTTTCCAAGAAGGCGAGAAAAAAACCCTTTTTTATTTTTTTCATCAAAAAGGATATTATATATCTTGGTGTACTCTGTATGCCACTTTTCATGTTCAATGTCCAAGCTTGTAAAAAACTGACTTCCAATTATTACTTTCATTCTGTTCTTATCATCATAAAGCCATTTTCCGAACTCACATTCTGTTTTATTAAGTGCTGTTGGATTATCAATTTCTTTGCCATTCATCGCCGCTTCAATTTTTTGCATTTGCAGTTCATGTGCTTCTTTTGCTTTTTTTATAGCCTCTTGCATCTCACTTTTAACCATTGCATAATACCTTTAAAAATATCTCTACCATTATTGCATAAATTATACACATATTTATCAAAAAAGCATATAATTCTCAAAAAAAAACAATAGCGAGAAAACCCATGAAACGCCCGTTACCAAAAGATAACGAAATAAAATTAAGTAATAAAAGATATATAGTTTCCAAGACAGATCCAAAAGGAATTATTGAGTATGGAAATGACTATTTTGTAGAGATATCCGGATACACAGAAGAAGAACTCCTAGGTCAACCACACTCTATTATTCGCCACCCAGATATGCCAAAGATAGTCTTTAAGATGATGTGGGATCGCATCAAACGCAATGAAAACATTATGGCTGTTGTAAAAAATCTGGCTAAAGATGGAAGTTACTACTGGGTAGTAACTGAGTTTGAGGCGAAAGTTGATCCAATAACAAATGAGATCATTTCATACACAGCATTTCGAAAAGCAGCACCGCAAAAAGCAGTTGAGACGATTGCCCCTATTTATAAAAAACTTTTGGAGATTGAAGAGAAAGGTGGTATGCAAGCAAGCGAGAAGTATCTTCGCGGTTTTTTAGAAGAAAAAAATGTCACTTACGATGAGTTTATCAATGAAATTGTAGAGAACAAAGGAGTTTTTAAATTCTTCTTTAATGCTATGAAAAAAATCTTCTCTTAGTTTATCTCTTCAAACATACTCTCTTTAAGGGCAACAATACGTCTTTTTGAGGCCGTAAGAGCCTCTAAGAGGTCCTCTGTTGCCTGCTCAAGTCCACTATAGATATCTTCTACTTCCTGACACTCCTCAGGAGAAAGTTTTTTCCGATATCCTAGCAACTTATTAAAAACCCCATCCTCTTCATCATCATAATAAATATTATAAATTTTTTCATACTGCAGATGCCAATACTCATGAATGAGATCCATACTTTTATAAAACTGAATACCTAAAAGTTTTTTTATCCGACTGGCGTCACCATACAGCCACCCTCCAAACTCACAGGCATCTTTACTTTTAGGTGTTAAATTTTTAACTTTTTTGCCCGACACTAACAAATTTACCTTTTCCATCTGTTGCAGGTGATACTCCTGGACATCTTCAATAGCTTTGATAACCTGCTTCTTTTTCATTTATACAATCCTAAAAATCAACATCTAATATTTTTTTACATTATCACATAATATATATGAATTATAGATAAAAATTGTTATTTACTTGTTTCTTTAGGGGAATTTGAGTACAATAAAATTATTAGAAGGTTTATGTATGATGACTATTGCAAACTTTTTACAAAGCGGTTTTCATTTTAAAGAAGAGGAGTATGAGCTGAGATTGCAGTTTATACTTGTCAATTCTATACTCTCCATTATAGTTGTAGTATTGAGTTTTTTATCAATTATTCGCTACATCACAAACCAAGAAGTACAAGCTATCGTTGATGCAGGAGCTGCTATTGCCTCGACTATTACTATCATCACAGCACGAAAATCAAAAAAGAGTATCAATATATCCATTCCTATTTTACTCGCACTTTTCTATTTTCTTATCACATTTACCTTTAGAAATATAGGCATTATCGGGACAACATGGTATATTGTCCTAATTCTTGCAGCATTTTTTCTCAAAGGGAAAAAAGTAGGTCTCTTTTTCTCTGCTATCTCTCTCATAGCCATTTTGAGTTTGGAACAGTTCTCTGAAGCTAAATATACAATGTTTCAATATTTTTATATATCAATTCCCATCATTTTAAGTATGACCTTTTTATATCTGTACGAGCAAAGAAATGAGACCCTCAATGCTCTTTTGAAAAAACAAAAAGCACATCTGGAAAAAGAAGTTTACAACCAGACACAAGAGCTTTCACAGCTTCTTATGAAAAGCAAAGAACTTGCCAGCATTATGAAAAACTCCTCAATTGAGATTTATATTGTTGATTTTGAAACAGATCATTATCTTTATGTCAATGATGGTGCTATTCAAACACTCGGCTACAGCGAAGAGAAGCTTCTCTCTATGGATATCTATGATATTAACACCTCAATGATACACAATACGGTAGCTCATTTTAAAGAACTCATGATCAAAAATGGTAATGCAACAAACATCTCACAACATATACGAAAAGATGGTTCAAGCTATGGTGTGCAATCTTTTATGCATAAAATCACTTATGAAAACAGAGATGCTTATGTTATCTTTGATATTAAGATCTCCAATGTTCAAAAAGCACAATCTGAGATACTCAGACAAAAAGAGACTCTTGCCTATCAAGCGCATTATGACACACTGACAAAATTGCCAAATCGAATTTTATTTCAAGACAGGCTCACGCAGGCAATCGCAAAAGCAAAAAGAAAATATACAAAATTCGCTCTACTCTTTGTGGATCTTGATCACTTTAAAGATATCAATGATACTTACGGACATGAAGCAGGAGATGTTGTTCTTAAAGAGGTGGCAAAACGTCTGCTAAACTGCGTGAGAGAATCCGATACCGTATCACGACTCTCTGGAGATGAGTTTTTGATTATTTTAGAAGATTTTAATTCCAAAGAGAGTGTAGCAATCATCGCAAAACTTCTTGTTGAATCTCTGCAGGTTCCAATAGAGTTTCAGGACAAAAAACTCACAGTAACTTGTAGTATAGGTATCAGTCTCTATCCAGATGATTCCCAACACGGTCAAACACTTATCAAATATGCAGACCGGGCAATGTACAATGCTAAAAATATTGGAAAAAATACCTTTAAATTCTACCGATAAATGATTTTAAGAGTTTTTTTAAGATAAAATACCTTATGAATTTACAAGCACGCGTAAAAAAAGAGAATATTTCTCTACCAGATAATTTTTTTGACAATATTACTAAATATAAAGCACAGCTTCTAAAGTGGAATAAGATTCACAATCTAACAGGTGCAAGAGATGAAGCAACACTAGATGACTTTATCTTTGATGCACTCTTTCCCGTTAGCTTTTTACCTTCTATTAAGTCTCTTTTAGACATTGGTACAGGTGCAGGGTTTCCCGGTATGATACTAGCCTTTGCACTTCCAGAAACAAAAGTCACTCTTGTTGAGCCACTTGCAAAAAGAGCAAGCTTTTTACAGTTCATAAAAGCTGATCTTGGGCTTGACAATGTTCAAGTCATCAAAAAAAGAGTCGAAAATATGGAGAGTGGAGTTTTTGAGCTCATCACTTCACGTGCAGTTACCGATACAAAAATGCTTCTTGATTTAAGTAAAAACCTCAGCAATAAAGATACAAAATTTCTTTTTTACAAAGGTGAACGTGTTTTTGATGAAGTAGAGGCTACTCAAGGAATGCAGTATAAAATTATTGAGAGAGAAAATAGACACTATTTACTACTAGGAGAAGATATATGATATTAAAAGTACTACTTATTGGGGCTGTTATTTATGTTGTTTACATTATGTTTTTTAAACAAAAAGGTGTACAAAACAATTCAAAGCAGAGTGATACAAAACAAAAACCACAAGCAAACGAAATGGTGGAGTGCCAAAACTGCGGTGTTTACGTAGAGATATCAGAGGCAATACTCAGCAATGGTAAATACTACTGCTCAAATGAGTGTATCATAGAGGCAAAAAAATAATGCTTCTCTTTGGTCACAGATTTATAACAAATGATGAATTTTTTCATATCTCTAATATAGACAGTATTGAGAAAACACCCCCTTCTTCTACAATCTACATAGAATTTGAAGAAAAAAATCTTGATATCATAGAGCATTTACGTCTCAACCAAATTCCCTTCGCACTCAATATTAACAACATAAAAGAGCTTATCTATGCTTCTGCATTAGGAGCAAACTACATCACTCTGCATCAAAAACTGGCAAGAACTGCCCAAAGCGTTGCTGAAAACTACCTTTTTGATGCAAAAATTTTAGTACATATCAGTGTAGAAAGTGAAATTGAAGAGATGGCTCTACTGGGCATTGACGGAGTCATTTTTCCTGAAGCAATTATAAAAGTAAGCTCATAATAAAAATGAGAACGCTATTTTTTCTTATTACAATAGTGCTTCTCTTTGGTGCCTGCTCTTCATCTCCAAAACCTTATAGAGAATTTGCCCTTCCAAAACAGAAGAAAAAAGTTAGCTATAAACTCCATAAAAAGAACTATATCACCACAAAGCTCTATCTATCTTATGAAAAATGGGCAGGAACAAAATATTGCTATGGAGGAACTGATTGTAGCGGTATAGACTGTTCTGCTCTAGTTCAGCAGATATATAAAGAGGCTTTTGGTAAGAAAATCCCACGCACAACAAAAGAGCAGATAAAAGTAGGAAAAAGAGTTTCAAAAAAGAGCCTTAAAGAGGGGGACATTCTCTTTTTTAAGACTTCTTATCGGATAATGCATGTCGGTATCTATCTTGAGAGAGGAGAGTTTATTCATGCCTCAAGCAAGCATGGTGTTATTCTCTCAAATATTTATAACCCCTACTGGAGAGCAAAGTATTATACAGCGAGACGACTACTCCTATAAAATAACTCTTGTAAGATGTGGTTTTAAAGCAACAAGTACCTCATAACTGATTGTCCCTGCACTCTGTGCAATTTTACTTGCATCATTAAAAATTAACAGCTCCTTTGTAGTCGATAAAAAAGAGCTGTTATCCATAGAGATACGCCCAAGCAGTGCAATACCTTCAGGTGTTTTATATCCATTTGAGCAAGCTCGCAAAAATCCATCTCCATACCCAAAATCATAATTCCCAACTTCACACCCATTTGCAACAGTATAACTTGCACCATAGCCTACACAGGAACCTTTGTCTAAATGTCGAGTCGAATTACATTGTGCGTAGAGTGAGAGTACCGGTTTTAAAGCCTTAACGTCAGCACTGCCTGCAAGTTCTAAACAGCCATACGCTCCAATACCTACACGTGCCATATCTTCTTGGAAATCATCTGTTTGAAAAAGTGCTGCAGAGTTACAAGAGTGAAACCGAAGCTTTTGCATGCCAAACTCTTCTGCCAAAGCTATCGCTTGGGCTTTAACCTGTGCAAAATTTTTATTTTGCTCTGCAAAAACAGAGAGGTCTTCAT
>CAZGSK010000052.1:0-8306 GCA_964528435.1 uncultured Sulfurimonas sp. | reverse complement strand
ACACTTCTTGCAAAAGATGTCAAAATTGGTTTTAACTAATATAGCACTCCAAAACTTCTCAAAAAACAGCCTCCCACCTTGATATCTCTTCAATTTCTT
Organism: uncultured Sulfurimonas sp.; assembly: GCA_964528435.1. Classification (GTDB taxonomy): domain Bacteria; phylum Campylobacterota; class Campylobacteria; order Campylobacterales; family Sulfurimonadaceae; genus Sulfurimonas. The sequence continues at coordinate 8,207 of CAZGSK010000052.1, read as the reverse complement.
TGTTCTCAGACTGAGGTTTGCCGTTTTCAGAATCTTTCACAACTTGCTCCTGCTTTGAATTTTTTCATAAATTATAAATCCCCTTTGTTTAATATGAATACTTGCTCCAACATTTTTCACATCTGTCATATCACCATAAACAGATTTGCCACCCATAGCGCTCATTGTATTGAAGCCTCTTGGGGTTGAGAATGCTGTTTGGGCGTGTTTTGGAACATAAGGATCTATGCCTGCAGCCAACGGGGCATTTCCACGATATTGTGTATCAGCATTTTTATACAAATAATCTCCGGCAGATTTAACAGTAGTTGCAACAGTAGAAACGGCATAAGCTGCTCCGGTTACTGGACTAGGTTTTACAGTAAACGCTGCTGCTGTTGCTGACTGCACTGTATTAAAGACTCCTGAGCTATTATCCCCTGTTTTAAAGTCATTTATTGCTTGACTCCCTGAAGTAATAGCATCAAGCCCTGAGAGCCCTCTACCTAAAATCTCTCCGCCGATTCTTGCCCTCGGGTTATTCATAACCCGAGAGAGCCAGCCGCTTTCAGAGATAGTTCCCGGTGCACCAGAAAGTCTTGAAAGGCTTGGTTTTGATTCACCCATAATATCTGGTTGTGGTTTTACTGAGCCTTTTTGTACTTGACCTAATTCTGCTTTTTCTGCTATACTTTTTGTATCTTTAGACAAGGAGTCGTTATGAACACCATTCTTGGACTTATTCTCGGGGCTATCGGAGGTCTTGTTGTTGTTGCTGTTGTCAGTTTTACCGCTGGTCTCATCTGGTTCGGAGCCAAAAGGCTTTTCAAATCCTAAAATTTCTGCAGCCTTATTAAGTGAGGCTTTTCCAATAGGCTTAACAATCCCATCCTTCATTCCTGCCTTTCGAGACAAACCTTCAGCCAAACCTACTCCGCCTAATCCAAACATAGCAGCTTCTCCTGCTGTGCCAAATAGATGTTCTGCGTAGCCTGTTAGTCCATACTGCGAATCTCTACCTCTTTTAACATTTTCACTTGAGTCTCTATTTACAAAAGCATTTCCATCCAAATCAGTATCAACATTTAATCTTTCTCCACCAATAATTAATTGTGACGTAGAAGCCATATCTCCTGCACCCAAAGCTGAAAGTCCATCTGTGAATTGTGAACCTTTTGTAGCAATTAGGTTTCCTTGATTATCTCGCTTTGCGATACCTGCGGCTATTGCTTGCTGATCAAACAATTCCTTATCGTGTGCGCCCTCTCTCATTGCGTCAAGTTTTTTCTGTGTTATTTCCTGATCTTCACTTTTTTCTAACCGAGTCTTATCTACACTTGCTTGAGAGCTTGCTTTTTGTGCTTGTGCCTCTGCATATTGATCAATGGAATTATATTTGGAAGTGCTTGCGTGGTCGCTTGCCAATTTCCCTGCAGCCAAAGCAGCTGCCGTATTCTCTAAAATATCCGCAGCGGTTTTACCGATAGTCTCTCCTGCTAACTTTTCAGCCTCTTGTTGCTTCTTCTCGGTAGCTCCCTTTTGTTCTGAAGCTTTTTGGGATGCTTCCATTGCATCTATATCAACTGCAGCCTTAACACCATCTTGCGCATCAAGTTTGGCTTGTGTTTTTTGTTGATTGCTCATCTCTCCATACATTGCATTGTCAGAGTACATATAAAAATATCGGAATCAAAAAATTCTTAGAATCTATCTACTATTTTTTGCAGTAAAACAGATGGAAGCCAACGTAAAATGCGAATGGTTAAATAAAATCTAAGCGGAAAAGCATAGAACTTCTTACCTCTTTTAATTGCCCTTTTCATTAGCCGCACACCTTCATCAGTCTCAAGTAAAAAAGGCATAGTAAAGTCATTTTTATCGGTAAGTTCACTTTTTATAAAGCCCGGAAGCATTACAAATACTTCAATACCCTCTTTTACATATTTATAACGGATTCCCTCTGCATAGGCATTAAGTGCTCTTTTAGAAGAGGCATAGACTTTGGCAGTAGGCATAGTAAAAAGAGAGGAGAGTGATGAGATGAAGACAATTTTTCCACTCTTTTGCATTTGCATCTTTGGCAGCAGAACTTCTAAAACTGCATGCGAAGAAAGGACATTGACATCATAGAGATTTTTAAACTCTGCTATTGTAGGAATAGCTGCGTGAGCGTGTCCTAAAGATATACCGGCATTGAGTATAACCATATCTAAAGATTCTATCTCACGCAGCTTACTTTGCAGGGTGTCAAAATCACGAACATCGACAACTATAAGGGTTGTTTTCTTACATTTATTGGAGATTTCATTTTTGAGTTGGAGGAGTTTATCTTCTCGTCTTGCAAGAAGATAGAGTTCATTATCATTTGAGGCATACTGGCGAGCAAATTCAGCACCTATACCGCTGCTCGCGCCAGTAATTAAGATTTTCATCTCGGTTGATTACACTATCCTAATCATTACAGGTTTTGCATGCACAAAATCAAGTGCTTCAAGCTCACGCATCATCGCTTGGATGTCTTTCTCAACTGCTAGATGTGTTGAAATGAGCAAGTTTGCACGCTCATTCTCACTTGGACGCTGTAACATAGTCTCTATAGAGATATTATGCGCTTCAAAGATTTTTGTCAGTTTTGCAAGGACACCTGCTCTATCAGAAACATTAATACGAAGATAGTATTTAGATTCAATGTCTTCACTCGCCTTTAACGTAAGAGCATCACCCTCCATAGGACGATTAAAGCCTAGCATAGGAGTCGATTTTCCACTTCTTGCGATGTCAATGATATTTGCCACAACTGCCGAAGCAGTTGCATCGCCACCGGCACCCGGACCATAATAGAGTGTCTCGCCTACTTTATCACCAACGACGCTAATACCATTCATTACACCATCAATTTTTGCAATCATTTCCTCTTGTTTAATCAGACAAGCATGAACACGTAACTCTACTTCATTTTTATCTTTTTTAGCAATTCCTAAAAGCTTGATAGCATATCCAAACTCTTTGGCAAAAGCGATATCTTCTTGAGTGACATTTTCAATACCCTCTATTAAAATATCTTCAGGTTTTGCATCAATACCATAAGCAATACTTGCTAAGATAAGCAGTTTATGCGCAGCATCATAACCACCAACATCAAAAGTCGGATCTGCTTCAGCATAACCCAGCTCTTGAGACTCTTTAAGAATTGCATCATACGCCACACCCTCATTTGTCATCTTTGTCATCATATAGTTACAGGTACCGTTCATAATTCCCATAATAGACTCAATGTGGTTTGCAGAGAGTCCGTCACGCAAAGCAGTAATTATTGGAATACCTCCGGCAACACTTGCTTCAAACTCAAACGGTATATCTTTTGCCATCTCTTGCAATTCGTATCGGTGATATGCCAGGAGTGCTTTGTTTGCAGTAACGACTGCTTTACCATTCTCTAAAGCACGTTTAACAACAGCGAAAGGCTCTTCAACCCCACCCATAAGCTCAACAACAATGTCAATTTCGCTATCATTTAAAATATCATCAACATTATCACTTATCTTTATGTCAAGACCTCTATCTTTAGAGAGATTTTTTACAACGCCACTTTTTACAACTATATTGACACCTGCGCGAGCGCTAATGACATCTGCATTCTCTTTTAAGATATTTGCAACACTTGTCCCTACTGTTCCTACACCGATAATTCCGACTTTTATCATTATTTTTGTTCCTTGTTACAATCAAACTGCTTTAAAAACTCTTTAATATTTCTTGCCGCTTGACGAATACGATTATCATTTTCTATCAATGCAATACGCACATACCCCTCACCATACTCACCAAAACCAATTCCCGGTGCTACTGCAACACCAGCTTCCGTAAGCAAACGTTTTGAAAACTCTAAAGAGCCTAAGTGTGCTACACAATCAGGAATCTTTGCCCAGCTAAACATAGTTGCTTCATTTTTTTCTATATGCCAACCCGCACGACCAAATGCCTCAATGAGAACTTCTTGACGATGATTATATTTCTCTGTAATATCTCTTACACACTGCTGATCACCGTTAAGTGCAACCGTAGCAGCCACCTGAATAGGAGTAAACATTCCATAATCAAGCCATGATTTAATCTTTTGAAGTGCACCGATGAGCTTTTTGTTTCCTACAAAGAAACCTACACGCCATCCTGCCATATTATAAGATTTTGAAAGTGTAAATGACTCAACAGCAACATCTTTTGCACCTTTTACCTGCATAATTGAAGGGGTTTTATAGCCATCAAAAGTGATGTCACCATACGCAATATCTGAAATAACATAAAAACGTTTCTCTTTTGCCATAGCAACAAGTCTTTCATAAAACTCCGGTGTTACTGTTGCTGTTGTCGGATTATGTGGGAAATTGACAAGTACATATTTTGGTTTTGGAGAACTCTCTTTAAAGACCTTCTCCAGATTTTCAAAGAATTTATCTTCATCAAGACGATAATGTTCATCAAATTCGATTCCAAATTTGATGACATTTCCACCTGCTAAAATAAACGAATACTCATGAATAGGATACGTAGGATCTGGAACAACTGCAACATCACCAGGATTTGTTATCGCATAGGTAAGATGTGCATAACCCTCTTTTGAACCCATTGTAGCCACACACTCAGTTTGTGGATCTAGTGTGCAGTCATAACGACGCTCATACCAGTCTGCTATAGCTTGCAGTAATTTTGGAATCCCTTTTGAAGTAGAGTATCCATGTGTTTTTGTTTTTTGGGCTGATTCAACAAGTTTATCTCTTATGTGTTCAGGGGTTGGTCCATCAGGATTCCCCATAGAAAAATCTATGACATCTTTACCTGCATGACGTTCTGCCATTTTTATCTCATTAACTTCTGCAAAAACATACTTTGGAAGTCTCTCAACTCGGTTAAATTTAAACTCATCAAACATATTCAGCCCTATTAAAAATATAAATAGACTTCTTGCAAAATTCCTATAATGTGTTGAGACATATAGGAGTTTTGCAAGAAGTCTAATGCCATTTTAGCGAAAAATATTTACAATAAGATAACATCTTTAAGAAACTAACGTCTTCCCTTTGGCATCAACGTGAGCTCATCTCTTACATTTTTAAGCGTATAGAGATCAGAGATTTTAATATATGTCGCATTTTTTGGAATTTTAAGCAAAATCTCTCTATAGATTTTATCTCTTTTTATAATTTTTACCAGATGCAAAGAGCTGTCATAATAAGCTATATTTGGGTACCAGCTGTTTCTGCGTGAGCTTTTGATTTTCAATGTTCTTATCTTTGAGACATCAAGCCAATGTGCATAAAGTGAACGCTTTAGCTTTGTTTGTGCTTTGTCACGCAGATGTCTGACATTAAGTTTTGCATGGGAGATATCTATAATATATGTCCACTCTTTTGGAGCGTTTCTCTCTATGTCAATAATCTCACAAGAACTTTTGTGCAACTGATTTTGTAACACTAAAGGATCTGTAGCATACTCAGAAGTGAGATTGATACTCCATGTAAACTCTGAAGCATCAAGATTTGAAGCCGTTGTAACATAACGATAATAACCGATACTTCGTAATGTGTCACTCATCAGTTTTACAAAAAAAAGTGGTGAACCATTTGTTTTAAAATTAAGTTGGAACTCCTGCGGAGTCTTAAAAAAAAGTTTTAAAAGACCATTTTCTTTTAAGGTCTGAACAACCTTAACCGCATCAACTCTATCATTATAATAAAATGAGCTTTTAGGATCAAAGATAGCATCAATAAAACCTTTGTTCTGCTCATATGTTTTTTCATTTAAAAAACTCTTTATCTTGAGTGTTAAAGAATCTTCCTGAAGCGTCGCATCTTCCAAGGGCTTTGCATCCTGCCCAAAAGCAAAAGTATAAAGAAAAAGGAAAGACAGTAAAAGTTTTACCATGCATTACCTCTGTTTAATCTTCTAAAATCATGAAGTGATATCTGCTTAATCTCACCATTTTCATAATGCAATCTCAAAGTATTCTTATCATTGAATTTCATCTCTTTGCCATCAACTATTACATCAATATAACCATGGCCAAAGTAAAGCAACCACTCTTTTGTAGGATCAAGGTCAAATTCACCTTTAAAAGTCTTCTGATACTTTTGATTTGTCGCTACATCAATATAACCAAGCCAAACTTTTGTTTTTGCTATGATTTTAAAAGTATGAGAGATCGCTTTTTCCTCTTTAACTTGAAGCGGAGCGAGTACAGTCGTGTTCGTATCTTCAATCATCGATGAGCTATTTGCATCACTGCTGTTGTCTTCACTCATATTATTTTCACTAATATTTGTATCGACAACAATATTTTTCTTCGCATCTTCAATGATTTTATTCTCTTGTATAGTTGCATCAAGAGTATCATTTGCTGAGCGCATCGTATAAAAGATAGCAATAATTAAAAGGATAATAACTAAAATAATATAGACAATAGTGAGATTTTTTCTATTTCCTGAAGATTTAAAAATAGTATCATCAGTTATAGTTTCATCTGATGTGTTTTTTTCATTAAAATAACCAATACCCCTAGAGCGTGTAGCACTCAAATCCTCTCCATATTCCCTCTCAATTATAGAGACAAACCCTACAAACTGAATCTTATTGAGCCCGTCAAAACTCTCATAGAGTATGGCTTGAACATGTTCTACAGGAATATGTGTATCTTCATAAATCTTCTGTGCACCAATATCTTTTAATCTATCTAACGCTTCACTCATATCTCATCCTATCCATCAAAATAGCAGCTGCCACACTCACATTCAACGAATCAAAATCGTGTGCCATCTTTATGCTTACAATGGTATCTAATTTTGAACTCACACGTGCTGTAAGCCCTTCACCTTCATTACCTAAAACCAATACTCTTTTTTTTGCAATCTCAGCTTGGCGAATATCTACGCCTCCCATGTCTGCACCATACGAAGTAAAACCTGACATTTTTAAATCATTTAACACATTGTGTATATTCTGTTCTACAGCAAAAGGCATATCGAAAAGTGCCCCTGTGCTCGTTCTTAACAATGGTTCCATATTCAAACGTTTCACACCACAAGCAACAATAGCATCAACACCTAAAGCATAAGCACTTCTGACAATTGCTCCAATATTTCCAACATCGGTAAGCCCTGCTAGAACAAGTACAAAATCTTTTTCTAAAAAAGTTTTAAAATCATCTAGTTTATAGTCATCAACTTCAGCTAAAAAGCCTTGATGATTTGCATTCTTACTCATTTTAACAGCAGCTTCATTTGGTATGCGTTTGATCTCAAAACCCATCTTCATCAGGCGAGAATACTCTTTTTTCTCAAGTTCTTTAGCCAAATAAAGTGTTTTTATTTTTTGTGGGTAGTGATTAATAAGATAGTATATTGGTTGCTTTGCATAAATTAACATAAAAGTATTTTATCTAAAAAAAACGTTACATTGTAAACTTAAAATAAATTTTTTAATAAGAATATGCTTTTTTAGAAAAATTTCAATTTTCTAGTAGTCTTTGATAACATATTTTCGTATTTTCACCCGTGATTTTTGCTATTAATTTTGCTTGTACTTTTTTAGGAAGGTCAAGTGCTAAAATGTCATTTTGACTGATTGCAGAATTTGCGTGAGCCTCTCCTGCGTGAAGAACAACAACCCATTCACCCCTAAAATTTCCATCAAGCTCCTTTAAAATCTCTTGAGCTGTTCCATGAAGATAACGTTGATACTTTTTTGTAAGCTCTTTGGCTACAAAAAGTTCTCTACTGCCATCTATTTTTATTATTTCACGCAAAAGTTTCTCAAGTCGATGAGGAGATTCATAAAGTACAGTTGTGTAACCATTGTAAAGCGCTTCTTGAAGTTGTTGCTCACGCGAAACTCCTTTATGATCTAAAAAACCAAAAAAGAGCATCTGTGTTTGGCAAAATCCACTTGCAACAAATGCCGTTAAAACTGCATTAGCACCGGGTAAAACATCATATTTTACTGAATTTTCTATACAATAACGCACCAGAGTCTGCCCAGGGTCACTAATACCTGGCATCCCTGCATCACTTACATAAACAACATTTTGCTCAAAAAAAGAGGGGTCTAGTTTTTCAACAAAAGCTTGTTCATTATGAGAATGTAGAGAAATAAATTCCTGATCTTCTTTAAAATCCGTATTGTAACGCTCTTTTAAAATATGGAGGAGTTTTTTTGTAAAGCGGGTATCTTCACAA
>CAZGSK010000051.1:0-8495 GCA_964528435.1 uncultured Sulfurimonas sp. | reverse complement strand
GATTGAGGCATCGGCATAGTTTACTATGCCTTAACCTCAAAACATTCCAAGCTAAACCAAACTTTTTACAATTTCCACACTTATCGATTTTAGGAAATTTTATGGCTAAATCTATTTATCTCTTTTCTATCTCTTCGCATCCTGATGCAATAAGTGTCAATTCACTCGATATTACTTTTTTTAAACCTGAGATTGATTTTTCTCAGTATGATTATCTTATTATTACTTCAAAGCAGGTAAGCCAAGCACTTCAACAATACGAACGAGAAGAGTTTATAGATCTGCCGGCACTTTGTGTCTCAGTGCAGAGTGCAAAATCTTATGAAGATTTAGGTGGCAAGATTTTAGATATTGGTGGTGGTTATGGTGACAATCTTGTAGATAAAATCCGATCGTATTCAAAAGAGAAACGATGGCTCTATTTGCGTGCAAAAGTTGTTGCTTCTGATTTTGTAGATATCTGTAAAAAAGATGGCTATTTTATTGATGAAGTTATCCTTTATGAGAGTGCTTGTTCCAAAGCAATAGAAGAAGTAGAAGTGAAGAATGAGGCTATTTTGATTTTTACTTCTCCTTCGAGTGTAAAGTGTTATCTGCAAAAGCATAGATTTTTACAAAATCAAGATATTATTGTTATTGGAAAAACAACTGCAAAAGCACTGCCAGAAGGGGTAAAATATATTTTATCAGACAAAACAAGTATAGAAAGTTGTATAGCAATAGCAAAAGAGCAGTTTCTAAAATAATTTCAAGCAAATTTTGAGTATAATTATTTATATAATCTGAGTAGTTCGTGTCAACACGTATATGAGGGTTCTACATATTCATATCGTGAACAAGTAGAATTAGCGTGTGCCGATGATCTCGCTTGAGGTATGTTAACTCTGCCGATGAGACTGTCGCCGTTAGCTAGTTCTCTCTTCACCCAAATTCGGCTTTTAGAACCAAGCCAATAGTGTGACGGCTACTCGGATTATATATTTTTAAAAAGTTTACTTAGAGTATTGCGATACTTTGAGTAAACTTTTTTACTTTAGATGGAGATTTTATGAAGATTTTAATACTTGGCAGCGGTGGACGTGAATACTCAATAGGACTTGCTATTGCAAATGAGAATGCAGGGCATGAACTCTTTTTTCAACCTGGAAATGGTGCAACTGATGAATTAGGTACAAATCTTGATATTAAAGATTATAATTTACTAGCGGATTTTGTGAAAGAAAACAGTATTGACTTAACCATTGTTGGTCCTGAAGCACCTCTTGTTGATGGCGTTGTAGATATTTTTAAATCACAAGGTTTGACTATTTTTGGACCGAGTAAAGAGGCTGCTCAGCTAGAGGGTTCAAAGGTTTATATGAAAAACTTTTTAGCTAAGTATAATATTCCGACGGCACGTTACATAGAGAGTGATTCTATTGAAGATCTTTTCAAGTTCACAAATACATTAAAGACTCCAATCGTTGTAAAAGCAGACGGACTTTGTGGTGGTAAGGGTGTGATTATTGCGCAGAGTCATGATGAAGCAAAAAAAGCAATTAGCGAGATGTTAAGTGGTAAAAGCTTTGGAGATGCAGGGAAAAAAGTGATCGTTGAAGAGTTTTTAGATGGGTATGAACTCTCTATGTTTGCTGTATGTGATGGAAAAGATTACATATTACTTCCGGCTGCACAGGATCATAAACGCGTTGGTGATGGTGACACAGGACCAAATACAGGTGGTATGGGTGCATATGCTCCAACACCGCTTGTTGATGAAGCGTTGTATCAAAAAGTTAAAGATAGAATTATCCGCCCGACACTAGAGGGTATGCAAAAAGAGGGTGCGCCATTTGAAGGAGTGCTTTTTATTGGGATTATGGTCGTCAATGGTGAGCCTATCACTTTAGAGTTTAATGTGCGCTTTGGTGATCCTGAGTGTGAAATTTTGATGCCGTTAATGACCTCAAGTGTAGCTGATATGTTCTATAAAGCTGCGACAAATCGTTTAGGTGAAATTGAAGTTGCATTTTCAGATCAGTATGCAGTAGGTGTGGTTATGGCGAGTGAAAACTATCCGTACGGTTCGTCAACTCCGGCTGAGATTATTTTGGATGATGTGCACCATGAGGAGATTGCAAAATATACGCATATCTCTTTTGCAGGTGTGAGTCGCGAAGATGGTAAGCTCTATGCAACAGGTGGGCGTGTACTTGTTTGTGTAGGTTTGGGTAACAGCATTAAAGAGGCACGAGATCGTGCTTATATGAGATGTGGTCAAGTGCATTTTGCTGGTAAAAAATTTAGAACTGATATAGCTTACCAAGCACTCTAGGAGCGTTTTTTGAATGAAGAGATAGAGAATGTACTGCATCGTGAGGGTTTAGTCCTTGCCGATATTAAAAAAAGAGCCATGGCTTTTTTTATAGATGAAATGTTGCTCTCTTTTCTCTTGATTATTGGAATGTCTGATTCCTTTTCAAATGCAAAAACAGTTGAAGCGATGATTAATTTAACAAATAGTTATCTGTTTGAGTATCTTTTAATGAAGATAGCTTATCAAACTTTTTTTGTAATGCAGTACGGTGCTACACTGGGTAAAATTGCTATGAAAATCAGAGTTATTGAGATAGCGACACTGCAAAATCCTACATTAGTCTGTTCATTCAATCGTGCTGTCTTTAGAGTTATTAGTGAGATGCTCTTTTATATTGGCTTTTTATGGGGTATGATGGACCCAGCTCGCCAGACTTGGCATGATAAAACTGCAAAAACTTTGGTTGTCAATGTTTAGAGTTCTTTTTTTCCTCTCATTTGCTATTGCATATTTGTCCGCTGGTGATAAAGTAGAAATTTATGCTTCAAAACTTAGTTCCCATTCTGAAATAATTAATGCTGGTGGCGGAGTCTCTGTTATATATAAAGATTATATTATTACAGCAGACAGAGCGCGTTATGATAAAAAAACAGGTGATTTGGAACTTTTTGATAATATTCGTGCCAACCATGCAGGAAAATATAAAATTTTAGGAAAATATGCAAAATTAAATATTGCCAAAAAAGAGCGTTTTTTTAAACCTTTTTATATGATAGATAATAAATCAGATACCTGGATAAGTGGAGATGAAGGTATGGCGACGAAAGAGGAGATTGATATATCCTCCGGTGTTGTGAGTGGCTGTAATCCAATTGATCCGCTTTGGACAATGGAGTTTTCATCATCTGATTATGATACAGAATCAATGTGGATTAATCTTTATAATATGCGTCTATATATTTATGACATACCAGTTCTATATACTCCTTATTTTGGTTACTCTTTAGATACGACAAGACGAACAGGGCTCCTCAAGCCATCTGTTGGAATCTCTAGTGATGAGGGCTTTTATTATCAACAACCTATCTATATAGCAGAACAGAATTGGTGGGATTTGGAGTTTTTACCACAGATTAGAACACAAAGAGGGTATGGTCTTTATACAAATTTTCGATTTGTTGATTCAGCAGTTTCTCATGGTGAATTTAAGATGGGATATTTTAAAGAAAAACAGAAATATTTTTTAGATAATAATCTGCAAAATGACTCCCACTATGGTTATAATTTTAACTATGACAATAGAGACTTTTTAAACCTCTGGAGTGGACATGATTTTTTAGGACAGTCTGGTCTGTATGCAGATATTAACCATATGAATGATGTTGATTATATTAACCTGGGAAAAGGAGACTCGGCAGATAGTACAACAGCAAGTCAGGTTCTTTCACGGGTCAATATCTTTTATAATACGAGACAAAATTATTTTGGTGCATATTTTAAATACTATCAAGATTTGACACAAAACAATAACGATAACACCTTGCAAAAACTTCCGACTCTTCAGTACCATTATTATTTGGATACACTTTTAAAAGATCACCTTTTGTATTCTCTTGATGTAAAAAGTAATAATATCCACAGACAGACCAATAAGAAGGTCGTTCAAACTGATATTAATTTACCTGTAACACTGCAATCATCTTTTTTTGATGAGTATATAACAGCTTCTTATACTGCAAATCTATATATGCAACACTCTGCATTTAGTGGAGAAGACAAAAGAACGACTTTTGATTACAAAGATGGTTATTATTCTCGAAATTATCATACTATTAGTCTGACATCACAACTTACAAAACCGTACGAAGATTTTACTCATATTATTGGTTTTGGGGTGATATATAATCGTTCAGCATGGAGTCAGGAGAGTGGATTTTATGAAGATAATAAGAATTTCTGTTCACAAACAAGTAATAAGAATGATCCACGTTGTGAATTTTATAATATTACCGATATAGATAATGCAGCGCAGTTTGAGTTTACACAGTATGTATATGATAAACATGCAAAAGAGATTCTTTATCATAGATTGGCGCAGCGAGTATCCTACTCTTCTACATCAAATCGCTACGGAGAACTCGAAAATGAACTTGATTATAAGATTAGTTCATATCTCTCTTTTTATAATAATATGTTTTATAATTATGATGAGAACAGATTTTCAAAAATATTTAACAAGGTTTCTGTCTCTCAACTTTATGGTATTCATCTGCAAATTTCGCATCTTTTTAAAGATAGCTTTAAAGAGGCAGATCCTAATCGATATACAAGTTATCTTACTTCATCAATTGATTATGACTATAATAAGCACTACTCTTTTTCAGCACTCTATAATTATGATTTGGAGACAAAAACGAAAAAAAGTATGTCTATAGGTTTTATGTATAAGAAAAGATGTTGGGATTTTGGTATAAAATATAGTGAAAACAATAGACCAGTTCTGACGCAGAGTGGAAAATCATCTATATATGATAAATTCATCTATGTGACAATCGTCTTAAAGCCGTTGATGCAGCCAAGTAAAAACAGCGCGTTTATTACATATAAGCTGCCAAATAAAGAGAAAGATTAGGAGAGGAATATGCAAAAGTATAAACAAATGCTCCAAAACAGAGAAGAAGCGGCCAATAGGCTTGTTGATATTATGCCGATGCAAAAACTCAAAGAAGAAGATTGGAATATTGTAGCAGTATCTAAAGGTGGTTTGGCATTAGGCTCTTACATAAAAAGAGGTTTGAGAAACTCACTAGAGATTCTTTTTTTAGAAGCTGTTATGGCACCACATAATTCAGAATGTGAATTAGCATGTGTCAGTGAGACAGAAGAGATAGTATTGAATGAAAATCTTATCAATGCCTTTGATATTCAATACGATTATATATATGGTGAAGCGCATAGAAAGCATGAAGAGGATATACTTAGTCATATATATCAATACAGAAAAGGGCAACCTTTTCCATCAATGCAAAATAAAGTCGTCCTTTTGGTTGATGAGGGGAGTGAAACTGGAAGTAGGTTCATGACAGCGCTTAAAACGATTTTGGTGCAAAAGCCAAAGGCTGTTTATATCGCTGTACCAGTACTTCCAAAAGATGTACTGGAAGTTTTGGAAACTTTCGTGGATGAAATCTTTTTTTTATATGATATTGATGATTATGTAGAGACAGATTTGTATTATAAAAAATTAGAAGAGATCGATGATGAAAATATTGAGAAAATACTAGAGGAAAATAGATGAAATATGATGTAACGTTAAATTTAGAAAACAGAGAAGAAGCATATAGTTTTGGTGATGTTGCAAAACAGGCAAACGGAAGTGCATGGTTAAAGTCAGGTAAGACAGTTATTTTAGCAACAGTTGTTATTGATGAAACTGAAATAGTAAAAGATGATTTTTTACCACTTACAGTACAGTATATAGAAAAAACGTATGCTGCAGGGAAAATTCCTGGTGGATTTTTTAAGCGTGAGACAAAACCGAGTGATTTTGAAACGCTTACATCTCGTATAGTTGATAGAAGTTTGCGTCCACTTTTTCCAAAAGGTTTTGGACATCCGACACAAATCACGATTATGGTTTTTTCTGCAGATGCAGATTCCGATATGCAGGTCTTGGCACTCAATGCTGCATCAGCGGCACTCTATGTATCTGACATAGATATAAACAGAAGTGTATCTGCTGTTCGTGCTGCAAAAGTTGATGGAGAGCTTATTCTTAATCCAACGCTCACGCAGCTCAAAAACTCAACACTTGATCTCTATCTCTCTGGTACAAAAGAGGAACTGTTAATGATTGAAATGCGTTCAATCGGAAGTGAAGAGATTGATGTGGAAGAGGTTCCTGAACCTGTACTTGATCCTATTATGGATCCCTCTTTAGGAACGATTGTTCTCTCAAGACATGTGTCAAATGCAATGAATGAAGATGAATTAATAGAAGTACTAGATAAAACACAAAAAGTTCTTTTTGAAGCAAATGTAGAGTATGAAGTTGCATTTGGACCATATCAAAAAGATATTAAATCACTTGATTTAAAAGCACATCAGCTTAATAATGAAATGGTAGAGTATATCAAAGCAAATCATGTCAATGATATTAATGATGCACTTTCTCAAATGGCAAAATCAGAGCGTTCAACTGCGTTGCGTGAGCTTCGTAAAAATATTATTGCTGCCAAAGAAGAGTGGGCTGATGTTGATCTTGAGTTAGAACTCAAAGATGCCATAGAAACAGTAAAGCGTGAGTTTGTAAGAGCACAGATTTTAAATGACAAAGTCCGTGCAGATGGACGTGCTTTAACAGAAGTGAGACCTATTAGCATAGATACAAATATTCTCCCATCTGCTCACGCATCATGTTTATTTACTCGTGGGCAAACCCAAGCACTTGTTGTCCTTACAATGGGTGGACCAAAAGATGCACAGATGTTTGAGGGTTTAACAGATGAGGGAACGCAAAATGAAAACTTTATGGTTCATTATAATTTTCCTGGTTTTTCAGTTGGTGAAGCAAGCCCAATTATGGGTACTAAAAGACGTGAGCTTGGTCATGGTAACTTGGCAAAACGTGCCCTTGAACCGATTGTAAACCTTGATGGTCAAACAGTCCGTTTGGTTTCAGAGATTTTGGAGAGTAACGGTTCTTCTTCTATGGCTACTGTATGTGGTGGTTATTTAGCACTGCGTGCTGCAGATATTGAGACAAGTGATACTGTTGCTGGAATTGCTATGGGAATGGTAAGTGATGGTGACAAATATGCAATTCTCTCAGATATTATGGGACTTGAAGATCATGATGGAGATATGGACTTTAAAGTTACAGGTTCAAAAGAAGGTATTACTGCTATGCAAATGGATATTAAACTTGGCGGTATCTCTTTAAATATATTAAAAGAAGCACTGTATCAGGCAAAAGAGGGTAGAAGTCATATTATTGATATTATGCTTGAAGCTGAAGAAAAAATTGAGTTTAATGATGGTGTTCTTCCATCAACTGAGCATTTTCATATAGATCCTGGATTTATCGGTGAGATTATTGGTCAAGCAGGAAAAACAATTCGTGAAATAATTGAGAAGTTTGAAGTAGCAATTGACATTGATAAAAAAGATGGAAAAGTAAAGATTACTGGTAAAAATAAAGAGGGTGTACACGGTGCAAAAGCACATATAGAAAAAATTGTAAATGCACCTAAAAAAGAGAAGATAAAATATGAAGTAGGCGCAGTATATGATGGTGTGGTTAAGCGTATTGTTGATTTTGGTGCCTTTGTTGAGCTTCCAGATGGTACAGATGGACTTCTTCATATCTCAAAAATCTCTAAAGATCGAGTGGACAATGTTAAAGATGTGCTCAGTGAAGGACAAAAGATAAAAGTAGAGATTTTAGAGTTTAAAGGGAATAAGATCTCTTTGGGAATGGCAGAATAAAAAGTGGTTTAAACTACTTTTTATAAGAGTGAAGCTATAATTCGCTTATCAATTTCTAGTAGGGAAATCTGGGCATTTATGTTTAGGTTGCTTCATGATATAAAATGAGGTTACGCTATCCGAACGGATTGTAATAATTATAAGGAATATACAATGAAAAAAATTCTTTTTCTTTTAGTAGCATTATCTGCTGCTGCATTCGCTAACGATGGTGAAGTTGCAAACCAAACTCTTAAAGCATACTCTATGCTTGCTGCTGGTATAGCAATCGGTACTGCTGCACTTGGTGGAGCTATCGGTATGGGTAGCACAGCTGCTGCAACAATCGCTGGTACTGCTCGTAACCCAGGTTTAGGTGCTAAACTTATGACTACAATGTTCATCGCTCTTGCAATGATCGAAGCACAAGTTATCTATGCACTAGTAATTGCGTTAATCGCACTTTACGCTAACCCATATTTAGGTTAATCTTTATAGATTACTAAATATACCTCAGTCTAACTCTTTTTGAGTTAGACATTCTTAATACCACTCTTTAAATGCGCAGGTGGTGGAATGGTAGACACGCAACGTTGAGGTCGTTGTGCCTTCGGGTGTGGGGGTTCAACTCCCCCTCTGCGCACCACAACGCCCTATTTTAGGGACTTTCAAAAGCCTTCGCCAATTCTAAAATCAAGTGCAATTTTCACCTAATCTAACTAGCTAACTTTTT
>CAZGSK010000050.1:0-8576 GCA_964528435.1 uncultured Sulfurimonas sp. | reverse complement strand
ATCTTGTAAGACCAGGCATTACTGGGTGGGCGCAAGTAAATTATCCTTATGGTGCCAATATAGAAGATACAAGACAGAAGCTTATGTATGATCTGTACTACATAAAACATTGGAATATTTTCTTAGAGTTAAAAGTAATTTATAAAACAGTTCTAGTAGTTCTTGGTAAAAAAGGAATATAATGAATAGGAAGGGTATAGAGAAACGTTTTTATGCTATAATTCTTTCACTTTGTCCAGGGAATAGCAATTGAGAAAAACTTCACAAGAAACAAAATTAACACTGCTTTATATCTTCATAGCCTTTACTTTTTCAGTTCTCATGCGACTTATTTGGGTTTACCATTTTGCAGAGTATGTGCCCTTTCATTTTAATGGGCAGTTTATGATAAATACTAATGATGGTTATTTTTGGGCAGAAGGTGCTAGAGACCTATTCTCTGGTACAACGACAAACCCTGATGCAAAAGAGTACTTTGATAAGTTTCACCAGTTGCATGACCTCTCTCCTGTTACTTCATCAGCATCACAACTTACTGCGTTTTTTGCAAAGATTTTACCACTCTCTTTTGAGTCGGTTATTTTTTATATGCCGGTATTTTTAAGCTCTTTGGTCGTTATTCCTATTGTTTTAATTGCACGTGTGATGAAAAACTTGGAGATGGGACTTATTGCTGCGCTGTTAGCTTCTGTAGCGTGGAGCTATTACAATCGTACTATGGCAGGGTACTATGATACTGATATGCTTAATATTGTACTTCCGATGTTCTTGCTTTGGTCCATCATCTGGGCTGTGCAGACAAACAAAAATATCTATTTGATTATAACGGCCATAGATATTTTAATCTATCGTTGGTGGTATCCGCAATCATACTCTTTGGAGTTTTCATTTTTTGGTCTAATACTAGCATATACATTAATTTTTGATAGAAAAAATCTTTTTAATTACAAACTACTTGCTATTATGATGCTTGCTATGATGAATGGTGATGTCTTTTTGCGTCTAGGTCTTGTAGTTGTTGCATATATTCTTTTTAGAGATAAAAAATATGATAAATATGTTTTTTATATTTTAGGTCTTGCAGTTACTGCATTCTTGGTTTCGGGTGGGCTCTCTCCAATCTGGGGACAGTTGAAAAATTATGTTTTTAGAGATAGTGTCAGTGTCGCCGATAAAGGTCTTGGACTCCACTTTTTTACTGTTATGCAAACCATACGTGAGGCAGGGCACATTCCATTTGAGACATTTGCAAAGCGTATAAGTGGGCATACTGTTACATTTTTAATCTCTTTGGCAGGGTATATTTACCTGCTCTATAAACAGCGTATTATGATATTCTCTTTGCCACTGCTTGGGCTTGGATTTTTAGCATATGTCGGAGGGCTTCGTTTTACTATTTATGCTGTACCGGTTCTAGCATTTGGTATTGCATATCTCATCACAGAGATTGCACGCATAATGCCTACTACAAAGTTGCGATATCTCAGTATGATAGCTTTTACACTTGCTATTTTATTTCCAAACTACAAACATATACAAGCCTATAAAGTACCGACTGTTTTTAATGCCAATGAAGTTCAAGTATTGCAAGAGTTGGGTAAGAGAGCAGATAGAGAAGATTATGTTATCTCCTGGTGGGATTATGGGTACCCTATTCGTTATTATGCAGATGTGAAGACTTTGGCTGATGGTGGAAAACACAGTGGGTCTGTGAATTTTCCGGTGAGTTTTATGCTCACGCATACACAAGCAGAAGCAGCAAAAATGGCACGTCTTGATGTTGAATATACAGAAAAGACTTATGCCTTTAGAGATGCACACAAAGAAGAGATAGAAGATAAAAACTTGACAATCTTTTCGAACATTGAACAGATGACAAAAGATTATGGTTTTAATAATACAAATGATTTTCTTGCAACACTCAAGTCAGATATACAACTGCCTCAAAAAACACGAGATATCTATTTTTATTTACCATTTCGTATGATAAATATCTATCCGACGGTTACACTCTTCTCAAATATTGACTTGATGAATGGAAGACAGGGCAGACAGCCATTTTTCTATGTTGCTAGAAGTTTTAAAGATTTAGGACAAAAGATCCAGCTTGGTGCTAATATATTTTTAGACAAAAGAACACTCAATTTGACAATAGGCAACAAAACAATGCCGATTCGAAGATTTGTTAAAACACAATATACAAAAGATATGAAACTACAAAAAAATGTACAGTTAGTGAATCTTTCATCAAATATCTCTGTAATCTATATGGTAAATTACAATACAATGCTTCTTGTTGATGAAAAAACATACAACTCAATGTACATTCAATTGATGGTACTTGAAGAGTATGACCCAAAACTTTTTGAGCCGGTAATTTTAACACCGAGTGCAAAAGTTTATAAATTAAAAATATAAGGAAACTATATGCCAACAATTAAAAAATGTCTTTTCCCTGCTGCAGGGTATGGAACGCGATTTTTACCTGCTACGAAGGCCATTCCAAAAGAGATGCTACCTGTTTTAACGAAACCTTTGTTGCAGTATGGTGTAGAGGAAGCAATAGATGCAGGACTTACAACAATGGCGATTGTTACAGGACGTGGAAAGCGTGCCATTGAAGATCACTTTGATGTCTCTTATGAACTTGAACATCAGATAAAAGGAAGCTCAAAAGAGGAGTACCTCACGCAGATACGTAGTGTTATTAATGTCTGTACATTCTCTTACACAAGACAGATTGAGATGAAAGGCTTGGGGCATGCAATTTTAACGGGTGAGACACTAATAGGGCAGGAGTCTTTTGCTGTTATACTTGCAGATGATCTGTGTGATAATGATGCAAAGGGAGTTTTGGCGCAGATGGTAAAACTCTATGAAGAACATAAATGCTCAATAGTTGCCGTTGAAGAGGTTCCAATGGAAGAGACAAATAAATATGGTGTTATTGCAGGAGATTTTATTGCAGATGATTTGGTTCGTGTAAAAGATATGGTAGAAAAGCCAGATCCAAAAGATGCTCCTTCAAACTTGGCTATCATAGGTCGATACATTTTAACACCCGACATTTTTGATATTTTGCGTGAGACAAAACCTGGCAAAGGTGGAGAGATTCAGATAACAGATGCACTTTTACAGCAGGCAAAAGAGGGAAGAATTTTGGCTTACAAGTTCCAAGGAAAACGCTTTGATTGTGGAAGTGTTGATGGTTTTGTGGAGGCAACAAACTATTTTTATAAAAAGAGTGCTAAATAATGAAATATAAACACAACTTCAACCCAACTATCTCTGATGAGAC
Organism: uncultured Sulfurimonas sp.; assembly: GCA_964528435.1. Taxonomy (GTDB): domain Bacteria; phylum Campylobacterota; class Campylobacteria; order Campylobacterales; family Sulfurimonadaceae; genus Sulfurimonas. The sequence goes on along the minus strand of CAZGSK010000050.1, from coordinate 5,278 downwards.
TGTTTTTGCAGAGATTCTCAAAGAAAAAGAGCATATTGGCTACTATGAACTTCCATTTATTGATACGAAACCCTTTAAAGAGTATGCACGCAGTGTAAAACAGAGCAATATTGTTGTAATCGGAATCGGTGGAAGTACACTTGGTACTTACGCAATTTATAAGTTTTTAAAACACTCACGCAACCTAGAAAAAAAACTTTTCTTTTTAGAGACAACAGACCCCATAGATATTAAATCAAAAATAGAAGCAATAGATTTAGCAGATACACTCTTTATCGTTATCTCTAAATCGGGAACAACTATAGAGACAGTTTCAATTTTCAAGTACATTAATTCTCTTGTCAAATGCGATAAAAACAATACTGTAGTTGTAACAGAGAGTGATTCCAAACTACAAGCTTATGCAGATGCAAATGCAATGAAAAGTTTTGAAATACCTAAAAATGTAGGTGGGCGTTTTTCTGTATTTTCAGCTGTTGGACTTTTGCCTCTTGCTATTGTTGGCATAGACATAGATGAACTCTTATGTGGTGCCAAAAAAATTCATGATGAATTCTTTGAGAAAAAAGAGTTCTATACACGTATCTTAAAAAAAGCAAGATTTTTAGTAGAGTATAAGTACAATTTTAACATTAACGTTGTTTTTTCTTACTCTTCAAGGTTAGAGGGCTTTAACAAGTGGTATATTCAGCTCTGGGGAGAGAGTTTAGGAAAAGTCGATATTAATGATACAAGACAGGGACTTACCCCTATCGGCATCATAGGTCCAATCGATCAGCACTCCTTTTTACAGCTCATAGTAGAAGGAAGACGTGACAAGACTGTGACGGTCATTAAGGTAGAGAATTTTGATAATGATTTAAAAATTCCAGACATTGGACTTGAAGGCTTAGAAGATTTGGATTATCTCAACGGTATAGCTTTTTCTGATCTTATTAACAAGCAGGCAGATGCAACGATTGAGTCTATTAATAATCTCAATGATATCCCTTGTGATGTCATAACTATTGATGGTGTATGTGAGAGTGCAATAGCTGCTCTTATGTATGAATATGAACTCCTTACATCACTCTGTGCAAAATTTATGTATATAGATGCATATAACCAACCGGGTGTTGAAGCAGGGAAAATTATTTTGAAGAAAAAATTAGCAAGATGAGACTAAAAGCTGAAGAGATTGCAACATTAAAAAAGTCATTGGCAGAATTGTCACAAGAGGCACGGCTTTATCTCTTTGGCAGTAGAGTAGATGATACAAAAAGAGGTGGAGATATAGATCTTTTAGTAGTTTCTCAAATATTGAAAAAAAAAGATCTTAGAAAAATACGATTGGATTTTTTTGAAAAATTTGGTGAGCAGAAGATAGATATCATACTTGATGATGGTAAATTTGAGGATCCATTTGTGCAGATTATCAAAAAAGAGGCAATTGAACTATGATAAAGAAAAAATTACAAGAAGATTTAATACTACTACAAAAACAACATAATTGGTTGGAAATATCATATGAAGAATGTAGTGGCATAGGACTTAAAAAAGAATTTTCAGTTGATGAATTTGGACGTTTTGAAACACTTTGTAGTAGATATAGTCGAAGTATTGATTTTTTAATTCGTAAGATTTTTCGAACTTTGGATGCTTATGAATTTGCTAATCAGGGAACACTTGTTGATGTTGTTAATAATGCACATAAAAGAGGTTTGTTTGAAGATATTGATGAGTTACGAGTTATGAAGGATATCCGAAATACAATTGTGCATGAATATATTGAAGAAGAGTTACAGGAAGTATTTGATGACGTTTTAAAATATAGTAAAAAATTATTAGAAATTATGGAAAAAACGGAAAAGTATATAGTATCGATTATTTAATTCCAAAAATTGTGAGATTAAATTAATGACAAAATGCAATAAATTTTTTTTGTTTCATTAAGTTTGTTATACTACAACTGAATTTAACATAACAAGGGGTTAAAATGAAAATTTTAGCAATTTTAGTATTAGGAATGAGTCTTTTATTTGGTGCTGTTGATATTAACAACGCTTCTAAAAGTGAGTTAATGAGTCTTAAAGGTGTTGGCAGTAAAAAAGCAGATGCAATTATCGCTTATAGAAAAGGGAACTGTTTTAAAGATGTTGAGAGTCTAGAGAATGTAAAAGGCATCGGTCCAAAGTTTATTGCCAAAAATAAGAAAAATCTTCGTGTAGGAAAGTGCCAAAAATAGAACCTATTGACAATATATTGTCATTAAAAGGAATTTTTATGCAAGCGGTTATTCTCTCGTATGATGAATATAGTTCTATGAAAGAGACATTGTATCTTCTCTCATCAAAAAATAATAGAGAAAGATTGTTAGATGCAGTAGAAGAGATTGAAAATCTTCAATTTATCAAAAAAGAGATTGATATATGATCGTTGGTTTTGCTACAAAAGGATGGGAAGATTATCTTTATTGGCAAGCCAGAACGTCTCAAAGATAACTTCAGTGGCTATTTTTCAAGACGTATAACAGCTGAACATAGACTTGTATATAAAATCTTTGATGAGTTGATAATTGTAGCACAATGCCGGTATCATTACTAACTAATTATATGCCCTACAAATTTACTCATATTATCTAAAATCTCTCCACCTTTTCGAAATCCTAATCCGCAGGCTTCATAGGCAAAGAAAACACCTGCTTGATATTTTGCTTGCTTTTCGTCATTTGGAAATTCAACATATTCTTGATAAACTTTTTTATAGTTATCATACGGACCATCTCTCTGTGTGAGGATATCTCCGTTTGGCGCTACTATTTTAGTATTTGCTCCTTCTCGTCCAAAGAGAGGTTTTTGCACTTGTTTTGTATCTTTTAGAGGTTCAAAAGAAGTATTTAGCAGATACGGAGAGTCAGGAAAAAGTTCCGATAAAATAGCAAGCATCCCTTTAGATTGAAAAAGAAGGGTATAGGCAGGATTTAAAATTATGGCTTTTTGATGCTGCATAATATGTGTCAGTGTTGTTGCAAGTTCAGGCTCATCTGTGGCGATATCTTCCCAAGGGTAGAGTTTAAACCAGTATTCGTAAGGGTTTTCCTCTTTGTCATAGATGCCTTCATCATCAAAACTTACATTGTGTAAAAATTCAAAATGTGTAACAAAACCGGCATCACTTGCCATCTGTTGGAGTAGTTTTACAGTAGCTTCTTCTTCGTCATTACCTTCAACGGAAGAGAAAAGTATCTTCCAACCATCATAGAGTGTATCAAACTTTTGCGTATCATCAAAAAGTGTAATGAGTCGTTTGAAATTTTCACTGATAGCTTCATAGACATTGTTAAACTGTTTTGCTTCATCCATATTGTTGGCTTTTAAAATAGCCCACTGCAGTAGTGCTGTTTCAAAAAGAGCTGTTGGTGTGTCAGCATTGAACTCTATAAGTTTGATTGGCTTGCCGTCAATACCACCTGCAAAATCAAAGCGTCCGTAAATATGCCAGTGCACATCATTTTCCCATGATTTTTTGATCATCTCAATAAGATTAAAGGGAATACCGAGTTCAAAAAAAAGATTATTTTCTATAACATACTCAGCAGCTTCAACATACATATCATATATTGTATTTGCTGCATTATAATACGCCTCGGCTTCTGATTGTGTAATCGTTACAAGCTCATTGCTTACATATTTACTGCCGTCGCTGTCTGTATGCCAGCTAAAGCCTATCTCATCCAGTGTTGCATCATCAATGGGGTTGACCTTGAGTGTCTGTATCATAAATTAACCACCAAAAAATCCGCCGCTGCTTTTTCTGTATGTTGAACTTTTTGAATTTCTAAAAAATCTTTTTTTAGCAGATGTTCTTGCTGTTTTTTTCTTATAGGCAGATGTTGTGTAGGCACTTCGAGTATTGCGTGAGAAAGCTTTGTTATTCATGAGTGAGTTTGCTATCATATTTCCAAGCAGACTTCCTGCCGCCACTGCTAAAATAGTACCTGCTAGTCCCATTCCTGCTCCACTGCTATCTTCTTGAATAGTTTCACTTGTGCCGTTTTGAACTTTTTGGTACTCTTGTTCGGCAAGCGCTTTCATCTCTTCTTCATTCATAAAACGCTCTTGAACATTGCCATTTTCATCACGTTCACGAATAATCGCACGTGTAGGACCTTCTGTGGGCATCTCTTCAACAACTTTATATTTTCCGTTGGGAAGTTGCTCAATAACTAAAAATTTATTTTGTGCCTCTTGTTGTCTCTGCTCACACCCCGTGAGTGTACTCATCATCATTATTCCGGCAGTGCCAAGGGCGACACCGCTTGCAATTGAAGCTATATGTTTCATTACTAATAATCACCTTGAATTTTATTTTTTGGAAGAATTATAACTTTTTTTAGTTCATAATCGTAAAATGTTATATTTTTTCTGCCATTATAGAGTAGATCTCCATGATAGGTAAATTTGTCTGTTGTAAGAGAGATGTTCTTCTCCATTAGCAAAAGTTCTCCAACATAAGCACCAACAGGGGGAATTAATGTTGATGCTGATAGTAAAAAGAGGGTTCCTATGATGCTGACAGCAACTTTGTTACTCAAATATATCACTATGTATCCGGTAATGAGTGTAAAGAGTAGATAGATAATTAAGGATTGATGGTCTGCAAATAAAATATTGTAATAGACCTCGATATTGTGTGCATCGATGTAATTCTCTTTTATGCCCAAAAAAAGAAAAAAATCGACTATAAAGGTAAAAAATATCCCACTCAAAATCATCTGTACTATTTTGCTCATCGTAACCTCTTTATTGTACTTTCGTTTATTTTGTAAAGTTTTGAAGTTTCTCCTTCAAAGAGTCCTTTTTTATCTTCTACTATTATATCAGCTTTTTGCTCACAAAAACTTCTTTCATAGCTTTTAGTGCTCTCATTTGCCGATGTTGAATAACTCCAATCTAGTTTTTGCAATATTGTAGAGTTTACACTGTAGTGCGCAACACGAAAAGCCTGATTTTTTACGATGAAAGTACTCTTTTTTGCTCGTCTGAGCATCTTTTTTTTACTTTGTGGTATGCGAATATTCGTTTTTTGTAAGCTTTTGAAATTTTGAAATACTTTAATAAAGGGTTTGTTTGATTGGCGAGATTTTATCTCACGCAGCCTGACTGCATCTTGAGATAAAAAACCGACAGTTGTGTCGGTCTGCGTGAGGATGACACTCTTTTTTATACGAGAAAGTCTTGCAGCGCTGTTGCTTGAGACCATTTGTCATCTTTCATCTCATCAAGAGCCAAGATAAGTG
>CAZGSK010000049.1:0-9136 GCA_964528435.1 uncultured Sulfurimonas sp. | reverse complement strand
AAGAGTAGATGAAAAGAATTGTTGAAAAAGCTCTTTTAAAACTGTGTCCAACACTGCTAAATGCTCCCAAGTGCAGACTAAAGCCGAGTCCCAGCATTGCATACATCAAAGTGGTTATTGAATATGGCAGAATTTTTTCCAACATCCAAACAGCCACACCCAGCATAAGCACACCAAACACTTCATTGACAAGTGTCATCCATGCACCCGGTTTTGGCATAAACTTCCCTGCACTCACACCAACTAAGATAAGCGGTACACCCATGCCTAAACTCATACTAAAAAGAGCCGCTCCACCAAGCAGAGCATCTCCCGTTTGCCCAATATAAACAAGTGCACCAGCCAATGGTGCAGCAACACACGGACCAACAATAAGTGCCGACAAAAATCCCATAATCGCCACACCCACAAAACCACTGCGTTTTGGATTTCGACTTACCCGTGAGACCAGTGAATCTGGCAATTTCAATTCATAAAAACCAAACATACTAGCCGCAAGTGCTACAAAAACAGCTGCAAATGCGTAAACAACCCATGGGTTTTGCAAGGCCGCTTGCAGATTGGCTCCAAAAAGACCAGCCAGTATTCCTGCTATTGTATATGCCACTGCCATTGCAAGTACATAGACCAAAGAGAGAAAAAATGCTTTTTTTGTTGTCAAGCCTTTGCCTTGAGAGATAATCAGACCTGATATAATAGGAATCATTGGAAATACACATGGGGTAAGAGAGAGCAAAAGTCCAAAAAGAAAAAATGTTGCAAGAACAACTAAAAAACTACTAGATTTTATCGTATCAGCTATTAGATCTGTCTCTGATTTATTTTTTTCTACCATTGGCTTTAAAGAAGGAACAAGTTCTTTACTTCCTGACAACTTTGCAGTATCTATATGCAGTGTAAAAATTTTTTCACTTGGCTCATAACAAAGCCCCTTTTGGGAACAACCCTGATAAGCAATCTTCATCTTTACATCTTGCATACCCACAAGCGCATCATCTTTTTTTAGTGTGATTATAAATTCTGGAGATTTAAGATAGACTGCATCACCCATATGTTCAACTGATTTTGGTGACTTTATCTCTTTAATAGAGATACCTTTACCTTCTACAAGCGATATAGTGAGCTTATCTTTGTAGAGATATATCTCAGGGGCTATCTCTACACCAATAACAACCTGTGACTTTTCATTGAGCTTTGCATAGGGTTTGAATGCTTCATCTGGCATCAAAAACCCTGCTGCGTGAAGTGAAAAAAGAGCAAATAGCAAAGAGAGAAAAACTCTACGTAATATTTTCATATGATGGACCTTTAATAATGTGTATGAACTATACAATCTTTTTGTATATATTTTATCTACATGTATTATAATCTCAAAAAGTAAAATAAGAGTAAATTATGAATATTGATGTAGATACTAAGCTATATGTGTATTATTCACTCAGGTTAAACATGAATGTGTTTAGGAATTTCTATAACAAAGAGAGTGCCATTCTCTGATGATGTTACATCTATGCGCCCATTAAACTGTTTTTCAATAATCATCTTTGACATATAGAGACCTAATCCTGTGCCATTTTTACCTTTAGTGCTAAAATAAGGCTCAAAAATCTTTTGAAGATTTTCCTCTTTAATACCACCTGCATTATCACTAATCTTCACAATTATTGTATTTTCCAAACTCTCTACATCAATAATAATAGATTTTTTGTCTTGTAACTTTTGTTTATATGCATCAATCGCATTATTCAAAATATTTAAAAGAACCTGTATAAATTCATTTGCATAAACATAAACCTTTAGCTCTATATCACCTTGCAATTCAAGTGATATCTTATTCTTTTTAAGTCTGGGTTCAACAAAACTGACAGCTTTCATAATTAATTCACCCATTTGTGTCTCAACAGCTTTTTTTGCAGGATGAAAATATGTTTTAAAATCATCAATAGTATTTGAGAGATAAATAATTGTGTTACTTATCTCATTGAGCAACTCTAAAAGTTCTTCTTTTGTTACCCCTTCACCTATCATCTCTTTGAGTTGAACATTTGATATTTGTAGAGTGATTGTATTGAGCGGTTGTCTCCACTGGTGCGCTATCATACTGATCATCTCACCCATAACTGCCTGTTTTGACTGCAAAGTTAATATCTCATCTTTTTTAATAAGCTCTTGAATCTTTTCTGCAACAGTAGCTTCAAGTGATTCGTTGACCTCACGCAGCTCTTTTGTCTTTTCATTTACCTGTTTCTCAAGCTCTTTGTTAAAATTTTTAAGCTTACGTTGATAATAGATCATTATCAACAAAATAATACCCATAAAGAGTAAAATATTAATAGCCAAAGAGTAGTCTATTTTTGTCTGATAACGACTAATTCTCCATGAATTTCGGATAGCTACAATCTTCTCTTGAGAGATACCATTCACTGCTTTTTGTATAATAGAGTACAAAAGCGGTTCCTCTTTTTGCACTCCAATACTGCCACTAATAGGTTGCTCTTTTGCCAAAAATCCAATAATTTTAAGTTTTCCATAACCATATTTATCAATAATATAGTCTGCCTGTTCATCAAGTGTTACGATTGCATATGCTCTATTTGAAAGAACATCACGTACCATTTTGCTTTTATCTCTTTGTATTTCGACACTCAAATAAGGATAAAGATAATGAAGATACTCTTTAAAGGCTGCTTTTTGCACTAACAATCGCTTCCCTATTAAAGATTGAGGATCACTGCTAAAAGAGTGGTTGAGTTTACTTAAGAGTGTAAAGTTTGTAGAGCTAATAACAGATGTTGCCTTTAGTGTTGGAAAATGACTGCTAAAGGGTGCAATCATAGCAACTACATCACATTTTTTTTCTTTTGCATTTTTTCTAAAGTCCTCTTCAGATAAAGATTTTAGAGGTATAAACTCTAGTGATGTCTTCTTAGAAATCAGTGAAAAGACATCAGCCATTTCACCGGTAAGCTTACCTTTTTCTATACCAACTATAGGAAAAAAGTTACTATTTACACACACCGATATCTTTTTATGTCTTTTAATATAAGCCTGTTCATCCGGAGAAAATTCAACCAATTTTGGAGAAAAAATATAGCCATCTAAAGGTCTTGCCTTTGTAAGATGATACTCTTTAGCAAACATCTCCATCTGTTTTTTCAAAAAGTTTCTATCAATCGATCCAATCTCATAGGTATAAGGCAAAATAAGTCGTTGTATCGCCTCTGCTTCATGCTTTAGAGCTTCTTTCGATATCTTTTTCGTATATTTTTTATGGATAATTTCCACCAGTTCATCTTTATGTGAGAGCGCATACTGCCACCCTTTTAAAGAGGCATCACGAAAAGCTTTTGCTCTGTGTGGATGCTCTTGTATCTCTTTTTTTGAACTAATCAATTCCATCTGCAAAATGTAAAGGTTATCATCACTTGGATCAAGTATATTGTATTTTACACCTTTTGCATCAAGTTTATAGATTTCATTGGAGACAAAAGCTGTCATTGCATCAACTTTTCCTGTAACAAAATCGTCAATATTATAACTATGTGCAATAAGATGTAAATCATTAACAGAGACACCATAACCTTTCAAATAGAGCCCAAAATTCCGAGCAAAATCATCAGCTGTAGCTGCCATTATTGTTTTTGAGACAAGATCTTTTGGAGATTTTATATTTGCTTGTGTTACCAATACCAAAGCAGCACGTTTAAAGTATGATGAGAGTAAAACGAGAGGCTTCCCACGTAAATAATCCAAAAAAGCCAAAGAGTTATAAATAGCATAATTAGTGCGCCCACTCAGGACCTCATCTTCTATATCCATACCATCTTCATACTCACGCAACTCTACATCAAGACCGGCATCTTTATAAAATCCCTTCTCTTTTGCAGCAATAAAACCGGCAAATTCAAATTGATACTTCCAATGAAGTTGTAGCGAAACCTTTTGGAGTGCTGCATCTTTATGATGATCTGCAAAAAGTGTCGTCAATAAAAATAAAAACAGGAGAAAAAATTTCATCTATAAAACTACTTTTGTATATTTTTTAAAACATCTTCAAATTCGCCACGAATTATCTCTTTTACAGAACATGCTATCATCAGATTTAGTGGATATGCAAAATCTTCTATGACTCTGTTTTGCTTATCTACATAATGTCCATCAAGCGGACTCTTTTCTTCATCACTAAATCTTGTTATATAAGCATCGGTATCTTGCATATAGGCATACACCTCTTTGCCAAGTCCATAAGCATAACCACACTCCCAGATTGTTCCACTGTCAGGCTCTTTTCCACGAAACGGATTTACATTGGCTATGACAATATCTGCCTCTTTAATCATTGCCCTGTTTGCTTCAAATATATCTTGAGCTATCTTTTGCTTTGGCTGAGAAAAGTCCACTACATTATCTAAAGGATAAAGCCCAATGTAGCCATACTCTTTACATAATGCAACCACTCTCTTGCCGATTTCAATCGAATCTTTTTCAAAAACATCTGGACCGGCAATATAAATTTTTTTCATTTTTAAACACTCTCTCATATAATACAACAACAATAATATCATATTTAATATAAATATATTATTCATTCCTTATGCTTAAGCATCTTATTAGTGCTTTTTTCCTATTCTACAATAAAAAAGAGAAAACTATGCCAAACAGATTAGCAAATGCAGACTCTCCTTATCTGCAACAACATAAAAACAATCCCGTAGATTGGTGGCCTTGGTGCGATGAAGCTTTTGAGAAAGCAAAAAAAGAGAATAAAGCTATCTTCATCAGCATTGGCTATTCATCATGTCACTGGTGTCATGTTATGGAAGAGAAAGTCTTTGAAAATCAAGTCTGTGCCGACATTTTAAATAAGGGCTTTATATCTATTAAGGTTGATCGTGAAGAGCGTCCTGACATTGACAAATATTATCAAGAGGTTTATATGCTCTTAAATCGTCGTGCAGGCGGTTGGCCGACTTCTATCTTCGCTACACCTGAGAACAAACCTTTTTTTGCAGGAACTTACATTCCACCTGAGTCAGAGCAAGGCAGCATAGAGGGTATGGGCTTTATAGAACTCACGCAACTCATCTCAAGAAAAGTGGCTGCAAATGATGCTGACATATTAAAAAATGCCGAGGAGATAGAGAGTTTCATCAAACAACCCCAACATCCAAAAGAGGCAACCGTACTTAAAGAGGAGTTTTACAAACCCTTCCTCACGCAAGCCAAAAGCAATTATGACACACGTCATGGTGGTTTCTCTGTAGCACCAAAATTCCCTCACGCAACTACACTCCATGCCCTTTTGGTTATAGATAGACTCTATAATGACAGAAGTGCAAAGGCGATGATTACAAATAGCTTGGAAAATATGACAAAAGGGGGAATGTATGATCTCGTAGATGGTGGTTTTTGTCGTTATAGTGTTGATGAAAAATGGCTTGTACCTCACTTTGAAAAGATGCTTTATGATAATGGTCTGCTTTGTGGCATCTATACCGATGCTTACCTGCTCTATGAAGATCAAAACTATCTTAAAACCGCTAAAGCAATAGCTGATTTTTGGTTCCACTCTATGAGTGAAGAGAATCTCTTCTACTCAGCAAGCGATGCGGACAGTGAGGATGCGGAGGGAACATACTTTGTTTATGGCTATGAAGAAGTTTTTACCGCTTTACGTGATGCCGGCTACAATGATGCTGCAAAAATGTGTGAAGCCATGAGCATCACGCATCACGGTAATTTTGAGAATGGTAAAAGTATTGTCCGTTTTGAAAATGAGATACCAGAGTGGTTTGATGAAGTAAAAATCATTCTACAAAATATCCGTTCAAAACGTGAATATCCTTTTATAGACAAAAAAATACAAACTTCATGGTCTGCCATGCTCATCAATGCCCTTTTTAAACTAGGAGCAATCGATAGCAGCTACCACGAAAAAGCAAAAGCTTCCCTTGATGCACTTCTTTACACAATGTATGTCGATGACAGACTCTACCACACAACACTCATTCATAAAGAACCAAAAGTAGAAGCATTTTTAGAAGATTATGCTTTCTTGGCACAGGCTCTTTTAACTGCTTACAAATATACTCAAGATGAAATACACCTCATCACTGCGCATAAACTTGTAAATAAAGCGCTTGAACGTTTCTATGACAAAGGAGTTTGGAACTTTAGTGATGGTGATTTTAGTGTAAAAGCAGAAATTACAGACAATACCTATACATCTCCTGTGTCAATCATAGTAGATTGTATGCTTACACTCTCTACTTTGCTTGAAGATGAAAAATATGCACATTTTGCTTTTAAGACAATGGAATACAACTCGTACGAATTAGGAAGACGACCTATCTACTCTCCATATATGCTCACGCAAGTTCTCAGATATTTAAAAGGTGACAGAGTCATAAAGAGTTCACTTGCCAACTTGACAAACCATGCTTACGAACTTGCAAAAATTCGCTACCCTTTTGTACTTTTTAAAGCAGATGAGAGTGATGCTTATATGATCTGTGGAAAAACAAGCTGTTTTGCCAATACAGAGAATATACAAGAGATAGATAGACTCATTACAAACTCTTTTTAATCTTTAAAGGTTTATAATTGAGTCAAGAGGTGAAAATATGAGTAAAACAAAAGAGAAAAAAGTAAAACACGTAAAAGGTGATAGAGTAGCTATCTGGAAGAAAAAAGAGACCATAGAGTATGAAAATGAGCTCAAACGTCTTCAGATTGAGCTGCTGAAGATGCAAAACTATATTAAAGATACAGGTAAAAAAGTTTTAATGATTTTTGAAGGACGGGATGCGGCAGGAAAAGGTGGAACGATTAAGCGTATTACAGAACACCTTAATCCTCGTGGTGCTCGTGTCGTTGCACTTGACAAGCCAAGTGATATTGAAAAAACACAGTGGTATTTTCAACGTTATGTGCAACATCTCCCTGCAGCCGGTGAAATCGTACTCTTTGACAGAAGTTGGTACAATCGTGCCGGTGTTGAACCTGTAATGGGATTTTGTACCCAAGAAGAACATAAAGAGTTTTTACATGAAGTACCAGAATTTGAAAAGATGCTTGTAAACTCAGATATCAATATTTTTAAGTTCTACTTCTCTGTGAGCAAAGATGAACAAAAAAGACGTTTTGACAAGCGCCGAACAGATCCATTAAAACAATACAAACTCTCCCCTGTTGATGAAAAATCTCAAGGTCTATGGGATAAATACACTATTGCAAAATACTCTATGCTCTTAGCGTCGCACACAGAACATGCACCATGGACGGTTATTCGTTCAGACAATAAGAAAAAGGCACGTATCAATACAATTAAACATATTTTAAATCATTTTAACTATCCTGATAAAATAGACAAACAAAAGCTCAAAGCCGATGATACAATCAGGATTCATGCAGATGATGAGATACGTATTATGGAAACAGAGATGACACTCAAAAAGACAAAGAGTTAATTTTTTTTAGCTATAATCCTCTTTTTACAAAGAGGGATTATATGTTCAAAATATTCAAAGATCTAGGCAAATATATATTCATGATTGAGCTTGGGCTCAAGTACAAAAAAATCTTCAAACAAACTTTTTTTCATCCATTCATAACGCTCAAATATGGCTATCAAGAGCTTTCTCGTGCACGTGGGGAATACTCAAACAAAGTACTACAATTTTTAAATATACAGGTCAAACAGATAGGTGAGCTTCCAAAAAAAGACAAGATTCTTTATGCTATCAACCACCGCTCTTTGCTTGATATTTTAGTTATGGAAAATATCTTCTCACGCTATAATAAAAACGGTACATGGATAGCAAAACAGGAACTCTTTGAAGATCCAATCTATGGGAAATTTTTTGAATACAGCGGATGTATTTCAGTTGATTTAGAGAATAAACGCGGGCTTTTAAACTTCTTTAAGACTATTAAAAAAGTATTTTCAAAAGTTGATGATATGAATCTCTATATCTTTCCTGAAGGTGAACGTTTCAAGGGTGAAGGCATTCATACATTTCAAAGTGGTGCTCAAAAAATTGCAAAAGCAAATAATCTTGACATAGTTCCTGTATATATCAAAGGAAAAAATGAAGAAGTTTTTCAAGATGCTCCTTATAAAGAGCCTCATACAGTAGAAGTATATATTGGAGAGGTTATCTCTTATGAAAATCTTGAAGAGAAATATCTTGAGTTTTACAACTCTATACCAAAGGAGCACAAATGAGTAAAATGACTCTTGGCGTAAATATAGACCATGTAGCCGTACTGCGTGAGGCACGACGTGTTAATGACCCAGATATCTTGCAAGCTTTGTATGTAGCTTGTCAAAATGGAGCCGATCAGATAACAATTCATCTGCGTGAGGACAGACGCCACATTCAAGACAGTGATGTAAAGAACATTCTTGCACATTCAAAACTACCTCTAAATTTAGAGTGTTCTATTAATAAAGAGATTTTAGATATTGTTGCAAAACTCAAGCCACACCGTGCAACGCTTGTCCCAGAAAAACGCCAAGAGGTAACAACAGAAGGCGGACTTGATGTATTTACTTACAAAGAGAGCGTAGGTAATGCCATAAAACAACTCCATAACGCAGCGGTACCGGTTTCACTCTTTGTAGATCCGACAGTAGAAGCGATGGAGATGACAAAAGAATTAGGAGCTGAGATGGTAGAACTCCATACCGGACTCTACTCAAATCTTTTTGCAATGCTACACTCCAATCTTCCTTACTCCAACCATGCAGTAAAAGAGCTTGCCCTCCCTCGCCATGAACTCGAAGTCCGCTTAGAAAAAGCACTGCAAGATATAAACATAGCAGCACTGCATGCAAAAAAAATAGGTTTACAAGTAGCAGCCGGACACGGACTCAACTATCATAATCTTGATGCAATTATGCAGATCGATGCCATCACTGAACTCAATATTGGTCAAAGCATCATCGCCCGCTCTGTTTTCACCGGCTTGGCTGAAGCTGTACAAGAGATGAAAAAGCTTACTACTCGATAGATGAAAATATTTCAAAAATCAGTTTTAAAAAGTGCTTATCAAGATGAAAGCCTCATTGCTCATAGGTGGGCAGAGTATCAAAAGTATTTAAAAAAACTTGACTTTATCAAAACAGTAAAAG
>CAZGSK010000048.1:0-9282 GCA_964528435.1 uncultured Sulfurimonas sp. | reverse complement strand
ATTGACCATGTTTCAGTAAATACTAATGGAGTATCTAATTGCATACGACCAAGTTTAGCTGTAGTTTTACCAACAGTTGCCGCTACCCATGCTTCTGTCATCCAGTTTGCATTTTCAACTTTTGCACCACCAAGACCTTTGCCATAACTAGCTTTAGTTCCTGCTGTAGCACCATGAGCACCACCCCATACATTAGATACCAAGTTATTTTCTAAACCAAGTGTAGAAAGCACTGTATATCCAGCACCTGCACTGATAGATACTAAATCATTTTTTACTAAATCAGTAGTAACATTTAAGCTAAGAGCAGCATCTGCAGCTGAATTATCTTTACTGAAAAGATCATCCTTACCCGATAAAGCTGCATAACCAGCTTTTGCATCAGTTGTACCATAATAAAGTTTAGCATCACCACTAACCTTCGTATTTTCAATAGCAAATGCACTAGAACCAATTAGTAGTGCTGCCACTAAACTCATTTTTGTAAATTTCATATATTCTCCTTGTTTTTTACAAATTTCAATTTGCAGTATAACATAATCTTTTCTTAACTTAGTATAAATTTGTACTCATTTATCTTATTTTTGGCTATAATTTTCAGTATGAAACAACTAATTATACTATTAAACTCACTCTTGTTAGCTTTTGTTCTTAGCAACTGTACTTCTTCTATTAAAGCAACACCATCACAGAATACTGCTTTAAACAGTATAAGTAACTCTAATGCTAGTGAAAAAAAAGAGGGGGCGATGCAAAAGTCGCTTGACTCATGGTTAAAAAACGATTGGGAACCTACTGTCAGTAAAGACAAAGAGATTCAAAAGAAGTATATGCAAGAAAAAAAAGAAACCAAAACTAAAACATCAGCCAAAGAGACCCAAAAAGCACACTTTGTTGATAAAAAAAACAAAAACTTTACCCTACAAGAGTATGTCGATAAAGCTTCTGCATATATGAAAGCAAAACCAAATGATTACAATAGCTCTCATGTTAAAAAAGTAGAGTCACTCCCTGTCATAGGAAAATAACTCCAGTCAAAAAGAGATTTTATTTCTCTCTTTGATCCCAAGCCAGAACAGTTTTACCTGCTTCATTTGTTTCAGCCATTGCCATACCCATAATGTTATAACCATTATCTACATAATGTATTTCACCCGTTACACCGCTACTGAGGTCACTAAGCAGATACATAGCAGAGTTACCGACTTGTTCAGTTGTTACATTTTTACGAAGTGGTGCATTTGCTTCATTCCATTTTAATATTTGAGAAAAATCACCAATACCTGCAGCTGCAAGTGTTTTAATAGGACCTGCAGAAATAGCATTCACACGTTGTCCTTTTTTACCAAGGTCTACAGCCATATAACGTACAGTTGACTCTAACGCTGCTTTTGCAACACCCATTACATTATAGTTTACAATATATTTTGGTCCACCAAGATATGAAAGTGTAAGAATAGAAGCATCATCACTCAAAACTGATTCTAAACGATTTGTAAGGTCAATAAGTGAATATACAGAGATATCCATAGCAATTTGAAATGCCTGTTTTGTTGTCTTAATAAAAGGTTCAGAGAGTGCCTCTTTGGGAGCGAATGCAACAGAGTGAACAAGAAAATCAATTTTTCCGAAATCTTTCTCTATCTTTGCAGCAAGTCCCGCCATATGTTCTTCATTACTTACATCTAATTCATAAACATACTCACTACCAAACTCTTTAGCGATTGGCTCTACTCTTTTTTTGAGTGCATCATTGAGATATGTAAATGCCATCTCGGCACCCTGCTCATGACACGCTTTTGCAATTCCATATGCGATTGATTTGTTATTTGCCAGTCCTACAATAAGACCGCGTTTACCTTTCATTATCATCTCTTTTATCTCCTTAATTTATTTAGTACAGAAAAGGAAGTAATTCCTTTTCTTACGCTAACGCTAAGTTTTCTTCAGCAGAAAGCTCTCGCACTTTGTGCTCTTAATTTTAGAGCAACTCTAAAAAGTTTTACTTCTCAAGTTCGTCTGCGTATTCTATCATTGTACAGAAGTGTTCTGCATAGAGTGCTGCACTTCCAACTAAAACACCATCGACATTTTTTACTTGTAAAACATCTTTAATATTGTTTACTTTAACACTACCACCATACAAAAGTGGTGCGGGTGATTTTTTCTTTAACTCACTATAAACAACTTCTATATCTTCTAGCGTTGGGGTAAGTCCTGTTCCTATAGCCCATACAGGTTCATAGGCAATAATGAGATTTGCATAAGATGTATCTATGCCTTCATACTGCGCAGCAATATACTCTAACATCTCCTCACGTCCAGCCTCACGCACATCTTTTGGCTCACCGACACAGTAAACTATTTTAAAACCCTGTTCTTTGAAATAGGTAAACTTTTGGGCAATAAATTCTTGAGACTCACCTAAGATATGGCGTCTTTCACTGTGACCGATCAAAATGGTTTTAATACCAAATTCATCAAGCTGTTCAAGCCCAATCTCACCTGTAAATGCACCATTAACAGTCGGATAAGCATTTTGAGTACCTACTTCTACTTTTGTTTCAAAATAATCAAGTGATGATATTGCAGGAAAAACCAAAACTTCTTGGCTACTCTTTTGTGCACACCTCTCTACCTCTTCAATATATAAAGCTGTATTATGTCGAGTTAAGTTTGTTTTTAAATTCGCTGCAATTATCATCGCTTACTCCTCTTCGCTTTTTGCTACCATTAACGGCTCAACACCAGGAAGTGTTTTACCTTCTAATAACTCTAGTGATGCTCCACCACCGGTTGAGATAAAACTCATCTCATCATCAACACCAACACGTTGCACAAGGTCAGCAGTATCACCACCACCAACAACCGTTGTTGCATATGAGTCTGCTACAAAGTGTGCTATCTTCGAACTTCCACGAGCAAATTTATCCATCTCATAAACACCCATAGGACCATTCCAAAGAACAGTTTGAACATCATTTAAACCCTCACGATAGAGTCTGACAGTTGCCGGACCAATATCAAGTCCCATCCATCCATTTGGAATCTCTTGAGCTGTTACAATCTTACTGACTGCATCTTGGGCAAACTCCTCAGCTGCAACGACATCTACAGGAAGATAAAACTTCACACCAAGTTTTTTGGCTTGATCCATAATCTTCTGTGCTTCTTCTAGAAGTTCATCTTCAACAAGTGATGCACCAATGTCATAGCCCATTTGCTTCAAGAAAGTAAACGCCATACCACCACCGATAAAGATCTTATCAACTTTTGGGAGAAGGTTTACGAGTGCCTCAAGCTTACCAGAAACCTTACTTCCTCCAACAATTGCAACAAAAGGACGAACAGGATTACTCATCAGTTTTCCAAAGTAATTTACCTCACGCTCGAGTAAAAATCCTGCGGCTTTGTGCTCTTTATCAAAAAACTTTGTAATACCATGAACAGAAGCATGTGCACGATGGCTTACACCAAAAGCATCATTTACATAAAACTCTGCCATAGAAGCGAGCTTGCGTGAGAGTTCTTCATCATCTTTTGTCTCACCTGCTTCAAAACGGAGGTTTTCAAGCAAAAGTACCTCATGGCGTGGTAGTTCTTCTGCCATTTTCAATGTTGCATCGTCAACAACACCCGGTGCAAGTTCTACATGGCGCTTCAGTAGTTGCTGAAGGCGGCGTGCTACCGGTGCCAAAGAGTATTTTTCAACCACTTCACCTTTTGGACGTCCAAGGTGAGAGCCCAAGATCACGGCACAATCCAGATCTAAACAGTAGTTAATCGTTGCAATAGCAGAACGAATACGTCTATCATCAGAGATATTTCCAAACTCATCCATCGGTACATTAAAATCACAACGAATAAAAACTTTCTTATCTTGCAGGTCTAACTTTTTTAAGTGTAATAATTCCAAGCTACTTTCCTATTTTGAGATGTGAAGTGCCATATCAAGCAGACGCATAGAGTAACCCCACTCGTTATCATACCATGCCATTACTTTTACCATATCCCCACCAATGACTTGCGTGAGGTCTTCTGCTACTATTGAACTATATTCACAGCCAACAAAGTCCTGAGATACTCTCATCTCTTTATCAATAAGTAAAATATTTTTTAAACGACCTGCTGCGGCTTCATTCAATGCAGCATTCACTTCCTCTTTTGTTGTTCCTTTTTTCACAACAACATTCAAGTCCACCATAGAAACATCTGGTGTTGGAACACGTACAGACTGCCCATGAAGTTTACCTTCAAGCTGTGGAAGAACAAGGCTGATAGCTTTTGCAGCACCAGTTGTTGTAGGAATCATATTGATAGCACCTGCACGAGCACGACGCTTATCTTTGTTGTGTTTTACATCAAGGATGTTTTGATCATTTGTATAGGAATGAATTGTCGTCATCAAGCCTTTTTCAATTCCAAACGCATCATCAAGAACACGTGCAACAGGACCAAGGCAGTTTGTCGTACATGAAGCATTTGAGACAATTTGCTGCCCATCATACTTCTCTTCATTGACACCCATAACAAATGTTGGAGTGATCTTGTCTTTTGCAGGAGCAGAAAAGAGAACTTTTTCAACACCTTTATCAATATGTACCTGAGCTGACTCTTGTGTAAGAAATACACCTGTACACTCTAAAACCATATCTGCACCACAATCGGCAAAACCTAGGTTTTTAGGATCTCTGTCAGAAAACACTCTGATCTTTTCTCCATCTATGCTAATGTAGTTTTCATCTACTTGCTCTACATCACTGTCAAATGTTCCATGAACAGAATCATTTTTAAGTAAATAAATCATCATATCCATGCTAGCCATATCATTGATAGCTACAATCTCAACATCATCTCTTTTTGCTGCAATACGAGCAACACAACGACCTATTCTACCAAATCCGTTTATTGCAATTTTGAGTGCCATTTAATATCCTAATAGTAAAAAATTGGGTTATTTTATCCAAAATTAGTTATAATTCGCATTAAATGAAAACAATAGCACTTTACGGAGGCTCATTTGATCCTCCGCATATCGCTCACGTAGCGATTGTAACAGCTTTAAGCAATCTGGATTTTTTAGATAAAATCATTGTAATGCCAACATATCTCAATCCATTTAAAGAGCGTTTTACAACTCCGGCGGAGTTACGTCTAGAGTGGTTGAAAAAAATATTTTCTGACTTTAAAAATGTTGTAATAAGCGCATATGAAGTCGATAAAAAGAGAAAAGTACCAACTATAGAGAGTGTCAATCATCTGCTAAAAGAGTATGACAAGATCTATGTAGTCATTGGTGCGGACAACTTAGCCTCTCTTCATAAATGGGAAAGATATAATGAGCTTAAAAATAAAGTGAACTTTATTGTCGCAACACGAGACAATATAGAGATACCTAAAGATTTCATACAACTCAAAATTGATGAAGATATATCATCTTCAGAGTTGCGAGAGAATTTAGAGATAACAAAATTACCAAAACAATGTGCAGATGAAATTGCACACTATTATAAGGAACACAATGCAAAAAAGAATTGAAAAAATTACAGAGACTTTAGATAAAAACAAAGCAGAAGCGATAGAGGTTTTTGACCTGCGTGAGAAAAACTACTTTGTTGATTATGCGATCATCGCAACATCACTTGGCCAAAAACACACCTTGGCACTGCTAGACCATCTTAAAAAAACACTCAAACCAGAAGAGACTTTTAACAATGTAGATGAGAGCGGCGACTGGATTGTTGTCGATTTAGGCGATATACTTATTCATATCATGACACCGGAATACAGAGTCAAGTATGATATGGAGACCTTTTTAAGTGAACTTGGAAACAACAACTAAGATTTTTTCTTTGTTGTTGGAGTCTTCTTCCCCTTTTTACTTCCCTTTATTGATTTTTCAGCAGTCGATTTATCAACTGACTCAGTCGCATCTTTTAAAAGAGCTTTCTCTTTTTCATATTTTTCCAAGATATCTTTATAATTATAGATAGCCTTTACATACTTCACAGGTTCTGCACCACGAGCATACCCATACTTTAGATTTCTATAATACCTTTTTTGAGAAAGCAACGGCAGAATAATTTTCATATCACGCCAGGAATTATGATTGAGTCCCAGTTTTTTAGCAAGCTTCTGTGCATCTTGGATGTGCCCCATTCCAATATTATACGCAGCCAATGCAAATTTGAGTCTATCTTCACCTTCAACTGATTTTGGAACCAGCTTCATCATTTGATTGAGATGTCTTGTTCCTCCTAAGATGCTCTGTTTTGGATCAAGCCTGTTTGTAACACCTAAAATTTTTGCTGTTCTTCGAGTAAGCATCATAAGTCCACGTACACCCGTAAAACTTTTTGCCCGTGGATTCCAATGTGATTCCTGATAAGAAACCGATGCTAATAACGTCCAAGGAATACCAAATCGTGTGCCTACCTCTTTGAAATACTTTTTATACTTTGGCAGCCTTGATTTTATGCGCTTGTAAAACATCTTCGTGTTGTAGTAATCAAAAAAGAGCACATAAGAGTAATAATGATCTTTTAACTGTGTAATTTTTCCCCGTTGATTAAAATCATTAAGCCAAGCATACATATCAGCTTCAAGTTTTGTGGCATCTTTTGGCAATAACCAAGCAAGCTGTTCTCTTCCACTTATGGAAAAAGCCAATGCAATTTCAGGAAAAAACTTCAAATTAAGCGAATAGATATTTGAATCTGCTATGGTACAGTCGATTTGGTGTTTTGCAACCATTTCCAAAAGTTCTTCTGTTGAGTACTCCGAACTTGTTGTAAAGTTAATATCAAAACCATCTTCTTTAAGTTTTTTCAGTGTTTCACTATAACTTGTATCATCTCCCACTATGATGGAGAGCCCTTCCAGATCTTCCACATCTCTTGGAAATTTTGAGCTTCCAAGCATACTGCGATTACAAACAACCTGTTCCTGTACTTCAAAATAGGATGGTCCAAAATGGTAAAGCTTTTCCCTGTTTGGTGTCTTTGCCAGTGAAGCAGATGTAATGTGTACCTTTGGATTTTTGCTCAAACGAAGGGCTTCTTTGACAGTATGAGCCGGAATGATGTTAAGGGCAACGCCTAAATGATCTGCATATGCTTTCAGCAGGTCATACTCAAAACCCTGTGGTCCTTCATTACCAATGTAGTATGTAGAGGGAGCATTAAGCAGTACTACATTTAATTTTTTCTCTTTTTTTATTGTATCGAGCAGGGATGGTTTTTCAATTCGTTTTCCAGGCATATAGGCACTGTGGCTTAACCAGCCAAATACAAAAAAAGAAAAAGCAAAAAAGATTGCTATAGCAGTATAAAAGAGTTTATTCATCTGCTTAGTTTACAGTAGAGTTCTTTTAACTGCCCTTAAGCAAAGATAAAGCGGTTTACTCCATTTTCATATTCATGGGCAAGAACCTGTCCGTGTGCTTTTAAGATGGAGTCAACAAGATAGAGTCCCAACCCAAAACTGTTTTTAGAAGGATTCTCTTTTGTAAAAGGCTCTATATAGTACTGTAGAGGATGTTGCAGGCACGCTCCTTTACTCTCAAAACAGAGTTCACCTTTATCATTAATAAGAATTTTAATGTGTGCGTCAGTAGAATATTTCATCGCATTGTCAATCATATTTTTAATAGCAGTCGTATAGAGTCTGTAATTTGCCTGGAGTTTAAAATCAGTCGGTACTGCAACAGTAACACGTTCCCTCTCAACCATTGCCATATCAATGGCACCATCAATAATATCTACTAAACGGTACTCAGAGAAATCCTTCTTATCATCAATGCTTGTGACCTCTTCGATCATAGCAAACTCATTTACAAGTGTCTCCAAACGCTTAAATATAGAAGAAAAACGCTCTTTTTGTTTCTCAGAGTCAAGCATCTGTGTAGCAATTGTACCCTTTGCAATAGGTGTTTTTAATTCATGCATCAAGTTGCGTAAAAAGAGTGTACGGGATTCTAGCATATTATTAATTTTTTGCCGTGCATGTTCTAATTCATTGGCTACAGAACCTATCTCATCTTCGCTTTTTGTCTTAAAAGAGACATTCATATCACCTGCACCATATTGTGCTATCTTTTTTCGCAGACGAATAAGAGGACGCAGTTTTTGCAGTACAAGAACAAAAGAGAAGCTAATAATCAGAAAAACGGTCGTATAGGTATAAAGGACATTGATATAACTGTACGGTTTAAGTTCATTATCTCTTATAAGAATATCACCATTAGGTGTTTCTATATAAAAGTAGATTTTTTGTTTACACTGTAACATTGTAGCTCGAAGGTTTGTTACAGTATTTTTTGTGTACATCCCTTTTTCACTAATCATTAAAGATGTATTAAAACTTTTAAAACCTTCTCGTTTTAAAATTTTACTCTTACGTAGAATCGTCTCTTTGTGTTGTTTATCTTTAATAACTTCAAGATCATAAACAGCCAAATTGGCCTCTAGCATAATCTCTGAACTTTGGCGCTGTTGATGTTCTCTGTAAATCTGTGTTATTACTGTATATTTTGTAAAAATATGATTAATATATTGTTCTTTATTGAGCTTATAAAACTCCCAAAAGATTGCACTCACACTTACTAAAGAGACTGTCAGTGCAAAAAGTACAGTAATTAAAACAGCATGTTTTTTCATTATTTAAGTAGTTTGTATCCTACACCACGGACAGACTCTATGAGTGATTTGTCTCCGAGTTTGTTTCGAATACGTCCTACCATAACATCAATACTTTTGTTAGATGAATCTTCATTAATCGCATTAACATTATGAATAAGATCTTCACGTGAGACGACAAGCCCCTGTTTACTTATCATATAAGATAAAATTCCAAACTCTGCATTTGTCAGGTCAATATTTCGTCCTTTGTAGGTAATTGTCATCGTTGACTTATCACATCTAAAATCACTTTTATTCTCTTCTTTTGCCGAAGTTTTTGCTTCATAACGGCGAAGAACAGAGTGAATACGTGCTTCAAGTTCACGCGGATCATATGGTTTTGGAAGGTAGTCATCAGCTCCAAGCTCAAGTGCTTTAATCTTGTCAGTCACATCTGAACGCGCTGAACTGATAATAATAGGAATATCTTGACGTTCACGAATTGCTTCACATACTTCAAGTCCATCCATTCCAGGCAGAGTCAGATCAAGAATCACCAAATCAAAAGGTTCAAGCTTTAGAATGCTTACTGCCTTAAATGGATCATCTTCTGTTATTACTTCAAAATCAAACTGTTCTAAATACTCTGTAAGTATTTCGGCAA
>CAZGSK010000047.1:0-9351 GCA_964528435.1 uncultured Sulfurimonas sp. | reverse complement strand
ATACCTCTTTGTAAAATATTTCTTAATTATAGCGATAATTTATATCTTTCATAGTACAGAGTTGAAAACTTTAGTATAATCACTCTATGAATTTACAAGAGTATAGAGATAAAAAGATTTTGTTTTTAGGTAAACCCAGAGCTTTTTCACAAGAGGAGTTTGTGTCACAGTTGGCAGCTCATCATATTGCGCTGAAAAAAGAGTTAGACGATGCAATAGATACAGTTTTAGAAGGGCGAATGATGACACCTTATGAGCAAAATCTCTCAGATGAACTTTATGAAAAAGGTGGTTTTACTTTTTTAGAAATTGATGCTTTTGAGAGGGCTTTGGCGCAAACTATTGATGATAATGTTTTGTTAATGAGTCTTAAACTCTCTAATGACAAAGAGCGTCTTAAAAGCTTTTTACAAAACTCCTGCGTGAGCGATACGCTCTTTTTGAAACTCTTAGAGATGTATAAGTGGAGTGGTGAAGATTTTTTTGAAAATGATGACAACCGTGATGTAACGGCTGCACTTATCGGTAGATTTTATGAAAATATAGAGCGAAATCATAATGTGCAGTATGCAACAACGGGGCTGATTCATCTCGTTTCACAAACTCAAAATCCTCTGCTTTTAGAAGCCATCAGCACTTTAGAGCCTTTAAAGTTGCATTCAAAACTCTCTATTTTGCTCGCACAGCATCCTTGTACTCCAAAAAAAGTTCTTAAAAAGTTGCTGCGTGAGGGGAGTACTTTCGTTTTGGAAGCAATGTGTGCAAATAGTGCCTTGGATACTGCTATGATAAAAGAACTTGCCAAAGATGAAAAGTATGCAAAGATTTTGGCACAAGAGGTAAAACTCAGTGAGGAGCGCTTTGAACTCTTGCAAACATATGCAAAAGAGTTGGCTCTGAATGAAACTTTGAGTGATGCAATGCAAAAAGAGTTGTTGGCATTGCATAACAGCGCTGTAGATGAAGCACTTGCAAGCAATAGTGCCATTACAGATGAGACTTTTGCGTATTTGATGCAGCGTAGTGATGCAAAGTTAAAAGAACTGCTTTTAACAAATCCAAATATTGATGAGGTCTCGTTGCGTGAGGCTTACAAAGAGAGTAAAAATCACATAGCTATTGCAAAAAATCCTGCTTTGCCTGAAGATATTGCCAAGGAGCTTTTTGAGAGTGATGATGCCGAGATTTTGGAGAGTCTGGCACGGAATGAAGCTACTGCGGTAGATATTTTATATCAACTCCAACTCGATAGCAGGTTTGAAAGAGCAGTAAAGAGCAATACTGCCTTTGGAAAACATATACAGAGTCAAAATATAGGATGGTTAGTATGAGAGCAAGTGAAGTTACAAAGAGTTTGAGTGCTTTGGTTGAGAAAAAAGTACCGACTTTTCTTTGGGGAGCGCCGGGAGTTGGTAAATCTTCTATTGTAAAACAGATTGCAAAAAACAAAGGTGTGGAGTTTATTGATTTGCGTTTGGCACTGATGGATCCGACAGATTTAAAAGGGATTCCTTTTTATGACAAAGCATCTCATAGTGCTTTGTGGGCACCGCCTGCTTTTTTACCGCGTGAGGGAGAGGGAATTTTGTTTTTAGATGAACTCAACTCCGCAGCTCCTGCTGTTCAGTCCTCTGCGTATCAGTTAATTCTTGATAGAGCCATAGGTGAGTACAAGTTGCCTGAGGGTTGGGCAATCGTAGCTGCTGGAAATCGTGATGGTGACAGAGGAGTGACGTATAGAATGCCTGCACCTTTGGCAAACAGATTTGTGCATTTTGAGCTTGATGTGAGTGTAGATGATTGGAGAGAGTGGGCTTTTAAAAATGGCATTGACAGTCGTATAATCGCCTATATTTCTTATAAAAATGAGCATCTTTTCACGTTTGATGCAAAAAGCCAAGTGAAAAGTTTTGCGACACCAAGGTCATGGGAGTATGCAGATAATATTTTGGCATCTGATGTTACAAATGAACTGCTCTTAGATGTTTTAGCCGGTGCAGTTGGGCGTGAGGTGGCGGTGAGTTTTCTCTCTTTTGTCAAAGTGATGGACAAGCTACCTGACATTGAGCGGATATTGGCAGGTAAGCTGTATGAGTACCCTGATGAAGTAGATGTTTTGTATGCACTTGCTTCTGCAATAGTAAGCAGATACCTCCAAAGTCCGTCTGATGAGGTTTTAGAAAATATTTTAGCCTATACACTGAATCTTAAAAGTGAATTTGCAGTGCTTATTGTGCAGGATCTACAAAGAAATGGTGTAGGAATGGAGCACTCACAAAATTTTAAAGAATGGGTGAAGAAGTTTGCATATCTTCTTGCATAAGTGATGAACATAGCAGATAAAATCTCTCAGGCAAAAGCAAAGCTTTTAGTTGATTATCCCTATTTTGGAACACTTGCATCTAAACTTGAACTGCTTGTTAATGATGATATAGAGAGTTTTAAAAGTAACGGAGTAACGCTGGAGTACCGCAAGGAGTATCTGTGTGAGCTTGAACTCTCTGAGATAGAGTTTGTTTTGGCAAACGGCGCGATGCACTCTGTACTTGCTCATGATATGCGAAAAAAGAGTCGCAGTGGATGGCTTTGGCAGATGGCAACAGATATAGCCATTAATGATATGTTGTTGCAAAATGGAATGGATATGCCCTATGGTGCGCAATATAGAGAGCGTTTTAGCGGAATGTATGCCGAAGAGATATATGCTGAACTTAAAAGTGACATACTACGTGAGGATGAAGATCTTGAGTATGAAGCAGATGATGCTGAAGATGTTGAAAATAAAGAGCAAGAGAATCAAAAGCAGAGCCAAGAAGCGTTGCAAGAGGAGATTTTAGCCGAGCAACTTTTAGCCGAGGAGGCTATTAGCCTTTTAGAATCAAAGTTGCAAAGTGGAGAACTCCCAGAGTCTATAGAGCGTTTTTTTAATATTGAGGGTTTTGCAAAGCTTGACTGGCGTGAGGAATTACGTGAGGCGATTGCTCCATACTTTCGAGATGATTATGTCATGATGCCTCCGTCAAAAAAACTGCTTTATGAGGGAATTTATCTCCCCTCATCTATCTCAGAGACATTTCGTCTTGTTGTTGTCATTGATAGTTCGGGTTCAGTAGATAAAGAGATGCTTGATACTTTTTTAAGTGAAGTGAACTTTATAATGGAGCATACGCAAAACTATGTTATAGATCTGCTTGTGTGTGATGATAGAATTCATTTTCACAATACATTTTATAGCGGTGAGTCTTTGGAGGTGGAGCTAAAAGGTGGAGGGGGAACCGATTTTCGTCCTGTTTTTAACTATATACAAGAGCAAATGGATACTATCTCATTGCTACTCTATTTTACAGATTTGGAAGGGTTCTTTCCAACAGAAGAGCCCTCTTTTAGTGTGAAGTGGGTGAGCCCAAAAGAAAAGGAATTTCCTTTTGGAGAGATAATTGTTTTAGCAGAAGACTAGCCCTCAAAAACTATCTGGTTTCTACCATTGTTTTTTGCCTTATAAAGACACATATCTGCTTCATTTATGCACTCTTGCAGTGAATCTTCTTCGTTATTTATAACTGCACCGATAGATACCGTAAAGTTGATAAATTTCTCTTTTTCTATCTCTACAGAATAAGATTCAATGCTTTGACGAATACGCTCTAAAATTTCTAAAGCACTGTAACGATTAATATTTTTAAGAACAAGACAAAACTCTTCTCCTCCAAAACGAGCCACTACATCTTGAGGGTTTGTAGAGCTGCGTAAGATGTCTGCCAAAGTCACGATAACCTTATCTCCAACATCGTGTCCATAGGTGTCATTGACTTTTTTGAAATGATCAATATCAAGCATGGCTACTGCAAATTTTTCACCACTCTCTTTGACATCTTCAACATAATCTTGCATAGTTTGAAAAAAGTATCTACGATTATAAAGCCCTGTAAGATAGTCACGGCTTGCATAATTCATAATTGTTTGAATGTTCTCAAGTGCCTCTATGGTATTGTTCACGCGAACTGAGAACTCCTCTTTTGAGAAGGGTTTTTTGATGTAGTCATTAGCACCATGTTTTAAAAAGAGTGCAGTAACTTCTGCATCATCATTTCCAGAGAGTGCCAAGATGGAGAGTTCATCTTTTGAATAGCTCTTGCGAATCTCATGTGTGAGTTCAAGTCCATCC
Source organism: uncultured Sulfurimonas sp. (assembly GCA_964528435.1). Taxonomy (GTDB): domain Bacteria; phylum Campylobacterota; class Campylobacteria; order Campylobacterales; family Sulfurimonadaceae; genus Sulfurimonas. The sequence continues at coordinate 5,186 of CAZGSK010000047.1, read as the reverse complement.
ATAACAGGCATATTATAGTCAGTGAGTACCAAAGAGATGTCAGGTTTTGCCTGTAGCATACCAAGTGCCTCTTCTCCGTGAGCAACCGTGATGACCTCAAAAAAGAGATTTTCTAAGATTTGCTGCATCTGTTTTCGAAACATCATTGCATCATCAACAACAAGAACTTTGTGGTTTTTGTTTTTTTGGAGACGTTTAATGGTATGAATGATATAGTCAATATCACCAGTTCCGCCTTTGTTGACATAATCAATAATGTTTTTTGCCAACATCTTCTTGCGAAAATCTTTGTCGATGTTAGCACTTAGAACAATGACGTGATTTTTTTTGCTTATGGCATAATCAACAATCTCTCCGTTTGGTGCATCAGGAAGATTAACATCAAGCAGGGTGATGAAGTATTTGTAACGGGCTAAAAAGAGTTTTGCTTCACCGAGTGAATAGGCAACGTCAACTTCTGTTTCCAGTGCATGTTCAATTTTTTTTGCTATCAGTTTTGCCAGTGTTTTATTATCTTCTACGATTAAAATTCTATCACTCATTTATCGTCTCCAAATTATATGCTTAGAGTATAGCAATATTCATCTAAAATTATAGTAATATTCGTTTATGAATTATCTACATGTTACTTTAGAGAAATTATTGTCAGGTACAAATCTTTTTTTAACCGGTGGAGCCGGTGTTGGAAAAACAACAACAACTCGCGCAATCATTGAAGCTTACGAGGCCGAAGCAAAAAAAGTGGCTAAACTTGCCTCTACTGGAATGGCAGCAACATTGATTGGTGGGCAGACATTGCATAGTTTTTTGGACTTAGGTATTGCATCAGACGTGCAGGAGTTGGAAAAAAATGGCAAGTTTGAGATAAAAAAGAAGATTAAAAAACTGATATTCTCTATGGATTTGATTGTTATTGATGAGATCTCTATGGTGAGTGATAAACTCTTTGAAATGATAGAATTGCGCCTCACGCAAGCCGGATTTCAGGGTTCACTTCTGGTAGTTGGTGATTTTTTACAACTTCCTCCTGTTGTGCGTGGTTATGGTGAAGTCCATTATGCTTTTGAATCTCCTAGTTGGCAAAACTTTGCTTTTGAGACAATTGAGCTCACACATGTTTACCGTACAGATGACAAAGCCTTTATTGAACTGCTTAATTATGTACGTTTTGGTCTTATTGATGAAGCGATTCATAATCAACTCAACGCATTTATAAAACCTTTACCAAATGATTTGAGTCAATTTACCTTTTTGTTTGGTAAAAATGCTTCTGCATCGCAACATAATAAAAAGCAGCTTGAGACAATAGCAGAGGAGCTCTTTGTTAAAGAGGCACAGATTATTAAACATAAAAAAAGTGTGAGTGACAAAGAGATAGAACGATTTTTTGATGATGCAAGGATTGAAAGAGTATTAGAGTTAAAAATTGGTGCACCGGTACTTTTTACCCGAAATGCCTGGAACTACTTTAATGGGGAGCGAGGCGTTATTATCAATGTTGATGCTTCTTATGTTTATGTACAAAAGAGTGATGGAAAAGTTCTTAAGCTAGAGCAGGTAGCGCAGAGTAAAACAGTCTGGAATGAAAAAATGCTCAATGGTAAAAAAGAGTTAGCAGAAGAGGAGCTTTTTACTATTTATCAGTACCCGATAAAACTTGCTTTTGGAATTACCATTCATAAATCACAAGGGATGAGTATAGCAGACCTTATTATAGATACACGTGAGATATTTGCAGCCTCGCAGTTTTATGTAGCACTCTCACGTGCATCAAATCCTAAAAATTTAACGCTCATTGCTCCAAAGAGACAGTGGTATGAGCTTGCATTTGTAAATTCACGTGCCATTGCGTTTGTAAGAGGAGAAGAGTGTTGCTAAAAAGAAGTGACAGCGGCATACTTTTTATGCTAGGTTCTGCTCTTATATCGGCACTTAACGGAGCACTTACAAAGATGCTCTCAGAAGATATCTCAGCTTTGGAGATTGTCTTTTTTCGTAATTTAATCGGTATATTTATTATTCTGTATGCGCTCAAACATACGCCTCCAAAGCTTACAGGAGGTAAGATTCATCTGCTTTTTACTCGTGGTATGTTTGGTTTTATGGCGATGATACTCTTTTTTTATACCATTACCGTTATACCTTTGGGCGAAGCAATAACACTCAATAAAACTTCACCCTTTTTTGTAACTATTTTGGCTTTTTTTCTGCTGCGTGAGCATTTAAGTATAAAAACGGCTATTGCACTTTGTGTTGGTTTTAGCGGTGTTGTTCTCATCGCAAAGCCTTTTGGTATGGACTTCTCATCTGCACATATTTTAGGGGTTCTTGGCGGTTTTTTCGCAGCGGCAGCCTATACAACAATAAAAAAGATAAAAGATATTTACGACTCACGTGTTATTGTTCTCTCTTTTGTTAGTGTCGGCACATTACTTCCGGCATTACTTTTTGTGCTTGCTCCCTATGTAACAGTTCCGGATGCTATTGCTTTTTTATTTCCGAAATTTATTGTACCAATGACATGGAAAGTATGGTTTTTGATTACTTTAATGGCACTTATCTCCACACTTTCACAATGGTTTTTGACAAAAGCATACTCAGCAAAGAACTTAAGTATTGTTGGAGTTGTTAGTTATACAAATATTCCATTTGCTCTTGGATTTGGTTGGCTTCTAGGAGATACGTTTCCTGATCTTTTCAGCTTTGTTGGTATAGTCCTTATTATTTTTGGAGGCGTACTGGTTAGCCGAAAATAGTTACTTTAAGTTAAAATATACTAAATACGAGGTATCATTGGGGAAGAATATTCTGGAGAACGTAAGTGAAAAATGTCCAATCATGTGTAGAATTGATAGAGGAGAGTGAAGAGAAGTTTCGTAAAATTGCTGAAAATTCATTCGTGGGCATGTATATCTGTCGGGAGTATTTTGTTTATGTAAATGAGGCATTTGCAAAGATGACGGACTATTCAGTAGATGAACTTCTCCATATACATCCGTGGGAATTAGTAGATGCAAGTTATAAAGAAGCATTTAAAAGGACCATTGCAAGACGTTTAGAAGGCGAAGAATTTAGTTCTGTTTACAATGATGCGCTTCTAATTACAAAAGATAAAAGAGCACTGGATGTAAAAGTCTATAATGAAACTATTCACTACAAAGGTAATTATGCCGGTATTGGTATAATTATAGATATTACTGACATCATAAAGAAAAATCAAGTGATAAAAGTTTTGATCCAAGCACTTTCACAAAGTGATGATATCGTTTTTATTACAGATGTGAATGGAAATATTGAATATGTAAACAGAGCACTTTTGAAGATTTATGGCTATACTCAAGAAGAGATAATAGGAAGCACACCTCGGATATTTTCATCAGCAGAACATGAAAAAAGCTTTTATAAAGAGTTATGGGATACTGTTTTACGAGGGAAAAACTATCATCAGGTTATTATCAATAAAAAGAAAAATGGTGATTTGATTTATGTAGATACAAAAATTACTCCAGTAAAAGATGAAAAAGGTGAAAAGATCTCCTACTTTGTGACAACAGCAAGAGATATAACACAAAGAGCACTTAATGAAGAAAAATTTAAAAAGTTAGCTACTGTTGATGCGCTTACGCAAATACCTAATAGATACCAGCTTTATCGACATTTTGATGATTTTATTGCTCAGGTAGAGCGAAAAGAGAAGTGCTTTGCCGTTTTACTTTTTGACATAGACCATTTCAAACAGGTAAATGATACTTTTGGTCATCATGTGGGTGATACTATTTTAAAAAAATTTAGCAGTTTAATTGTAAAAAATATTCGAAGTGTTGATAAGTTTGGAAGATGGGGTGGTGAAGAGTTTTTACTTCTTTTGGATGCTACAGATGAACATGAAGCTATGCAAGTCGGACAAAAGTTAAACACTCTTGTTGCAAATACGGTTTTTGATGAACTCTATTGTATTACTGTAAGTATAGGTGTGACTACGTATCGAAAAGGTGAGACAAAGGAGCAGTGTATAGAGAGGGTGGATATGGCGCTTTATGCTGCTAAAAATCTTGGAAGAAACAGGGTCGTTTTTAATTAGATAGTGTATAATTGACAAAAAAGGAGAGTGTATATGAAAATATTTTTATTATTATTGTTTGGAAGCTTTTTTATATTTAGTGCATGTAGTACGCAAAAAAGTGGTTTGTCAGACAAAGAGTACCAACGCTCAAACAGTGCGAGTGAGAAAGCTTTGGATAAGCTAGACAGAGAGTAATCTCTGTCTAAAAAGAGTTCTTATAACTCAGATTCGTGTTTCGCAAGGTACTCTGCAACACCCTCTGCATCAGCTTTCATACCTTCATCACCTTTGTTCCAACCTGCAGGACAAACTTCACCAAACTCATCAGTGAACTGTTGTGCATCAATCATTCTGAGCATCTCATCAACATTACGTCCAAGTGGAAGATCGTTTACAACTGCGTGACGTACAATTCCTTTGTCATCAATTAAAAATGAACCACGAAGTGCAACTGCATTATTAAGAAGTACATCATAATCACGCGCAATATTTTTTGTAAGGTCAGCAACCAATGGGAAGTTGATTCTGCCGATACCACCTTTTTCTACAGGAGTCTCTCTCCACGCGAAGTGTGAGAACTGGCTGTCAACTGATATACCTATTACGTTTACACCACGTTTTTGAAACTCATCATATCTGTGAGAAAATGCGATAATTTCTGATGGACAAACAAAAGTAAAATCTAATGGGTAAAAGAATACAACTGTACCTTTCTCACCATAGTTTTCGCTTAATTTGAAATCTTCTACGATTGATCCGTCTGCTAACACTGCAGTAGCTGTAAAATTCGGAGCTGGGTTTGTTACTAACATAATATATGTCCTTGTTTTTTAATTTTTTAATGGAGAAATTTTATCTAAAATATATTAATAAAGGACTGAATAGTTTTGCTTTTGATTTTAGATTAAAGAAAAGTTTTATATTTTTAGATATAATTCCTGCGATTTATGAGGCTTGACCTTGTACTTCAATAAGGAAAATCGATGACGAAAGAGTATATATTTACTTCAGAGTCTGTAACAGAAGGGCATCCTGATAAGATGGCAGATCAGATCAGTGACGCAATTCTGGATTATATTATTGAAAATGATAAAAATGCGAGAGTAGCGTGTGAAACTCTCGT
>CAZGSK010000046.1:0-9776 GCA_964528435.1 uncultured Sulfurimonas sp. | reverse complement strand
CAGGTAAGATGCGTATGCACTATATCAAAATTCTTCCGGGTGACAAAGTGAAGCTTGAGTTAACACCATACTCACTTGACAAAGGTCGTATCACTTACAGATACAAATAATCAAAGGGCTTAGTGCCTTTTGATACTCTCTTTAAAACTTCCCATCATTACGAAATTCTGAAATCTCGGTCTCTACCATTTCATTTATCATAATTGTAAAGAGATCACTCATCATATTTGGGTTGATATTAAGTTCAATGGCGCGTTTGCGTACACGTTGCATAATGTTATCTATTCTATCTTCAGCTTTAACTTCATCAACAGAATTTTTAAATGCTGCTGCTTGTCGTATTAAATGGCTTCTTTCAGAGATTAAATCTACAAGTTTTGTATCTATCTTATCTATCTCGTCACGTACTTCTTGCAATGAGTTACATTTTTTCATAGCTGTCCCTTAAATTCAAAATTATTTCGTTAACACTTTTGTAACAATTTGTTATTATAATCATACCTACGATTCTCCTTGTATATCCTTAATTTAATGCATTAATGATATACATACAAATTTCAAAGCAGTCGTGATTAGGAGATTATATACTCCTAGTTTGGCTTTATTACTTTTTTTATCTTTTTTGGCAGATGGGCAAAGGGGATGTTGTATTCATCTATTTTTTTGCCATTTTCAAAACGAAGAACATCAACTGTCATATTGTCGGCTTTGAAGCGGATTAGTTTGTATGTAATGCCATTGTCTGTAAACTCCAGATTTTTATCACGCAATTCTATACTTTTTTTCTTTTTTGCCATATTTAATCTTTGAGATAAATTCCGGTATCTTTTACTTCTATCTTCTCGTCGGTTCTGAGTTTTGTCAATGCAGCTTTGAACTCTTTTTTACTCATACCAAAGATATCTTTGATAAGTTCGGGTGCACTTTTTGAGTTATAAGGCATAATGCCATTGTTTTCTTTGAGCAGTTCAAGGACTTTATCTGCTGCAGAGCCACTCTTTTTACTACCGGCTTTTCGGAGTGAGAGATCTATATTGCCATCTTTTCTAATTGTTTTAATATAGGCTTTTTTATTCTCGCCTACAGTGATATTTTCAAAAATTTCATTGTGATATATTAACCCTTCATATTTGTTCTCTACAAGCACTTTATAGCCAAGTGGTGTTTTTGTCAGTATGAGAATGTCAACTTCTTGATGGGGTTTGAGCCCTTTAACTTTTTTCTCAAAAAAGTCACCCAATTTTTCAGTTGCAATGAGTCTATGTGTTCGCTCATCATAAACAACTTTAATAAAGCGTTTTTCACCGATAATGGCAGTGGTTTTTTGAAGTTTTTTTGGAAGGAGCAGATCTTTTGGTAATCCCCAGTCTAAAAAAGCGCCAAAAGGTGCAATATCTACGATCTCTAAAACGCCAAATTCATCAAGTTTTACTTTTGGTGTCTCTGTTGTGGCTACGAGTCTATCTTCAGAATCGGTATATAAAAAGACATCTAATAAATCTCCCTCTTTCATATCCTGCGTGAGGTATTGTCCAGGAAGTAAGACATCGTTGCCATCTTGTGCCATAAGGTAAGCACCCGGTGTAGTTAGTCTGTCAAGTTTGAGGGTATTTATCTGCCCTAATTCTAAAAAGTAGTTTTGTTCTTTCATTGGTTATTCCGTTGTATTAATTTAGTGTAATTATAGCTGATTTTAGCTAAGTGCCAGACCATAATAAATATCATATTTAACAATTTTTAAAAGGTTTAGTTTCAAGGCGTGGTCTGGCACTTATATGCGACACTTAGCAGAACAAGAAGCAACACAGGAGGAGTGATAAGGAGTCCAAATTTCGAGTAGCTCCAAAAACTGATTTGAATATCTTTTTTCTCTAAAGAATGAAGCCATAGGAGCGTTGCAAGAGAACCAAAAGGTGTCATCTTTGGTCCAAGATTACAACCGATGATGTTTGCATATATCATGGCATGATTGCCTATATTATGCAGAGCAATGTCCATAATCATAATCGTTGGCATATTATTCATAAGGGCAGAGAGTATTGCGGAGATAAAACCGGTTCCAACAACGGCAAGTATCTGGCTTTGTGCATTGAGATATTCTAAAATATGTGTGATCTCATTGGTAAGACCTGCATTTTTTAGCCCATAAACAACGACATAAAGACCTAATGAAAACCAGACAATTTGCCAAGGGGCCTCTTTGATAATGGTTTTTGCATCTATAGCTTTGCTGCGTGAGGCTATTAGTAAAAAGATAAGAGCACCACTCAGAGCAAAAATAGAAATGGGAATATGATAGATGTCACCAATGGTATATCCTGCAAGTAAAAGAGCTAAAAAAAACCAAGAAAATTTAAAAAGTTTTTCATTTTTAAGGACACTTTTTGGATCTGGAAGGAGGGTGGTATCAATGGTTTTTGGTATATCTTTGCGCAGTAGTAAAAATAAAAAGAGTATTGAGACTGTAACACTGACAAGATAAGGAAGTATCATTTGCGATGCAAAAGCGATAAAACCGATGTTGAAATAGTCAGCTGTGACAATATTTGTCAGATTTGAAAAGACAAATGGAAGTGATGCTGAGTCACTGATAAATCCCCCTGCAAGTAAAAATGCAAGGATAGTTTTTGTGTTGAGTTTTAATATGCGCATTTTAGCTAAGAGAATGGGTGTGAGAATTAATGCGGCACCGTCGTTTGCAAAGAGGGCTGAAACAACTGCACCTAATAAAATGGAGTACAAAAACATTCTTTTTCCATTTCCATTGGAGAATTTTGCCATCTTTAGTGCTGCCCATTCAAAAAAGCCTATCTCATCTAAGACCATAGAGAGGATGATTATGCCGATAAATGCAAGTGTTGCATCCCATATGATATTAAAAACAGTATAAACATCATCAAAACTGACAACACCCAAAAGAAGGGCAATAAAAGCGCCGATTACCGCAGTTGTGCCTATTTTCAGTCCACGAGGTTGCCATATTACAACTATAAGTGTTAAGAGAAAAAGAAGTGAAGCTGTTAGCATATGAAGAGATTCCATTTGATAGTATAGCAATAATTAATAAAGCAGTAATAATATTGAGCTATAATTTTTAGTAAATAAAAGAAAGGATGACAAATGAAGAAAATTTTTATGTTTATATCAATAGTAGTTTTATTTATGACAACAGGTTGTGCAACAAATGAGGGACCGGAGTATGACGGTTCAACATATCAACAAATTAAACGGTATGAAATCGGTACTGTTGAAGGTACTCGACCTGTTGTCATTAGTGATAATGGAACAGGAACATTTATTGGAGCTATTGTTGGAACTGTGCTTGGATCTACAATGGGTGGAGGACGTGGAAGTGTATTGACAACACTCGCAGGCGGACTTGGCGGATCATATGTTGGGAGTCAGGTAAACAAAGCAAATGCACAAGAACTCTCAGTGAAGCTTGATAATGGAGAGCATATAGTTGTCGTAGCTAAAGGAAAAGATTTTTTCGTAGGTGATAGAGTTAAAATCATCAAAGAAGGTAATAAAGTAGATCAAGTTTATAAAATACAATAGATTTAGAGGTAACTAAGCCACCAATCTTTGCGATTTCTTTTGAGTGTCGCAAACCATTTTGATGGATAGTAGAGTAGAAGAGTAACTGTTATCCATGCAATGTAGGTTGGAAGAAGCTCTGAGCCATAGGAGAGAGTTTCAGGGCTATGCGATAGAGGTGCACCAAAGAGCCAGTGTGCATCACCAAAGACAAAAAATGCTAAAGTGATGCCACCAAGATGTAACATAGGAATATGTAGTACATAGAAAAAGAATGGCACTTGTCCAAAATCACGTAGAGGATCTGACCATTTTCCTAAATCTCTGTCAAAAAGAGCCATTAAAATCATTGCCGATCCAAGTAAAATACTGAGATAGATCAGTGAAGGTGGGTATTTTGTAAAGTTTAAAAAGCTCATCAATGTTTTTGAAAAATTTTCATAGGCATGCCAAAGTGATGGATCTCCATAGAAGTTACTAAAGCGCAAAAGCAGTCCAAAAAGAAGGAGTAATAGACCTGTAAAAAAGAAGATCTTTTTACGTTTAGGTCGTGACATTTTTGTTACAGGTCCAAAGAGGTAACCAAGAGCCATTACTCCTATCCATGGAATAAAGGGGTAGATGACTCTTACTTCTATCTCTCCAATATAAAAATTAGCAGGCATATGAAGTATATACCAAAGCCATGATAAAGAACCAAAGCTCTCAGCGGGTATGTTGTCAAGTAGATTATGTCCAAAGATCATTATAAAGGCTATGATACCTATGAGCCATTTTGGAAGGTAGATAAGAGCACCCATAACAATCATACAGACACCAATGGCAAAAAGAACGGCTATTTTTGGGTGGTATATGAAATCAGATGAAAAAGACCAGAAAAATCCTACAAGTGTAAGCTCCAGAAAAATCAGCCAGAGCCCACGTGTTACAGCAAGGGTGGCGAGCTCTTTTTTACTTCTTCTACCAGAGGCAAAAAAGAGGCCGATTCCCGCTAAAAAGATAAATGTAGGTGCTGCAAAGTGTGTTATCCAGCGTGTAAGAAAAACAGATAGATTTGTAAGTTCAATATCGGTCGGAGCATAATATACATAGCCTAGCGCAAAAAAATCACGGGCATGATCTAGCGCCATAATGACCATTGTTAATCCTCTTAGGACATCAAGCGCAACGAAACGTTCTTTTTTTAACTTTTGCATGAAGGTACCAAATTACACTTGCTTGCCAAAGATTAAAATCTTTGCATATCTACCACCCCAGAGTACAAAGAGAATAATCCATGCTGTAAATGAGATGTCAAATAAAAAGTCAGCTCCCCATCCAAATGCTACATTGAGACTAAAAAGTGTACGTAACAGGACCACTACCTGTATAAAGATAAATAGACCCGTTGCAAATCTATCAGCTTGTGGTGGCAGTCCTGCGTGACCAAGTGTTACCCGTGTTCCAAAACCAATAAGAACAGTTGTTAAAAAACCGATTGCTAAGAGGTGGATATTTAAAAAGTAAAAAGATGTATCTAAAAAGAGCGCTGCTACTAAACTGATAGCTGAGAGCCCAAAGGCAGTCGGCAGCCAAAAGAGTGCAAGGTGCAGTACCCACAAAATAGAAGGTGCTTGCAGTGGATGCAGATCCCAGCGTAAAAACTCACGCAGCATATACAGAGCCAAGAGTGTGTCGATAATAAGTTCAATAATTTTGATATCAGCAGAGGCAAAGATACTCTTTAAGATAAAAAGAACAAAAACTATTTTGATGAAATGAGGATTTTTTTGGGCCCATGAGTGCGAGAAAAACGGAATCATTCTCTGCCCTACGCTAAATGCCAAAAAGATGAGGTACAGATAAAAAGTGATGTTGATAGCTATAGGAGAGAGACTATAAAGATCAAAAGAGACGGCAATGATAAAGAGCAGATTTCCTGCAAGTCCAAAATATTCTGCAAGTAAGATCCAAAAAGAGTCTTTTTTATCAGGTGCGTGTCCAGTATTAAAAATATTTTGAAGCTTGTAAACGATAAATGCCTGTGAGATAAAGAGTAGCAGCATTGCAAGAGTAGTAAGATAGAGATTTACAAATGCACCCACAATAAAGAGAAGTGAGCCTAGAAGATTGAGATAAAAAATAGTTGTATAGTGATTTTTTTCAATAACATTAGCCTGATTAAAACGTGGGAAAGTTGTAAATAAAAAACCGGTAAAGACATTGTTGAAAAGCAGATAAGCCAGTGTGTAAACATGGAATGTCGTTGTATCTAGCTGCAGTGTGAAAATACCTTTATATGCAAATGCAAAAATAAGCATCATTACAATGGCATTAAAAATACCTAAGATGAAAAAGGGCTGGTGTGGTTGTGATAAAAAATAGTTTTGTTTTGATGGCATAGTGTTCCTAAATAAGATAATCTTGACCGATTTTTTTTGAGTATGCTTCTAGCATTGCATGTTCAAAATCATTGTTTGTAGCATATTGGTAACCAAATGTTTTCATCCAAAGTTCATGTGGTTCCATACAGAGGTAGAAAAAGACTTTGTCTTCTTTATTTTGCCATGGTTTGAAGCTCTCATAGGCATGTTTGAACATTGCTATCTTTGTAGATTCGGGGTAGGATGTTTTTCCACTTGCATCAACATGCGGAATCTGTGTGATTTTACTTCGAAACTCTCGCTCACGCAACTGTTTAATAACAGGCTTGATGAATGTCAATGTCCCAAAACTCACAAGGGCTACTTCTGAGGGGTGAAATTCCAGTATAAGTTTTTCATATATTTTTTGATATTCGTCAAGATAACCTTCATATTCAACTATCGGGTGGAAATGAAAGCCGACTTTTACCCCTTTGTCTGCCATTTTTCTTGCAGCTGCTATGCGTTTTTCAAGGGAGGCGGTAAGGTGCTCTTCGTTTTTTATAATAGTAGGGGTGTTGAGACTCCATGTGCAGAGAATATTTTTGGGAACATCATTTTCTAAAAGGTAGCTGATATTGTCAGACTTTGTTTTAAACTCTAAAATAACATTGGGATTTTTTCTTGCAAACTCTAACAATGCTTCAAGTACACCTTCTCGATTTCCAAACATGAGTGAATCAGATGCTTGTCCTGTACCAATATGGTAGGTTTTATTTGGATCAAGCTCTAAATTTAAGAGCTTTTCTTTAAAACCACTGTCAAAAGTAATGGTGTTTTGATTGTAAAAGCTTTGTATGGAGCAGTAAGAACAGTCAAATCCGCAACTCTCAACAGCATCAAGTGTCAAAAGATTACAACAGCGTGTCTTCTCACTTGCAACTGGACAGAGTCCTAAGCCAAACCCCTCTTTGTTCTCTGTTTTAAAAGTATATTTTTGCTCTTTTGGAATATTTTTTAGTTTAAAGTTCTCATAGGAGTTAGGTTTGTTTCTAATGTTCTCGTATGTCTCACGCAACCGTTTTAAAGCTATCTTTTTTGTAGGGTGATTTGGAAAAATCTCATAGACTCTTTTTTCATCCCACATCTCTAAATCGCGTGCGATGTTAATAATTTGCAGGAGTTCTTGATGGGAAAATTTATAAGAAAAGGCCGACTCCCTTATGAACTTCTGTTCATGTTGTGGGAGTTTGGAGTAAAATGTATTAACAACAGCTTTGTTAAATTTATCTTCATAGGAATTCATAAACGAATTTTAGCGAAAAGTCTGTCTATTTTATAGGAATTATTTTCGCTTTTGGTTTTTTTACCTCAGTTTTTGGAATAGTGACAGTCAAAATTCCATTTTTAAACTCAGTTGAGAGTTTATCTTCATTGATATTTTGGGGAAGTTGAATCATTTTTTGAAAGTTTCCGTAAAATATCTCTTTTTTTAGAAAATTTTTCGATTTTTCCTCTTTTGACTCTCTCTTCTCACCCTCTAGTGTCAAGATCTTTTCATCATTGATAGAGAGTTTGATATTCTCTTTTTTGACACCGGCTAAATCAAAAGAGATGACAATCTTATCTTTACTATCTTGAATGTTTGTTCTTGGATAGTTGATATTATTGAGAGCTGCAGTATTGAGATGTGAATCAATGAGCGTGTTGAAATATTGATTCATTCTTGCAAAATCTGCATCGTATGGGTCTGTCACACTGTTCGCTGCACTGAGTGTAGTGCCAAGAAGTGTTGCTGCAAGAAGTGATGTTACAAACTTTTTCATATCTTTTTCCTGTTGGTAATATCAGCACCAATTACTTGATGCTGATACTTTTTGTCTTTTTGGATTCGACTTTTTCTAAGGTTAGGTAGAGTCTTCCATCTTCAAATTTTGCCTCTATCTTATCTCTGTCAATATTGTCAGAGAGGACGAAGCTGCGTGAGATGACTCCAAAGTTTGACTCACATAGATAGTAGTCATCCTCTTTTACTTCATTTTTGTAACGGCGGATTGCTGTTACTGTGAGGTAGTCATCTTCTACTTTCAATTCTATATCTTCTTTTTTAACGCCCGGTAAATCAACTTCAATTGTGAAAGTGTCATTATCGTGTTTTGCTAAGTTTGCAAGAGGCAGATGCGAAGCCACATTATTAAATGTATCTTTTACAACCTCTAAGCCTTTTTCTACTTTATCTTCTACTTTTTCTGCAATCTCTTTTGATGTTTTTACAATATCCATAAAGCACCTCCTAATATCTGTTTAGTTATTTAATCTCAATTTTTTTCGTAGAATCTTTGATTACTTTGAGTTTTGGAATGACAATTTCCAAGACACCATCTTCACTTTTTGCTTCAATCTTCTCTACATCGACTTTTTCAGGTAGCGTGAAGCTGCGTGAGAATGTACCATAAGAGCTCTCTACTCTATAGTAATCCTCTTCTTTGACTTCATCTCTTACTTCACGTTTTCCTTTGATGGTCAGAACATTTTTATCTACACTAATCTCAACATCCTCTTTTTTTATACCTGGAAGATCGACATCAATGTAGTAGGCCTCATCACCCTCACGTGTATTTACAGCAGGCGTGAAATCAAACACCTCTTTTGGCTCCTGCTCTTCAAATTGTTTAAAAAATTCGTTAAATAGATCAAATCTCTCTCTTGTAGTTGTTTGGTATGGATTTCTATATCGTGTTACTACCATGACATACTCCTTAAAAATATTTATATTTTCTAGTCCTTTGGACTAAATCTAGTGAAATAATAAAATATTTTGTAAAGGAGTTTTGCTACTTAAGTAGCATTTGGGAAGCTTTTTCTTGTAGTTTTTTAAAATTTGTTATTTTTATGTTGCGGCGGCTTGTCTCAATGAGATTGTCAGCTTTGAGCTGTTTGAGTGTGCGCTCAACAACATGACGCACAGTACCGAGGAGTTTTGCTATCTCAGAGTTGGAGAGATTATGTAACAGATTGTACTTAAAGCGTTTGTTTGGGTTGAGGTTATCGACAAGCAGATTGATAAGTCTGTCTTTTGTATCATACAGAGCCAAATCAGTTGCTAACTCTTCAGTATGGCGCATTTGTGCAGCGAGATATGGGAAGAATTTTTTATTAAATGTATGGTCATTCTCGAGCCAGTAACGAATACGTTCAATAGGAAGCTGAAGCACCTTACAATCCTCAAGAACTTCATAGATAACATCATGGGGTTTGTTGTCTAGTAGGGTAATGATGTCAAACATATCTCCACGTTTATAGATGAAGATGGTCTGCTCTTTATTGTTCTCAAAATTGATCTGGTAGGTTTTGATTCTGCCATCGACTACAATGTAGAAGTACTCCATTAAATCATCTGGGAAAAAAGGCGAAGCACCTTTTTCAAATTCCAGAGGTTTTGCATATTTGTAAAACTCATTTTCAAAGGTTTGTGTTGTGTTATTTAAAAGTTCGAGTTGTTTAGAGTTGTTTTGCATAATAGTATTGTAGCATAAGTAAATTATATTGCAATTTGTAATATTTTAAGACTATTTTTCTTTTTTTGTTTATGATAAAAGAAAAAAGAGTGAAATATGACTTTAGGAAAATGTCCTTATTGTGAAGATGGTTTGATTGAAGTGAGAGACAAGGAGGTGCGAGGTAAAAAAGTAAAGCTTTACGCCTGCTCAAATGCACACTGGATGAGTGAAGATGGTGAGATGTATGAGCTCACGCAGGAGTCAAGTTGTGACTTTCGTATTTGGCAAAATACGCTGGCACGCTATGGAAAATGGCTCTCTTACAAAGAGGTGCGTGAGCTGTTGAGTGAAGGTGAACTTGAAGTGGAGCTTCTGAGTAAAAAGTATGGTAAAAAGA
>CAZGSK010000045.1:0-10026 GCA_964528435.1 uncultured Sulfurimonas sp. | reverse complement strand
TAAGCTTGCTAGACCAGATGTTAATGTAATTGTTGTTGCAGGTGATGGTGATGGTTTAGCTATCGGTGGTAACCATACAATTCATGGTTGTAGAAGAAATATTAATTTGAATTTCATTCTAATCAATAACTTCATCTATGGTCTTACAAATTCTCAGACATCTCCAACTACTCCTCGTGGATTTTGGACTGTTTCTCAGAAAAATGGTAATATTGACCCAACATTTAATGCTTGTAATTTAGCAATTGGTGCAGGAGCTTCTTTTGTAGCTCGTGAGCCTATGATTGATCCTAAAAAGCTTGAGAAAGTACTTGTTAAAGCATTTTCACATAAAGGTTTTTCTTTTGTTGAAGTGCTATCAAACTGTCATATTAACCTTGGTCGTAAGAACAAAATGGCAAATGCTATGGAAAATCTTGACTGGATTGACAGTATTACTATGCCACTTAAAAAATGGGAAGCTCTTGAAGATGGAATTGAAAAAGAAAATCTTCTACCAACTGGTGTGCTAAAAGAGGCTAACCAAGAAGAGTATTGTGAAATGTATGCTGAAATTCAGAAAGCTGCACAAGGTGAGCGTAGTAAAATTACTCAAGCTGACTTTGAGAAAAAAATATAAGGAGTTATAAATGAGACATACTTTAAGATTTACTGGTGTTGGTGGACAGGGTGTTCTCCTTGCCGGTGAGATTATGGCTGCTTGTAAGATTAAAGATGGTGGTTATGGTTTAAAAACTGCTACATATACTTCTCAAGTTCGTGGTGGTGCAACAGTGGTTGATATTACGCTAGACGATGAGGAAATTCGTTATCCATATGCAAATGAAGGTGAAATAGATTTTATGCTTTCAGTTGCAGATGTTTCATATCAACAATTTAAAAATGGTGTTAAACCAGGTGGAATTATTGTAGTTGATCCAAATCTTGTTCATCCAACGGATGAAGATAGAAAAAAATGGAAAATTTATGAAATTCCAATCATTACAATTGCAAAAGAAGAGGTTGGTAATGTGATTACTCAATCTGTTGTTGCTTTAGCAATAGCAAATACAATGACGGAAGTTCTTCCAGAACAATCTCTTATAGATACTATGCTTTCAAAAGTTCCACCAAAAGTTCATGAAGCAAATAAATTTGCTTATTCTTTAGGTAAAAAATATGCTTTAGAAGCAATGGGAAAATAATCTCATACTTATAAAGTAGGGCGGCTCTTTGTCGAGCCGCCTTTTTTTCTGCTTCAGTTTAATATTATTTAATATCTAATTTTTAGCTTCTAATGCTTTCCCAAAAGAAGTCCACATGTTTTTCAAATTGTGTTGAAAGTGCAGTTGTTGATCGTGCATCAAATCGAAGCAGGGTGACTTGTAGTCTAATATAAAAAAGTGTACTTATAAATTCGTAAGCAACCATCATAGGATCTCCAGAACGAATAATGCTGTTTTGCATCATAATAAAGAAACCTTCAGAGAGTATTTTAATGTTTTTATTGTGAAATTCACTCATAAATTGCTCTCTAAGCTCTTTGTTTTGCATAAGCTCTATCATAAGGAGTCTAAACATATTTTCATTGCTCTTATCAAATGTAAGCATTTTATACTGCATGGTAAATTTTTGCAAAAAAGGTTTTCCTCGAATTGCCAACTCATTAATCTCTTCAGAAGAGAGAGAGAAGGGCGAAGAGAATATCTCTTTTGCAACTTCTAAAAATATCTCCTCTTTGTTTGTAAAATGATTATATAGAGCACTCTCTCGAATTCCAACTTCTTTTGCAATTTTACGTACACTTGCACCTCTATACCCAAGCTGTGAAAAGAGGGCAGTTGCCACCTTTAATATCTTTTCTTTCGTTTTATTTCCTTTTCCTTGTCCCCTGTTTTGCGACATTTAGAACTCCTTTTTATGTGAACGGTTGTTAATTTAATAAGTATTATATATGAACACTTGTTAATACTAACTTAAGTAAAAATGAACAATTGTTCTTATTGTTTTTAATGGATATGAACACTTGTTCTTTTTACATTTTTTTATTTTAAATGATTTATTCTGTATAATTTCATCAAGGTATAGGAGATAGTGACTTGGGGATAACCCAAGAGGAAAGTCCGAGCTGCTGTAAGAGAATGTTCCATTTAACGAATGGCCGTAGTAATACGAGGGAAAGTGCAACAGAGACTAGACTTCTACTTTTGTCCGTAACTTGAACTAAGTCCAAGTTACTCTAAGTAGTAAAGGTGAAACGGTGGTGTAAGAGACCACCAGTCTTTATGGCGACATAGAGAGCTTGTAAACCCAACATGGCAGCAAGAAGCAGATGGTTAGCCTCTTACAATGCTATTGCTTCGCTAGAGGCATATTGTAAAATATGCAGTAGATTAATGCTATCAATACAAAACTCGGCTTATCCTATACCTAAATAGAACAAAGATAAAATTTTCAAGAGAATTTACATTATGTTAATCAAAATAAAAATAGAACCAAATATACGGAATCTTGTATTTATTATATTTGCTTCCTTATTCCTCACGCAACACTCACTTTATGCTAAAAGCAAATATAGTCTAAGAAAATACTCACATGTCAAAAAGTTCTACGCTACCATTACCCCTTTAGCTATAGAAGTTTCTAAAAAACATCATCTACCTCCTGCGGCCCTTTTGGCAATAGCAGGACTTGAGTCTGGTTATGGGCAAGGTTATGTAGCACAGATTACGGGAAATATTTTGAGTCTTGGTGCTTTTAAGAGCGATCCTGAACTACCAGCGCTATATCTTCCCTATTCTAAGAGTAAACAAAAGATTCTCTTTGATCCTGGTGAGATTAAAAAGTTGCCCAAGAGTGATTTGAGCTATAAGCTACGGGCTAAAAGTCTTAAAAAAGATTATAGACCACGTAAATATGCAGCTTCTTATGAAAATCTCGAACTTTTAAAATATAATAAACAATTGAGGATAAAAGCTTATAATAATTGCCTGAATGATTTTGCAACAAAGTGGATAAGTATAAATTCCAATACAAAAAGTTTTAAAGAAACTCGTATTTGGCTCAATACTCTTATTGAAAAAAAACAATATGATGTTTTGCTTGAGTATAAAATTAATGAAGCTTTTATTCACCATATTGGAGGCAAGCCAAAATCATTTAACTATCGTAAAAGCTGGCCAAAGAAAGTAAAATACATTATGGACAGAGCAGGACTCGTTCCTTTGGTCAATGATATGATCAAAAACGATATGAACTTTAATCAAGCATGGAGTAAAGAATAATTATGGAAAGAAAACAACAACTTATAGAGGATATTCAAAATCTTCTCAACAGTTATGAAGGAGTACGCCCTACTTCTATAAACCCTAATTTATTAGAATTTATGGATGAAGATACACTTATTAGTATAATTGACTCTTTGTTAAATCAAAAAGAAGAAAATAGAGAAGCTGATAGAGAATGGTTAGAAAAATTTAAAACAAAATAGGATATTGTTGCATTTTGTTATTGTTATTTACTATTATAGTGTATAATATCACAAATTAAAATAAGAGGATATCACAATGAGTAGTAATGTGGATTTAATTCAGTTGACTGAGCAGACAAAAAAACTTACAGCGATGGTTGTAGAAGATGAAAAAGTTACAAATGAACTTTTAAGTTCTACGTTTAAAAACTTTTTTTCAGATGTTGATTCTTGCTTTGATGGTGAGACAGCACTTAAAATATACGCAGAAAAAAAACCAGATGTTGTTTTTGTTGATATTATTATGAATGGTATGGATGGTATTGAATTAGCACGTAAGATTCGTGAGATTAATCCGGCACAGATTATTATTGTAATTTCAGCAAGTAACGATATGGAAAAAATTTCCGAATCAATCGAAGTTGGTGTTAATAGTTTTATTCAAAAACCAATTGATACGAAAAAAATCATTGAACTTTTAAATAATGTTGTATCAATGATAGCTAAAAAGAAAAAAGTAGAAACAAAAACTTTCTCTATCTCTTTGCCATTAGATCTTTATGAAACAGTAAACGATAATGCAAAAGCTGAAAGTATCTCTAAAAATGCTGTAATTATCAGAGCTCTTCGTAGTTTTTATGAATAGTTATATTTCATATAGATTTTAGCTCTATTTAAGAGTAAAATCTATATAATTTCGGCTCAACAAAATTGTTGAGCTTTCAGTAAAAAGTGGCCCCTTCGTCTAGTGGTTAGGATCCATGGTTTTCATCCATGTTACAGGAGTTCGAGTCTCCTAGGGGTCACCACTTTTTTCTCAGAAAAACAATCCAAACAAATACTTTAAATTAATCAAAAATACGTTAAAATCACAAAAAAATATTTAGGAATTTTTATGCTTAGATTCGCATGCACTCCTACTGCTGATATGCATATTGGACATTTACGTATTGCCCTGTTTAACTATCTTGTTGCAAAGCAACGTAGTGAAGATTTTATTGTACGCATAGAAGATAGTGACAAGGAAAATACTAAAGATCAAGAGTTTCTTGATTTACTTTCTCTTTTTAATATAGAATATACTCAAGTCATACATCAAAGTCAAAACTTCAAATTTCACTCGGCTATGGCACTGCAGCTGCTTCATGAAAAAAAAGCTTTTTCCTGTTTTTGTTCTGATGAGTGGCTTGAGAAGAAACGTCAAGAAGCTGTGAAGGCAAATATAGCGTATCAATATGATGATGCTTGCCGAAATCTGCCTGCAGAACTTGTTATTGACAATACTGCTCCCTTTACCATACGCATTATTCGTCCGCAAAATCCTATTGTTATTCATGATGGCATACAGGGTGATCTTGGGTTTTATCCAGAAGAGATTGACAGTTTTGTTATAATGGATCAAAAAAAGTTGCCAACAAGTGACTTTGCTACTGCCATAGATGATATGCTGAATGATATCTCTATGATCATCCGCGATGAAAAATATATTAACAATACACCAAAACAAGTGCATATAAGAAATCAACTTGGATATAAAAAAGAGATAGAGTATGCTCATCTAGCTGCTATTGAAAATGAAGAGACAATCAATGTTAAAGCATTGCTAGAGCAAGGATATCTTCCAGAAGCTATTTTAAATTATTTAATATCAATGGGAAATAAAACCCCACGTGAAATCTTTACTCTTAAAGAAGCTGAGGAGTTCTTTACCATTGAAACGTTTCAGGAGTCCCCTACTCGCTTTGATATGGATGTGCTAAAACATATAAACAAAGAGCATATGAAAAGAATGGATGCTACAGAGCTTTCACGCTATGTCGGTTTTGCAGATGCTGAGATTGGTGAACTTGCACGTATCTTTTTAGAAGAAGTTTCTACTACTCGTGAACTAAAAGCAAAAATTGCACCTATTTTTGAGAAAAGAGAGATACCTGAAATTTTCACAAAACAGGCTACTCTTATAAAAGAAGCAATGATAAAAGCACCTTATTTTGAAGAGTATGATGATTTTAAAGAGTATATCATAAATGAAACAGCTCTTAGTGATGAAGATTTCTCTATACCTCTTCGTATATTGCTCACAAATGCACAAGAAGGTCCAGATATTGCAAGTATCTATAAATATCTTAAAAACTATATTGGGGAGATTGTAAAATGATTGTAGATATTATTCAAGGAATTGGTGGGATTTTCATCTCACTAATTAATGTTTATATATGGGTTATTATTATCGCGGCACTACTTAGCTTTGTAAATCCGGATCCTTTTAATCCGATTGTTCAATTTTTATATAGGGTAACAAACCCGGCTTATGCTTTTGTGAGAAGATTTATTCCGACAAATATAAATGGTCTTGATTTTGCACCACTCATTATAATAATTGCACTCCAAGTACTTATTGTTGTACTTTCGGCTATTTTGCGCACCCTATAGAGACTATTTGTCCTTAACAAACTTTAGGGTTGCACTTCCTTGCTTGGAGGTTTCTACTTTAAAGTTTAATATATTTCCCTCTTTTTCAAATCCAACTAAATAATATTTACTCCACGGAGCGCTAAAAGATGTTAAATAGGAGAACTCATTTTCAGGCTTTAGTTCTTCTTGCAGTAAAGATGATTTTCCATTAAGGGTAAAAGTAACACTACTGTTTTTATCTTTTATATAGTAGTAAATATAAAAATATTCATGTTTATTGTAGAGTTCAGGTAACACTTTATTAAGATAAACGACAGTAATGATACCTTCCACTTCTGAAGTGTTATTTTTGATTTTAACTGTCTGTATGCTGTCTTCACTCAACTCTTTGACTGAACTAAAATTAAATCTTTCAAAGGCATTTTGTTGAGCACATCCACTCAATAGTAAAATAAATTGTATTGTTATTAAAAAAGTTCTCATATTTGACCTTAAATTTTAGATGAAATTATATCTTATTAAACTCTTCTTTTGTATAATAACTTAAAATTTAAAGCAAAGTTGAACATTGAATAAAAGATTAGCAGTTGCATTTACAGGACCATCAAATAGCGGTAAAACTACTTTAATATTAAAAGTAGCTCGTAAACTCATTCATGAACATAAAAAAGAAGTTGCGATTATCAAGCATGACCCAAAAGACAAAGCTCGTTTTGATGTTGAGGGAAAAGACAGCTATAAATTTAGCGATACGGGTGCAGAGGTCATTGTGACATCTCCAAACAGAACAACATATTTTTCAAATCGTCGTTCCGAACTTGAAGATATGATACGACTCTTTGACAGATTTGACATCTTGCTTGTTGAAGGTCTTAAAAACCTCCCTCTTCCACGTATTAGTGTTTTTAGGGGTTCAATAGATAAAGACTACTTTCCATATATGAATGCTTTGGCAATAGATGAGAGTATTGATTTGTCAAAATATGACTTGCCTACAAATGTAAATGTTTTAGATCTAAATGATGCCGATGAAGTTATTTCATGGATATTAAAAAATGCAAAAGAAGTATAAAAAGGAAAAAAATGAGAGATATATTTGATGCAATTCAAAAAAGTGCAAAAAGAATTAAGGTTGCCATAGATACAAAAGATATAGGGTATTCACAACAGGAAAACTCTTCAGGAGAGACACAACTTGAACTTGATATTCAGTGCGATATGATTATAGAAGAAGAGTTCTCACGTGTATCATCAGTACACACAATTGCCAGTGAAGAAAAAGAGCATGAAGAGCTGTTACACAGTGATGGAAAGTACTTTATCGCCTATGATCCATTAGATGGTTCCTCATTAGTAGATGTAAATTTAAGTGTTGGCTCTATTTTTGGAATTTATGAAGGTGCTTTTAGTGCAGATAAAATGGTTGCAGCCTGTTATGTTGTTTATGGTCCACGTGTGGAGATGGTATTTGCAGAAAATAAAGTTAAACTTTATCTGCTTCAAGCTGGAGATTTTGAGTTTGTAAAAGAGATTCGTCTGAATGAAAAAGGCAAATTGATGGCTCCAGGAGGTACGCAGCAAAACTGGCCAAAACACCATAAAGCAATGATAGATGGTTTTTTTGCAGAGGGTTATAGACTTCGTTACTCCGGTGGTATGGTACCAGATCTTCATCAGATTCTTCTCAAAGGCGGTGGACTTTTTTCTTACCCTGCTACAAGTGACAAACCAGAGGGTAAATTGCGTCGTCTTTTTGAAGTCTTTCCTTTTGCTTTTGTTTATGAAAAAGCTAACGGTGAGGCGGTAGATGCAAAAGAGAGAATTTTAGATCTGGGTTGTGCACATATTCACGATACATCTCCATGTTTCTTTGGCTCAAAAGATGAAATAGCACGTGTTAAAGAGGTTTATGCAGCAAATGCATAATCAACAACAAAAGGATAGATTTGAACTTCATCTAGATGAGATGATAAAAAAAGTTCAAGAGTGTCAGCAGCATAAAGGGCATAAAAGTTGCTCTGTTTGCGAACACTACATAAAATGTGAACTTCGTGATGATTATGTTAAAGCCGTTTATAATAGTATGTCAAAAGGCGACACAGGCGGTTTTGAGTTTTAAAAAAGAGTTCATATTGGCAACTTTTAGCAATACTTTTTTCAATATTAATTGAAAAATCTAAGTCTATTTGGATAAAATATCACCTATAAATACTTCACAGGATATAAAATTGAGTAAATACATCACTACACCCATCTATTATGTAAATGGCGAGGCTCATATTGGGCATGCTTACACTACTTTTATTGCCGATACAATGGCGCGATATGAAAGACTTAAGGGCGAAAAGACTTTCTTTTTGACAGGAACTGATGAACACGGTCAAAAGATTGAAGAGTCGGCTGCAAAGGCAGGTAAACCTACACAAGAGTTTGCGGATGCAATAAGTGCAACCTTTAAAAACCTTTGGGATGAGTTTGATATTAGTTACGACAAGTTTATACGTACAACCGATGAAGCGCATATGAAAGGTGTTCAAAAAGCATTTGAAGTCATGATTGCCAAAGGTGATATCTATAAAGATTTTTACGAAGGTCATTACTGTGTGAGCTGTGAAACATTTTTTCCTGAAACACAACTTGTAGATGGAGAATTTTGCCCAGACTGTGGTCGCAGTACAAGTGTTGTAAAAGAAGAGAGTTATTTTTTTAAACTCTCAAAATATGAAGAGAAACTCTTAAAGCATTATGAGCAAAATCCAGAGTTTATCATGCCGAAATCTCGTGCTAGTGAAGTAGTAAATTTTGTAAAAAGCGGGCTTCGTGATCTTTCTGTGACTCGTACTTCTTTTAGTTGGGGTGTAAAAATGCCTAAAAGTCTCAATGATGACAAACATGTTATGTACGTTTGGCTTGATGCACTTTTAAACTATATTACAGCACTTGGTTATGGTAGTGACGAGGCGAATATGGATTATTGGCCTGCCGATATACATTTTGTAGGAAAAGATATTTTACGTTTTCATGCTATCTATTGGCCTGCATTTCTAATGAGTCTTGATTTGCCGTTACCAAAACATATTGGTGCTCATGGTTGGTGGACACGTGATGGTGAGAAAATGAGCAAATCAAAAGGTAATGTAGTCTCTCCCAAAGAAGTTGCAGATGCTTATGGTGTTGAAAACCTTCGCTATTTTATGTTGCGTGAGGTACCTTTTGGACAAGATGGTGATTTCTCTCAGCGTGCTTTTATAGACCGTGTCAATTCTGAACTTTCAAATGACCTTGGAAATCTTCTTAACCGAATTATTGGTATGAGTGGTAAGTACAGTGATTTTGTTATAGATTCTAAAGATGTGCAAAAGTATCATGCAAAAGAGCTTGCCAAGATGAATGAAGTACTGGATTCTCTTGATGCTTTTATTCAAAATTTGCAAACACACAGGTATCTTGAAGAGTTGTGGAAACTTTTTGCTATTGGTAATGGTGTTATTCAAGAGTATGAACCTTGGGTTAAGATGAAAAACAACCAAGAAGATGAAGCACTTGCAACTGTTGCGCTTGTGGCAAATATTTTAGCTCGTGCGGCTATTATGCTACATCCTGTTATGCCTAAGACTACTAAAATTATTGCAGATGCACTCAGCTTTGAGATAAATACAGAGAGTTACAAAGAGCTTGTAATTGATAAAAAACTTCTAAAATTATTTAATATTAAAAAAGTTCCTCCTCTCTTCCCTCGTATTGAAGAGCCTTTAATGACAGAAGCTCCTAAAGCAAAACCTAATCCTCAAAAAGAGGAGAAAAAAACTCAAAAAAGCTCTGCAAATGAAGACAATTTAATTGAAATTGGTCAGTTTTTTGAAACATCTTTAAAAATTGGAACAGTTATTGAAGCAGAAGAGGTGCCAAAAAGTAAAAAACTTCTCAAACTTCAAATAGATTTAGGAGAGCAAAAACCTCGTCAAGTTGTTGCAGGTATTAAAGAATTTTACCCTGCTGAGGAACTTCTTAATACTCAAGTTTGTGTTGTTGCAAATCTAAAGCCTGCAAAATTAATGGGCATGATGAGTGAAGGAATGCTTCTTGCTGCTAAGGATGAAGATGGTTTATGTTTAATTAGACCAGAAAAACCTAAAAAAGCAGGCACACCTATTGGATGAGAC
>CAZGSK010000044.1:0-10091 GCA_964528435.1 uncultured Sulfurimonas sp. | reverse complement strand
TGGTAGGAAAAGCTTGTGGTATGGAAGGTGTAAGACCTGGTATGTACTGTGAGCCAGAAATGTCAACTGTTGGTTCTCAAGATACAACGGGTCCTATGACAAGAGATGAGATTAAAGAACTTGCAGCACTTGGTTTTAATGCTGATTTAGTAATGCAATCTTTCTGTCACACTGCGGCATATCCAAAACCTTCCGATGTTGAAATGCACCACACACTTCCTGATTTTATTGCGAACCGTTCAGGTGTTGCTCTTCGTCCGGGAGATGGTGTTATTCACTCTTGGTTAAACAGAATGGTTCTTCCAGATACAGTGGGTACTGGCGCAGATAGTCATACACGTTTCCCAATTGGAATCAGCTTCCCTGGTGGTTCTGGTATTGTTGCATTTGCTGGTGTAACAGGAAGTATGCCTCTGACTATGCCTGAGTCTGTTCTTGTAAGATTTAAAGGTGAAATGCAACCAGGCATCACTCTACGTGACCTTGTAAATGCTATTCCACATAAAGCAATTAAAGAGGGGCTTCTTACTGTTGAGAAAAAAGGTAAGAAAAATATCTTTGCCGGTCGTATTTTAGAGATTGAGGGGCTTCCTGATTTGAAAGCCGAGCAAGCGTTTGAGCTTAGTGATGCTTCTGCTGAGCGTTCTGCAGCAGCGTGTACTGTAAAACTCAATAAAGAACCTGTAATTGAATATCTTAAATCAAATATTGTACTTTTAGAGTCTATGATCGAAGCTGGTTATGAAGATCACAGAACACTAGCTCGTCGTATTACTAAGATGGAAGAGTGGATTAAAAATCCAAAACTTTTAGAGCCGGATGCTGATGCAGAGTATGCAGCGGTAATTGAGATTGATCTTAATGAGATTACTGAGCCAATTTTAGCATGTCCAAATGATCCAGATGATGTTGCAACACTTTCTGAAGTACTTGCATCAGATAGACCTACAAAAATCGATGAAGTGTTTGTTGGTTCTTGTATGACAAATATCGGTCATTATCGTGCTCTTGGTGAAGTGCTTAGAGGTGAGGGTGCAGTTCCTACTCGTCTTTGGGTTTGTCCTCCTACAAAAATGGATGCTAAACAGCTTACAGAAGAGGGATATTATGCACTCTTTGGTGGAGCCGGTGCTCGTACTGAGATTCCAGGATGTTCTTTATGTATGGGTAATCAGGCGCGTGTTGCTGATAATGCAATTGTATTTTCAACATCAACTCGTAACTTTGACAACCGTCTCGGTAAAGGTGCTCAGGTTTATCTTGGTTCAGCAGAACTTGCAGCGGTATGTGCACTTCTTGGAAAAATTCCAACAAAAGAAGAGTATTTAAAACTTACGAAGAAAATTCAAGGTAAAGAAGCTGATATCTATAAATATCTAAACTTCAATCTTATTGAAGATTATAAGCTCAACTAAGTTTATACTCAGGTAAAAACAGAGTTCTTCTGTTTTTACTCCACTTTTTAATCCCTTATAATGTCATAATCTTCAGGAATATTTGGCGTAAACTCTTCTTTGTCTATCTTTTTATCTTCTATTTGATGTCTAAAAGTAATTGTTACACTGTTTTCAAACTCATCTTTATATACTATTGAATTAATAGTTCCATTTTTGGTATGGATAATAAATGTTGTGTTGTTGTAGCGTGCAAGATATTTGTTCTTTGAGAGTCTCTTTGCATTTTGAATTAATTTGAAAAAATCAAAATTATTGCCTATTTTTTTAATAATGGCCTGCTCAAGTTCTGGCTCAACTATAATTGCCTGATTTTCTAAAATGTAAACACTTTTTTGAACCGGTTTTGTATAACTCCAGAGTGCATATTGTGGTTTTATGGCTTTTATGTGACCATAATAGAGAATAGTTTTGTTTTGATCATCAACAATGTTTTGTTCAAAATCAGCCTCAAAAGAGGTGATGTTGTGCATATTTGCAAAGCTTGCGGTTGTTAAAAGTAGAAGTAAAAGTTTTTCTTTCATATTTATCCTTGTGAAAGAAATTATAGCAAATTTAAAACAAACGGATGATTTATACTTTTTATTAGAATTAATGTGATAAAATGGGCGCGATTTTAACAATAAGGTTGAAAATGCTACAAGCATTAATGGGTAAGGTATTTGGTACAGCAAATGACCGTGAATTAAAAAAATATTTAAAAAAAGTAGAAAAAATCAATGCTCTTGAGAGTAAATATGAGTCTTTGGATGATGATGAACTCAAAGCTTCATTTTTAGAGCTCAAAGATAGTGTTACTAGTGGTGAGAAAAGTTTAGATGATGTCCTTTTTGATTCTTTTGCAATAACGCGTGAGGCTTCAAAACGTACCCTTGGGATGCGTCATTTTGATGTACAGCTTATTGGTGGTATGGTACTGCACGATGGACGTATTGCAGAGATGAAAACAGGTGAGGGTAAGACACTTGTTGCAACTCTTGCTATTACACTTAATGCCATGACGGGTAAAGGTGTTCATCTTGTAACAGTAAATGATTATCTTGCTTCTCGTGATGCTAAAGAGATGGGTCCACTTTATGAATTCTTAGGTTACACGGTTGGAACTATTTTAGAAGATATGCATAATCCAGAAGAGAAAAAAGCTGCATATGCTGCAGATATTACCTATGGAACAAATAATGAATTTGGTTTTGATTATCTGCGTGACAATATGAGTTATTCAAAAGAGAATATGGTTCAGCGCGGACATAACTTTGTTATTGTTGATGAAGTTGACTCTATTTTGATTGATGAAGCAAGAACACCACTTATTATTTCCGGACCTACAAACAGAAATATGCAGGATTATGTAAGAGCAAATGCTATTGCCTTGCAACTCCAAAAAGACAAGCATTTTACTGTTGATGAAAAAGATAAAGTAATTTTAATCACGGAAGAAGGGATCACAAAAGCTGAAGAACTTTTTGGTGTTGAAAATCTTTATAGTGCAGAAAACTCTTCCTTGCCTCACGCACTTGATCAGGCGCTTAAAGCAAACTATTTGTTTGAAAAAGATGTTGATTATGTTGTCAATGATGGTGAAGTGGTTATTGTTGATGAGTTTACAGGTCGTTTAAGTGAAGGACGTCGTTTTTCTGAAGGTCTGCATCAGGCACTTGAAGCAAAAGAGGGTGTAGAGATTAAAGAAGAGACCCAGACACTTGCTGATATTACTTTCCAAAATTATTTTAGAATGTATGATAAATTGGCAGGTATGACAGGTACAGCAGAAACTGAAGCAACAGAGTTTGCAGAGATTTATGGTCTTGATGTTGTTTCTATACCGACAAATATTCCAATTTCAAGAAAAGATTTAAATGATCTTATCTATAAAACAGAGGCGGAAAAATTTGATGCAGTTATCAATACTATCCGTGAATTAAGTAAAACAGGGCAGCCCGTACTTATTGGTACAGCCTCTATTGAAAAATCAGAGCTTTTACATGAATTGCTTAAGCGTGAAAAAATTGCACATACTGTACTGAATGCAAAAAATCATGCTCAAGAGGGTGAAATCATTAAACATGCCGGAGCAAAAGGTGCAGTAACAATTGCTACAAATATGGCAGGGCGTGGTGTTGATATTAAAGTGGATGATGAAGTAAAAGATCTCGGTGGTCTTTATATTGTCGGTACAGAGCGTCATGAAAACCGTCGTATAGATAATCAGCTTCGTGGACGTTCTGGTCGTCAGGGTGATCCAGGTACAACGCAGTTTTATCTTTCACTTGAAGATAACTTGCTTCGTATCTTTGGAAGTGACAAGATTAAGTCAATTATGGAGCGTTTAGGTGTTGAAGATGGTGAGTACATCGAGTCTAAGATGGTTACACGTGCAGTTGAAAAGGCTCAGAAAAAAGTTGAAAATATGCACTATGAAGGCAGAAAGCATATTGTTGAGTATGATGATGTCGCTAATGAGCAGAGAAAAATTGTTTACAAATTCAGAAATGAGCTTTTAAATCCTGAGTTTGACATTGGTGCGAAGATTGATGAGATTAGAGAAGAGTATGTACATGACAGACTCTCTCAGGCAGGTATCTTTGAAGGTGGCGTGCCAGAAGATTTTAATCTTGAAAAATTTGTAAAAACAATTCAAGAAGAGATGGGTGAAGTTCTTGATGTAAAAGAGCTAGAAGGTTTAGAGTATCCTGAACTTGTTGAGAAGATAGTGGAAAAACTCAAAGCATCATATGATGAGAAAATGAGTGTCTTAGATGAAAACCTACGTCATGAGATAGAGCGTGAGCTTTACCTAAAAGAGCTTGATGATGCATGGCGTGAGCACCTTTATGCAATGGATAATATGAAAACAGGTATTCGTCTGCGTGCATATAATCAAAAAGATCCACTTGTTGAGTATAAAAAAGAGAGTTTTAATCTTTTTAGTGAACTTATTAATGACATTAAATTTAACACTATCAGAACTCTACAGATTATTCAATTTAAAATGGAGACAGCTGAAGAAGAGGCTGCTAGAATTGCTAAACAGCTTGAAGACGAAAAACGTGCCCAAGAAGCGCTCATGCAACTGAATATGAATGATGAAGATTCAGAAGAGAGAATTGCAGGAACAACAAGTAAAAAACCTGCAAGAAATGATCCTTGTCCATGTGGCAGTGGCAAAAAATATAAACAGTGCTGTGGAAAAAGTGGACCTAAAAAAGGTGTGTTTGCCTCTTGAAAAAGAATATAGTTCCTTATCTTGTAAAAAGATTTCTTCGCTTTGATAAAGATCAGCCTTTTATCTTTATCTCAGCACTTTTAGCATTTCTTGGTATCTCTATTGGTGTAACTGTTCTACTCATTGCAATGGCATTAATGAATGGTTTTGATAATGAGTTTAAGAAGAAGCTAACCGTTATGAACTATCCGCTTACTATTATTCCTAAGTTCTATGGCTCTGTAAATGAAGATCTTCTTATAGAGTTAGAGTCAAAATTTCCAGATCTGAAATTTAGTCCTTATGTGCAATCATCTGTAATGGTAAAAAGCGGTTCAAATCTTGAAGGTGGTTATCTTTTTGGTGTGAATTTTGAAGATGAAGCAGGCGTTAATGAGATTCTTGCAAAAGCTATTAAAAATGTAAAATTTAGAAAATTTGATGTTTTGGTGGGAAAAAGTCTCAAAGACGAATTTGATCTGGCTTTGAATGAAAAGCTGATGTATATCTTTACAAGTGTAGAGCCGGGTGGTCTCTCGGTCACACCAAAGATAAAACGATTTAAGGTACGATCGGTATTTGACTCTGGTCTTTCAGCGTATGACAAGGCTTATAGCTATACAACGATGGAATCTTTACAAAAAATTCTACATATGCCGAGCAATATGTATGATGGCATACATATCTATTCCACTGATCCAAGAGCAGATATTAAACGTATTAAAAAAGAACTCCCTATGAGTACTGTAATTCATGGTTGGTGGGAAGATAATGTAAACTTTTTTGCGGCTTTGGAAATGGAAAAAGCATCTCTGTTTATTGTTTTGATGCTTATTATACTCATTGCTGCCATTAATATTATTTCATCATTACTTATGACAGTGATGAATAGAAGAGGTGAGATTGCATTACTTCTCTCTTTGGGTGCAACAACCAAAGAGATTAAAAAGGTATTTTTATATCTTGGTATTGTTATAGGTATTAGTGGTATTTTAGCAGGTATTGTTCTTGGTCTTGGTGGTATTTGGGTGCTTGGAACGTTTGATATCATTCATTTGCCAAAAGATGTTTATCCTACATCTACACTACCGCTTGATTTAAGTATTCAAGACTTTTTTATGATAGTAAGCGGTGCATTTGTAATTGTTGTAGCTTCTGCATACTATCCGGCGAAAAAAGCAAGTGAAGTAGATATTCTTACTGTTCTTCGAAACGAATAACAGCTCTATTGAGAGCTGTTATAATCTTTAATATCTTTTATAATCTTATATGGCAGGGTTAATGTTCTTAAGATGATATTCAATGGTGCAACAGCAATGTCACGTGCAACCATCGTTGTTACTTTTGGATCTGTTAGTTTTCCTGTAACTTTTAGTGTTGTTGATATGCTTTTGCCATCAAAAATAATATAACCAACAAGCGGTATTTTAGAGAGACTGCTTCCAAGGTCTGTTTTAAGATTCAGTGCTAGATCAATGGTGTCATATTTTACACTTGCTGTACCTTTTCCCAGTATTTTAATCTCTTTAGAACCTATATAGATATCTGATATATTAAAAATATGATTTTTTGAGTGGAATTTCATATAGGCCTTATCAATATGAAGCCCTTTTTTGCTATATCCTGGTAGTGAGAATGTCGCTAATGATGGTACAGTATTGATAAAAGCAAGAATATTATTAAGAACTACATAGTCTTGAATTGTTGTGTCATTGATATAAAAAGTACCGCTATAATCATTAAACTTTCCACTCATAGAAAAGTCTAAACTGCCACCTTTAAACTTAGAAAGTGAGAGAAGTTTTTCCATAAACTTATCGTTAAAGTTATTGCCATAAAGGTGAAACTTGTCACCATCAAGTTTAAATCCCGCTTTACCATTTGCGTGTAGAAGCTGTGCAGTTAAGATTCCCTTGTAGTATTGTAGATTCATCTTGTCTGAGATGACATATCTGTTATTACCTACATAAAGATAAGAGTTAGTTGCTTCAAAAAAGATATCTATAGGTTTTGCTTTCTTTTTTGTCTTCTCTTGTTTGGCTAAGAGTTCAACAAACTTTAGCAGCTCTTCTGAGTTTATTCCACTGCTATTCATATTGATTTTTACTTTATCGGAAACCTTGATATTTATCTTTTTATTGATTTTTAAATAGAGGTTTTGTTTTTTTGTAAGATAACCTTCTATAGTATATTTCTTAATAGCTTTATCTTGATTTGTTAGGAGTTTATACTGATAATCGATTATTCCTTTAAATTTTGTATATTTGTCTCCATTCTTTTTATAAAAACTGACTTTTCCATCTGTAAGATTGTATTTCTGTAAAAATTGCGAATTTTTAGCAATGATTCCTATAGAATCGAGATTAAGTACCCATCTGTCTTTTTTAAGAAGAAAGTTTGCTTTTAGGGCTTTTGAATTGATTGTGATTTCATCTTGTTTGATGGCTAAATTAATATTTGCTTTATTTGTGTAATAAAGAATTTTTTTGGTTTTTGGATTAATCAGGATAAAATTATCAAGAGTAATTAGTGCCTCTTTTTTCTGAATGTCAAAGTCTGTACTAACCTCGGTTTTAATATATTCGCCAATATCTAAAATGGCATGATTAATTATTGCCTTTTGTTCATTTATCTCTAGGGAGAGATTTTTAATCTTGTATGGCGAACCATTAACACTTAAAAATATATTATCAGGGGAGCTTAGAGAGAGGTGCTTATCGTAGTGTAGATAAAGCTCCACATTT
The DNA here is from genome assembly GCA_964528435.1 of uncultured Sulfurimonas sp. GTDB lineage: Bacteria > Campylobacterota > Campylobacteria > Campylobacterales > Sulfurimonadaceae > Sulfurimonas. The sequence continues at coordinate 2,691 of CAZGSK010000044.1, read as the reverse complement.
GATTGACTGAGTTTTACCGATTTATATTGCAGTTTTAATAGATCAACTTTGAAGTCTGCCTGTTGTCTCTTTAGATTCACTTCACCTGTAATAAAACCATCAGCACTCTCTTCTATAGTAAAATAGGATGTTGGAACTGTTAGTTTAAGTGTGTTGAGATCAAAGGGAAGCTGTAGCGGATCTAATAGGACATGCAGTCCATTGACGATCCATTGAGATTTATCAGCAACAATCATATCTCCATTTAGTGTTATCTTATAGACCACATGTAGTGGTTTTTGTGTTATATCAAGACGTTGTTTTTCATCAAGGGCTATTTTACTAAACTCAAAGTCAATGCTACCGAGTGCCTTTTTTGCATTGTATCGTACAGTAACATCTGCTTGTGCAATATCTTTATAGTGTGCTTTCATTTTTGTAATATTTACATCATAGTTATCGAGTTTTATAAAGGTATCATTTATATCGATATTTAATCCAAGATAGTCAAAATTAGCTTTTTTTGTAAAAAATGTACCCTGAGCATCTATTGCTATTGTTCGGAGATTGACTGCTATTGTCAGGTTGGTTTGGACTGTTCCGCTATGTTGTAAAAATGGTAGATTTATGCCATAAGTACTTAAAATATGAAGCATATCTTTATTTAACATACCATCAAAAAGCAGATGCAGTGTTAATAATTCCTGTGGCTTTGTAAAATCTATTTTTAGCCAGCTTTTATTGAGATACATTCCGTAAGAGTAGGCTTCTTTTGGTCGAATAAAGAGTGTACCGTTTAAAAATTCCAGTTCTGTTCTTTGGGTATGAATGGTATCTAGTTTTGTATTGTATGTATAATTTAATTTGTTTGCTGTCGCTTTTACATAAATATGTCTATATGCTGCAGTAATATCGTTGTATTGTAAGAAGCCTTTGAGTGTGTGTATTGTTAAGCTTTGCGCATCTATAGCATCAATTGCCCAAAATTGCACGCCTTTTGGCAGAGGGAATAGTGAGACCAACTCACGTATATGTTCTATATCTTTGTGGGATTGTATTGCGTAATTTATCTTCTTTTTATTTGCTATGGCATAGAGTGTTAGGTTTGCATCGTTATTGAGGGTTAGATCTATTTTAGAAAAGATCTGCTTTGTTTGTGTGTCTAAAATAGACTGCCCATGCAGTGATATTTTTTTATTGAAAGCTTCAAATTTTCTAATAGTAAAAAGCAGATAGTGTTGTTGAAATTGAAAATTTGAATCAAAGTGAAAAGATGGAGAATCGGCTATAAGAAAACCTTTCTCTTTACTGTTGTGCTTTAAAGAGAGGAGGGTGTTTCCATAGTGAAATTTTTCAATAACAACAGATTCTGTCAATAAAAAGAGACGAGATGATAATTTTAAATATTTGTTGAGATCTTGAAGGTCTATGGTGGCATTTGAGCTTGAAGACGTTTTTATATCAAGTTCTTCAATGGCTACATTAAGCTTTTCATTCCATTTTATATATGTGTTTTTTATTGTAATGTTGGAAAAAGAAACATTATCTAGATATAATCCGTGTTGAAGAATAATAAAAGCTATAACAAGTGATAGAAAAATGAAAGATAAAAAACTAATAATTGTGACATATATCTTTGATATCATACTCATAACTCTTATATCTTTCATGTACTACCTAGTTCAACCTATTAAAACCCCTAAAGTACTCTATATTCCAAAGGGTTCGATAAATCAAATTATATCACAATTACAAGATGAAAATTATGATGTTTGTAAACTTGATGCATTTATTTTACGTTTTATTGGCAGTCCCCAAAGTGGTTGGATAAATATGGGTACGCAAATCAACACAAAAGCTGATTTTTTATATAAATTAACTACAGCAAAAGCAGCTTTGCGAAATATTACTCTTATCCCTGGAGAGACTACTTATATATTTTTGGATCAGTTAGCTCGAAACCTTGGTTTAGATAGAGAAAAATTGCAAGAAGAATTTGAAAAACAATCTCCAATGAAAGAGGGTGTATTTCTTCCAAACACATACAAAATACCCATAGGAATTTCAGAAAAAGATCTTATAGAACTTTTACTAAAAGTATCACTAAGAAAAATGAAATCTATCTCCACGAAAATTTTTGGTTCTTATAATGAAAAGAAATGGTTTCGCTACCTTACAATTGCTTCTATAATTCAAAAAGAGTCAGCAAATAATAAAGAGATGCCACTTGTAAGTTCTGTAATATACAATCGCCTAAAAAAAGGTATGAAACTGCAAATGGATGGTACTCTGAACTATGGAAAGTACTCTCATGTGAAGATAACATCTAAAAGAATTAAGCAGGATAGATCACATTATAATACATACCTGTATGGTGGCTTGCCGGCAATTCCTGTTTGTAATGTGTCACAAGAAGCAATCATGGCAGCAATCTTCCCGGCAAAAACAGATTATCTCTATTTTATGAAATCTAAAAAGGGAACACATGATTTTGCATGTAACTATTCTACACATTTGCGCAATATTAAGCGTGCTACTAAATGAAACATATCATAAATATAAGCTAATCTTTTCACAAGCTTAGCTAATATTACCTATCTTAGTGTTATTATTAATTTTGTAAATTTCATAAACTTTATAAAAGTATTATGAAAAAAAATTATTCACGAGGACACACAATGTCAAAAATTATTTGGTCAAAAATTGATGAAG
>CAZGSK010000043.1:0-10096 GCA_964528435.1 uncultured Sulfurimonas sp. | reverse complement strand
CTGCCTATTATCGTTTGTGATATGTCTATAAAAGGAAATCTTTTAGACATTTTAAATGGCAATATGAAAAATTGCTCAATAGTTAAATAAAGGAAAGTAAATGAAAGTTGAAGAATTAACAGCCAAGGTTTTAGAAAATAATCCAAATATGGATCGTTATCAGTTGGCAATTGCAGTTTCAAAAAGAACAGATGAATTAGAAAATGGTGCAACAAGTAAGTTAAGTGTCAATACAAACCATATCAAGTCATCTGACCTTGCACTTATGGAAATCGCTGAAGGCCTTATTGTCGTTAAAGGCTTTACTAAAAAAGAGAAGTAATCTCTTGGGACTGGATCAACTCAGTATTGAAAAGATCAAGCATCTTCGTGATGTTGATTCAGCATCAGCTTACCTATTTTCAAAAATACCCCCTACAAAACCTTTACAAAAAGCCCTCGATTTTTCGATAGAAGCACACAAAGAGCAGTTTCGAAAGAGTGGAGAACCTTATATTGTTCATCCTATTTTAGTCGCTTCCATTGTAGCAGCGCTTACAAATGATGAGTCTATGGCTATCTCAGCACTTCTGCATGATGTTGTTGAAGATACGAATATTACTATTTTAGAGATTGAAGAGAAGTTTGGACGTGATGTAGCACATCTTGTTTCAGGACTTACAAAGATTGATGTAATACGTGACAGTGAACTTGTCCCTTCAAATTCTGATGAGAAGCTTGTTGTATCGGCACTCTCTTTTCGTAAGATGTTGATTGCAAGTATTGAAGATGTTCGGGTCTTGGTTGTGAAACTTTGTGACAGACTTCATAATATGCTTACGCTTGATGCACTTCCTGCCCACAAACAAAGAAGAATAGCAGAAGAGACACTTGTTGTATATGCACCTATTGCCCACCGTTTGGGTATCAGCTTTTTAAAAAATATTTTAGAAGATCTGAGTTTTGGATATCTTTTTCCCGAAGAGAAACATCATATTGATAACTATCTCGATACAAACTATCATGCAATGGAGATGAAACTTAGTGAGTTTAAAGAATCTGTATCGCAGATACTCATTAAAAATGGTTTTTGTGAAGATGATTTTGAGGTACTCTCTCGTATCAAGCACCGCTACTCTATCTATCTGAAGATGCAGAGAAAAGGTGTCAGTATTGATGAGGTACTTGACCTTTTAGCTGTTCGTATTTTGACAAAAGAGCCTATCAAGTGTTATGATGCCCTGGGTCACGTGCACCTAAACTTTCGTCCGTTGGCATCTCGTTTTAAAGATTACATTGCTGTTGCAAAAGATAACGGCTATCAGACGATACATACGACAGTTTTTCATAAAACGGCAATCTTTGAGGTCCAAATACGAACATATGAGATGCATAAAACAGCAGAACTTGGCGTTGCTGCACACTGGAAGTATAAAAGTGGCGGTAATAACATCAAACTCGACTGGCTTGATAATTTACAATATCAAAACGAGTCTGTTGAAGATTTTTATGCTCTTATTAAAAATGATCTCTACTCTGAAGATATTTCGGTATTTTCTCCAAAGGGAGATGCCTTTACGCTTCCTCGTGGTGCGGTTGCACTTGATTTTGCCTATGCAGTACACAGTGAAGTTGGGAATAAAGCAACTGCGGCACTTGTTAATAAAACACGATCTTCATTACTCACTGAGCTTAATAATGGAGATATTGTCAAAGTTATAACCGGTGATGAGATCCAAACGCGATGCTCTTGGATAGATGCGGTCAAGACTTCTAAAGCAAAAACAAATATGAAGCTTAACTGTAATGCACGCTTGCGTGAGATAAATACAAAAGCAGCTATTAGTATTGTAGCAACTGCGATGAGTTTGAGCTATTCACGTGTTGAAGAGTGGTTTAAAAAGAACAGTTGTGATTCACTTGCAAATCTTGCAAATGATATTGAACAGTTTAAAAATGCCATCCATAAATATGTGACAGATATTAGTAAAAACAGCCGTTTTAAAGCATTTATCTCACGCCACAGGTTTAAGCTTAAAAAGTATGAATTCGCAGGTCTGGAAGTTTATGCTACTACGAGTATAAGTGATGTTGTTTTTGATTATTGTTGTCATCCAAAACCGGGTGATGAAGTGGTAGCATTTTTAGAAAAAGGCAAAGCACACGTGCACCATAAAATGTGTTCCAATGCAGCAAAAAAACTTGAGCAAAATGAGCCGATGGTATTTGTTAAATGGACACAGGAAAATTTATTTCGTTACAAGTTAATAGCTTCTTTGCATAATGAAAAGGGTGCATTGGCTGAATTTTTAACATATCTTGTGAAATTAAATATTGATATATTATCGATTGAGCTTGGAAAAGAACATTCTGATTATATTCAATATTGTGAGCTGATTTTTACAACAAAAGAAGCCGATATTAATAGACTTCGTGTTAAAATAGAGTCAAAAATCAAAGTTATTCATCTTGTGCGTAGTGATGATGCTTATAAAAATTAATAAATTTCAATAAAGAGAGAAAAATAGATGATAGATGAAGCTTTAAGAGAAATAGATAGAGGCTCAGCCGAGATTATAGATCGCGAGAGAATAGAGAAACTTCTAAAAGCTTATTATGATGAGGGTACAACATATACTGTAAAGGCCGGTTTTGATCCTACTGCACCAGATTTACATCTTGGACATACAGTGCTTTTGCAAAAGCTTGCAATATTTCAAAAATATGGAGGACGTGTACAGTTTCTCATTGGTAGTTTTACTGCAATGATAGGTGATCCAACCGGAAAGAATGTTACAAGAAAGATCCTCACGCAAGATGAGATAGTAAAAAACATTGAGTCTTATACATCACAGGCATTTAAGATTTTAGATAAAGAAAAAACCGATATTGTTTACAATAATGAGTGGCTCGATGAACTGGGCGCTGCAGGGATGTTACAACTTGCTTCTAACCTAACAGTGGCACGTATGCTTGAGCGTGATGACTTCTCAAAGCGTTATGCAGCAAATACACCGATTGCAGTAAGTGAATTTATGTATCCGCTCCTACAGGGTTATGACAGTGTACATCTTCAATCTGACATTGAGATAGGTGGGACTGACCAGAAATTCAATCTTTTAATGGGACGTCAACTGCAAAAGGCTTATGGACTTAAAAAACAGCAAGCTGTTTTAATGATGCCGATACTTGAAGGTCTTGACGGTGTGCAAAAGATGAGTAAATCTTTAGGAAACTACATCGGTGTTTCTGATGAGCCAAATGATATGTTTGGTAAAGTTTTAAGTATCTCTGATGATTTGATGTGGCGCTATTATGAGCTTCTTAGTACAAAATCTCTTGATGAGATAGCAGCACTAAAAGCTGGTGTTACAGATGGAAGTCTGCACCCTAAAAAGGTAAAAGAAGATCTTGCGTTAGAGATAACAACGCGTTTTCACAATGCACAAGCGGCGCAAGCTGCAAAGGCAGAGTTTGAAAAAGTACATGCTAAAAGTCAGATTCCCTCAGATATTAAAGAGTTTGAGCTGACAAGTGAGGATGGCTCACTCTGGATAGCAAAAGCACTCGTTGATGCTAAACTTGAGCCATCTACTTCTCAGGCAAGACGAGATATTAAGCAAGGTGGTGTTAAAATTAACCAAGAAAAAGTCTCAGATATGCAACTGCAATTGAGAACAGGTGAATATCTCCTGCAAGTTGGAAAAAGAAAATTTGCTAAAGTGAAGGTAGTATAATGAGTTTTGAACCATTAAAAATTGGAAAATATATAATTGAAAAGCCTATTGTCCAAGGTGGAATGGGTTTAGGAATTAGTTGGGATCAATTAGCCGGTACAGTTTCAGCAGAGGGTGGTCTTGGTGTTATCTCTGCTGTTGGTACTGGTTATTATAAGAACAAAGAGTATGCACATAAACTTGTTGCAGGACGTCCATTGAGCGAAGAGAACTTCTACTCTAAAGAGGGATTTGAAGCTATTATTAAAAATGCTAGAAAACTTTGTGGTGACAAACCACTGGCTGCAAATATTTTATATGCAATTAATGATTATGGTCGTGTAGTGCGTGATGCGTGTGAAGCTGGTATTGATATTATCATTACAGGTGCAGGACTTCCTACAAATATGCCAGAATTTACAGAGGGGTATCCTGATGTAGCACTTGTACCTATTGTCTCTTCTGCAAAAGCTCTTAAAATTATCTGTAAGCGTTGGAAAAAACGTTATGATAGAATTCCTGATGCGGTAGTCGTTGAAGGTCCAAAATCTGGTGGACATCAAGGTTTTACATATGAGCAGTGTAAGTTGCCAGAGAATCAACTTGAAAATATTGTCCCTCCTGTAGTAGAAGAAGCAGCTCTTTGGGGAGATATTCCAGTTATTGCAGCCGGTGGTGTTTGGGATAAAAATGACATCGAAGATATGTTAAGTCGTGGAGCTCGTGGTGTTCAAATGGGTACACGTTTTATTGGTACTTATGAGTGTGATGCACATGCAAACTTCAAAAAAGTACTGCTTGATGCAAAAAAAGAGGATATCGTGCTTATGGGCTCTCCTGTTGGTTATCCTGCACAAGGGGTTGTCACAAATCTTACGCACTTGGTAGAAAAACGTGAGGGACCGGCAATTAAGTGTATATCTAACTGTGTTGCTCCGTGTAATCGTGGTGAAGAGGCAAAAGTAGTTGGTTTTTGTATTGCAGACAGACTTTCTGATGCCTATGAAGGTAATACAGAGACAGGACTTTTCTTCTCTGGGACAAATGGATATAAGCTTGATAAAATTATCTCAGTAAAAGAGTTAATGCAAAAACTGACAGAGGGTGAATAAAGACTTTAATGCTTCGCTCTCTTGCAATCATACTTATTTTACTGGTATCTCTTTATGCACAAAGTGAAAGTGAGCTTTTAAAGCGCGCAAACACTTATGCAAAGTCTTCAAGTAAAACGGATCAGTTCCGGGCTTATAATGACTACAAAAACCTCTATCTTCGTGCTTTAATGGCTAATAATGAAAAGTTGAAAAAATCTGCACTTGAAGGTATCGTAAGTTCAGGTACAAAACTGCGTATTGATATTTCACAATATGCAAGAGAGCTTTTGCATATGCACTCTTCCTATAAAGCTCCAAAAAAACAGAAAAAATACACTAAAAAATCAAAAAAAATCAAAATCAAGTCATCACACAAACTTAAAGCAGTTCGTTGGAAAGATGGAAGATTAGTTCTAAAGTTTGATAAAAAACTGCGCAATAATCAGATAAATTATTTTACTCTTTATGATGCAAAAAAGAAGAAGTATAAATATATTTTTGATATTCACGCTTCGATGTTGACAAAGTCACAAACTTTGAGAAAAAATGGTATTGACAGAATTAAACTTGCACAATATAATCCAGATACCCTGCGGCTCGTTATTGAAAATCGCAAAAAGTTAACGATTCGTTTTAAGAAGGATGCTACAACGCTTTTTATTCGAATGAGTAAAGCAAAGAGTCAAGCAACATACAAAAAAACAGTTAAAAAAAGCACAAAAAAAGCACAAACTTATTATCATAAAAATAAAATAATCGTCATTGATGCAGGACATGGTGGAAAAGACCCTGGAGCATTGGGATATCATCACTATCGTGAAAAAGTAGTTGTACTGCAAATTGCAAAAGAGCTAAAAAAGATATTGAAATCTCGTGGATACAAAGTTTATATGACACGTGAGGGAGATAGGTTTGTCAAATTGAGAAACAGAACAAAATTTGCCAATGCCAAAAAAGCAGATATTTTTGTTAGTATTCATGCAAATGCAGTTGCTAGAAAAGATGCAAAGAAAGCATGTGGAATTGAGTCCTATTTTTTGTCTACTTCCCGCTCAGAGAGAGCAAAGAGAGTTGCTGCGCTGGAGAACTCGGCAGATTTGGAAGATATGAACTTTTATGGAAAGCAGTGCTTGTTAAATACAATAAATTCACATAATATTATTGCTGCAAATAAATTAGCGATTGATCTGCAACGTGGAGCACTCTCAACACTAAAAAAACGTTATCGAAATGTAAAAGATGCCGGTGTAAGAGAAGGACCATTTTGGGTGCTTGTCGGTGCGCAAATGCCGGCTGTTTTGGTTGAAGTCGGTTTTATTACACACCCAGCAGAAGCAAAAAGACTAGTAAACCGACAATATCAGCGTACGATGGCACTTGGTCTGGCAAATGGTATTGAGAGATATTTCATCAATAACTAAAGAAGATTACTCCTCTTTTTTGTACTCCAGATCTCCTGCGCGAGACTCCTTTTCGTTGATGAGACGTTCAATCTGCGTTTTGACCTTGTCATAACGGAATTGCTCTTTAAAACCTTGAATACGTCCACCCGCTGCATTTGGATGACCTCCACCATTAGCCCACTCTTTAGATATTTGCGAAACACTTACCTGATTATTCGCACGCAGACTCATGGTTCCACGTGAGCTTATATCAACAATGAAATCATACTCAGGATATTTTGTTAAAAATCCGTTACCGATGATGGAGGTGTTTCCAACGCCATAAGAGAGATACCCTCTGTAGCCTTTGTAATAGATGGTTTTTTCATCACGTGCACGCCCAAGAAGCTCTACAACATACTCGGTTGCAAGATTATCTAAAGTGTCATTTTTTTCACGTTTGAAAAAATCCTTTTTCAAAAAGTAGATTTTTTCATCTAAAACGATTGGGGCATCAGGCTCGTTAATATATTTTGCTGCTTCGTGAAGTAGAGAGAGTTTATATTGAGAGTCTTCTTCAGGAAACATTACACGGTTTAATTCACGTGTCTCAGTTACAAGACGCATACAGACTTTTCCGTACTCAAAATTTTCTTCCTCTTCTTGCTTCCATAAATCAACTGCATTAACAACATCAACATACTTTTGCATCCATGATGGTTCATCAAATTCAAAATGCTCTTTGACGTAATCATAAGTAATCTTTGTAGCACAGCGTGAGGTGTCAAGATAGTACCATTCGTATTTGTTTGCACTCTCTTCACCACTACCGTGGTGATCAAGGAGTTGGAGCTCTACGTCCATCTTCTTCTCATTTAGTTTTTTTACTTCATGCGTGAGCCATTTTGATTCATCAGCCGTAAGATTGAGGTCTGTTATTAAGATAAGGGCTGCTTCTTTTCGCTCTTTTATTCTTTCTAACATCAAGTCAAGTTTTTGCTTTACTTCTGCGCCGTAGTTTGCATTGTAGTTAAACTTTTTATAGGGTGTGTACATCATTACGAGTTGACAGCTGTAGCCATCGAGATCGATGTGTGAGAGATGATGGATTGTTCTGTTTTTCATTTATTACCTTTATTCTTGTTGAGTTGTTATGGAGATGGAGCCGAGTACTTCAAAAGTTGCACTTGAATCTATCTCTGCGTGAGAGAGTGTTACGACATCCAAAGAGAATCTTTCAAAAATCTCGGCAACACCGCGACGGATTTGTGGATCGACTATGATAATGACAGGTGAGATCCCTTTTTGGAGTATCTCTGCAGCTTTTGTACTTGTTGCTTGAATGAGTGCATTGATTTCGCCTACATTGAGCATAAGATTTCTTACCCCGTCTTGCTCTTGAGATTTTTGCAGTAGAAGTTGCTCTGTGTTTGTATCAAATGTAAGAAGTCGTATGACGCCGTCATCTCTTGAGTACATCTGTGTAATAACACGGGAGAGTTTTGCACGAACCTGCTCGCTGATGAAGTCCACATTTTTTGTATATTCGGCAATATCAGCTATGGTCTCTAAAATGGTAAGCATATCTTTGAGTGGAATTTTCTCATGCAGCAGTGATTTGAGTACTCTTTGGATAAGACCGATAGAGGCGACTTTAAGTACATCATCAACAATGACAGGATAATCATTTTTGATTTTATCAATGAGTGACTGTACCTCTTGGCGAGTAAGAAGATCTTCTGCATTACGCTTAATAAGTTCACTCATATGGGTTGAGATAACAGTAGCCGGATCAACTACGGTATAGCCGTTAATGATGGCATCCTCTTTTTGCTCGGGAGTGATCCAGAAGGCATCAAGTCCAAAAGCAGGCTCTTTTGTAGCTTCGCCTTGAATCTCGCCTGTTGCCATGCCGCTGTCCATTGCTAGAAATTTGTCGGGCTGTATTTCACCTTCACCGATAGTGATACCCTTAAGAAGAACCTGATATTGATTTGGTTTGAGATGTAAATTGTCACGAATACGGACTTGAGGCATTAAAAAACCATAATCAGAGGCAATCTTTCTTCGCATAGAGCGGATTCTCTCAAGAAGATCACCACCTTGTGAAGCGTCCGCAAGTTTGATAAGCTGATAACCGAGGGTGAGTTCTAGCATCTCTACTTTTAAGATATCTTCAAGTGCACTCTCTTCTTCTTTTGCTATCTCTTCATTCGATTTTTTTGGTTTGCGTTTTGCTTCTTCTTCGAGCTGCTCTTTTGATTTTTTACCTAGAATATTTTCAACATCCAAAATAGTAAGTTCGCCTTTTTCATATTTGTAAATAGACCAACCAAGCAGGGCAAAAAGCAGACCGACAAACATCATTGAGGCAGTAGGCAATCCAGGAACAAGAGCAAAAAGCACCATAATAAAACCGACAATCATCATGGTTTTTGCATTCCCGACCATCTGTGTTATTGTACCTTCGGCAAAATTGTCACCGTCACTTGAACTTCGTGTAATCATAATACCAGTTGCAGTTGATATAATAAGAGCAGGAATCTGACTTACAAGTCCATCACCAATTGTAAGGAGTGTAAAGGTTGAAGCACTGTCAGAGACACTCATATCATATTGAAATACACCAATGAGAAATCCACCAATGATATTAATAAGTGTGATGATAATACCGGCAACGGCATCACCCTTTACGAACTTGGACGAACCATCCATTGCTCCGTAGAAGTTTGCATCTTGTAGAATTTCTGCACGTCTTGCTTTTGCTTGGGCATCATCGATAAGCCCTGCATTTAAATCTGCATCGACTGCCATCTGTTTACCCGGCATTGAATCAAGTACGAAACGAGCAGCAACTTCTGCAACCCTTGTTGAACCTTTGGTAATAACCATAAAGTTAATAAGGACTAAAATAGAAAAGACAATAATCCCGATAACAAAATTTCCACCGACAACAAAATCACCAAAACTGGTAATGATATCACTGACAGCTTCAGGTCCTTCATGTCCCTTACTCAGAATCATCCTTGTTGTGGCAATATTGAGTGAAAGCCTGTAGAGGGTTAGAATAAGGATGAGTGTCGGAAATGTTGTTAGATCTGTTGGTTTTGGTACATAGAGCGATATCAAAAGAATCAGAACCGAGACGGCAATAGAGACAGTTAAGAGTACATCTAATATAGAAGATGGCAGTGGAACAATAATGATGGCCAGAATTGCCATAACAAAAAGAACGACACTTAAATCTCTTTGACCTATTAAAAAATTAAGTCCGGTTCCTACTTGCTGTCTTGCAGTTAATTTTCTTTTTTTTGCCAAATTATTTCTTTTTCACTTTATTCATCTTCTAAAATATCAGCAAGGCTGAGTTCGGCTAAAAAGAAGTCGATTTTGCCTTGGAGTTTATGTAAAAATGGCCAAATAGAACAAATTTGAGCCTTCTTTGAAGGGCAGTTGTGCATAGATGGAGAACACTCAAAAACTGCAGGTGCTCTGCCTTCAACACTTATCATTACATCTAGCATATTGATAGTCTCTGGCTCTTTGTTGAGAACAAAGCCACCATTGACACCTTTATATGACTTGAGAATGTCTGCCTTTGCAAGCGATTGTAAAATTTTTGCTAAAAAACTTTTTGAGATAAAGAGCTCTGTCGATAGAGTTTCGCTATCTAAAGGATCTTTTGCTTTTGCTAAAACGATAAGAGAAAGTATTGCATATTCACTGGCGCGTGTTATTAACATTGTTTGAAATCTTTATTTTTTGCTCTTATTATAGCTAAAAAAGTTAAAACTCTACATAGAATATCTATAAATAAATCTAAAGAATAATTCTGGTATAATCCCGCTTCAACTTCTTTTGCCTTTGTGTGAGAGAAGAAAATTATACCATTCAGGAGGCTATTATGGCTTTAGATTCGGCGAAA
>CAZGSK010000042.1:0-10213 GCA_964528435.1 uncultured Sulfurimonas sp. | reverse complement strand
TTTGCATCAATTTCATCAAAGCTAAGTACATAGGCATCTGCATCTTTTTCATGTCTGTAAAAAGCACAAAACTTGCAGTCAACCCAACAAATATTTGTGTAGTTAATGTTTCTATCAATAACAAATGTTGTTATCCCTTTTGGATGCAATTCACGTTTACGTGCTGTTGCCATCTTTCCTAGTGTTTTTAGATCTGCATTTCTAATCAGATCAAGTGCTTCTTCTTTAGTTAGTCTCTTTTGCATTGTCCCGCTTTTGTTGTGATATCATTAAGTGCTTTGTTGAGTTTTGCTACAAGTTTTGGTGCATCAATAACATGCTTATTTTCCAACCATACACCATCTCTATAAGCCATTTTCACCTTACCGTCACTATCTCTAAAAACAAGTATTCGAATAGGCAAATCAAGTCCAACAAGCATATCCTGCTGCATTAAAGGTGTACCAATTTTTGTGCTGCCAAAGATAATCATTTTTGAAGCATTGAGCTTCATATCTACATAAGCAGCGTTACCTTGATGGTTAATAACGGCAAAAAGTGTCAGACCACGCTCTTTAATACTCTCTTTTATATTCCTTATAGTGTCATCCACGCTACAGTGGCTCTCTTTTATAATAATGTCATTGGCAAAAAGTGCCATAGCCAAACTCAACATCAATATGATTTTTTTCATTATTTCCATCCCTTACTCATTGGATTTATTGATTTTTTCTTAATAAATTTTCTATAAACTACATAAAGCAAAAGAAGTATTACAAACCCTCCACCTATCACTTGAAAGAACGCTCCAAGATTAAGAATTTTATTTAAAATACTCTGATGTTCTTTATTGTCGATTTTAAGCTCAGCCATCTCTGCAATATGCGTCATTGCCGAGACTGCTAAATTACCTTGCGGTATATCTTTATGACATGAGAGACAGACTCCACGACGATCTAACTTATCTCTTTGTGCTTTATCAAGTGGTTGTGAAAGCTTCCAATGGTGACCGACTGTCATTAGCTGTGTCCCATTCTCATCTATAAATTGCGAATAGTCATATTTTAAATTTGGTATTGCCGGTATCTGTTCATCAACATTTTTTGGAATTACCTTACCATCAGCACTCATCAAATCCATAATAGTTGTCTTGCTCGGATCAGCATTGAGTTTTCCACCGCCAACACCAAGTCCAAGTGCTTTGGCAGAAGTATGACAACTCTCACACGATCGTGCCTCTTTTTGAATCGTATGGGGTTGCACCGGTGCCATATCTATGGCATTTTGTCCCTCTTCGCCTGCACCTTCTACATTTGGGATCTTAAATATATGATTTTGCAAAAGTGCTTTTCCATCTTTGCCAATAACCGTAATAGTTGTCTGGCATCCGGGAATAACTGGAGATATTCTACCCTCACCGTTTTGTGCAAGTGCAGGATCTTCCCAACGTAAATAAGAGCGGGTTTCAGTCACTTTTCCTGCAACAAGATAATCTTTTAGGTTACGCATTTCACCTGTTGTTCCGTGTATATCATGATCATGCGAAGCCATCAGATAATCAGGATTGTTTTTACCGCCACTGTAGTCAATCTTTACATGACAACCATAACACTGCGGTGCCCAGGTTGCATGACAGGTATAGCACTCCATATGATCTGTATGCGCATCAATAGCATCCATAGCAACCAGTGCTTTTTTTGAAAGCCGCTCCTCTTTTTTAAGCAATTTAAGCGGTTTAAGCTCTATATCTTTACCACTTGCCAAGTGCATAATAATCTTGTTGCCCTTTTTAACCGCTTTTGGCAGAGGATTTCCACGGGCAGTAAGAATGTATCCATCCCCTTTATCTTTTGGAAGATAACCCTGCTTCAAATATTTTGCAACTGTTTGTGTCACACCTCTTGGATTTCCTGTTGCAACAGTTGTATTGAACTCATCAGAGTAACCAAGTGGCAGCTCCCAAGGGTATTTTTTTGTTGTTCCGTGACAATCTTGACACTCTATCTCAACGGCACCTGCATTGGCACCGCTTAAAAAACCGTCACCATGCAGATCATTAGAAGTATGACAATCCTGACATAACATCCCTTTTTGATAATGCACATCTGATTTCATATGCAAGTAGCGCTTTGTATGCAACTTTGGCTGTGCATTTCCCTCTGCATCAAACGTTGCATTATAAGCAGTTTCCATAAGTCCCTGATAACTCACACCTATACGCTTGCCACGATTATGGCAGGTTGAACAGGTCTCTACAGGCACACCGCTGTACTCTACATGATGAATAGCTACTTTGACTTTGCGTGAAGATTGAATCTGATGCGAAAGCATATGCCCTCGTTCATTTTTTTGAATACTTTTGTCATTGCCTTCATAAAAACCCTCATTTGAGTAGGGAATATGACATGAAGCACACCCTGCACCTCTGTAATCACCTCGTTTTGAGCGTCCTTTGCTTCCGGTATGGCAACGCAAACACTCCTGACGCAGATAGGTATAAACAGCTTTTGAAGGATCCTTTTGAACCTCATCAACACTCGGTGCAGCAGGAAGCTCTTTCATCTCTTTTGGAAATGCCTGAGGCTCCATTTTTGCAAGTTTTTGCATATATTTACGATAGCTGTCTGTTCCAAGTCTGGCATGTGGATCGGCAGGATTTTTTGTTTTATAGTTTCCGGTATTGTGCTGATATCCCTCTTTACCGCCAAAACTCCACATTGCACCTTGAATTTTTCCCTGTTCGGTCATCATCAGAGAGTTCATTTGTGCCGCTACCTGATTTGGATGACATATACCGCAGGTATTTTGATTTACCCAGCTGCTTGCCGGATTAGGGTAGTACTCTTTTGGTCCAGGATGATTTTTAAAATACCTTACAGTTCCTTTGTGTGCATACTTTTTGCTTTTACTTTTAGGATCTCCTCCGTGACAGACGATACAATCATTCCCAGTATTACCCGTTTTATCTGCAATGTTTAAAATAGCCTTCATCATAGAGGAGTTTCTATCACGAATATCAGCGATTCCTTTATGACAGACTATACACTCATTTGCTCCAAAGAGAAGTGTCGAGACAAAGAAAAAAAAGAAAAAGAAAAAGTTTTTTTGCATCTACTTACTTTTTATCTTTTGCAATAGCGTCTAAAACACCATTAATAAATTTTGGAGACTGTTCTGTTCCAAAAGCTTTTGTAATCTCTACTGCTTCATTGATAACAACAGCAGAGTCAAGCTCACCAAATAAAATCTCATACGCAGCAAGACGAAGCGTAGCACGTTCAATAGCACCCAAACGCTCAAAATCCCAATCTTTAAGATGTTCAATAATTGCCTTGTCAACCTCTTCTAAGTGTGCCATAACACCCTCATAAAGATCAAGTGCAAAATCACGCTGTTTATTACGGATTTTTTTCTCTTCAAGTATTTCTGTTGTATGTTCAGAAGTGTTTCCATTTCCCAAATCAAAAGCGTATAAAAGGCTTACAACTGCCATTCTTGCATGATGTCTTGTTGCCATAATTACAGCTCCTCGTAAAGATCTAACATCTCAATGACCGTTGTCATTGCTTCAAAACCTTTGTTGCCTGCTTTTGTTCCTGCTCGCTCGATTGCCTGTTCAATAGTGTCTGTTGTTAAAAGCCCAAAACTTACCGGTTTTTGATATTTCAGGCTCATAGAAGCGATCCCTTTTGTAGCCTCTGCTGCAACATAATCAAAGTGCGGTGTCGCACCACGAATAACCGCACCAAGGGCACAAATAGCGTCATATTTGCCACTGCTAAGAAGTTGATCTACGACCATTGGAAGCTCAAATGCACCCGGAACCAAAACATGTGTTAAATCATCTTGTTTACCGCCATGTCTGTCAAACGCATCTTTTGCACCCTCTACAAGTCTGTCCACTATAAAGTGATTCCAACGTGTACTTACTATCGCTATTTTTTTACCATTTACTACTTTTAATTTACCTTCGATTAGGTTCATCTGTTTTTCCTTTTTAGTTAATTTCTTGAATTTTTTTGATTTTTACTATGAGTTTTTCCAACTCGTCAAGTTTGAGCATATTTGGACCATCTGAGAGCGCAATACTTGGGTCAAAATGAGTCTCAAAGAAGAAACCATCTACCCCAATTGCCGCTGCTGCACTTGCCAGATATGGCACCATAGAACTATCTCCACCCGTCTTTCCATTCTCTGCCGTTGGCATCTGAACAGAGTGCGTTGCATCAAAGATAACCGGTGCAAATTTTCGCATCAAAACAAGATTTCGCATATCTACTACAAGATTTCCATACCCAAAAGTATTTCCACGTTCACAGAGATAAACTCCATGTTTTTGTGCATTTTCATAATTTGCCTCAGAACAACCACGTGTCTGAAGTACTTTTAAAAGTGGATACTGCATCGCATTAGCATCTAAAAACTGCCCTTTTTTAATGTTTATCTCACGCTCTGTTTTGGCACATGCAACAAGCAGATCCGTCTGACGACATAAAAAAGCGGGGATCTGCAACATATCAACCACTTCTGCTACAGCAGGAACTTGTGTTGATTCATGTACATCCGTTACCACTTTATAGCCAAAATCATCTTTTACTTTTTGCAATATACGCAGCCCTTCATCCATACCAAGACCACGAAAAGACTCCAGTGATGTTCTATTTGCTTTGTCAAAACTTGCTTTAAAATAAAAGTCTATTGTTGCATCATCTTGATACTGTTCAAGTTCTTTTGCTATTTTAAAGATATTTTCTTCACTCTCAATAACACAAGGTCCTGCTAAAAGTTTCATCTTTTATCCATTTTTAATTTTAAATATTTTCTAATTTTATTATTTATGTTATAATCTCAGCAAGAGTTGAAAGGGGTTAAACCCTCTCAACCTTAAAGTTAACCTTTAGTTTCCAGACTATGAAGGTTAACTTCAGTTGGAACTTTTTCATAAGTTCCTCCTCTTGCTGAATATTTTGCCCTAGCTTTAGCTAGTGGCAAATGTATTATACCTTTTTCTTTTTAATCTTTATTTAGCTCTAGCAACCATCACTCCTGCAAATATAATCAACACTATTCCAAATGTCGTTGTTACAGATGGTAAAGCATCTCCCAAAAAAAGCCCGACAATAATAGAAAAAAGAATATTTGTATAGCTTACTGCACCTACAATTCCAGCTTTTGTCTCACCATACGCTTTAGTCATCAGCACTTGTGAGATGGTTGCCAAAACACCCATTCCAATCACATAAAACCAAACAACGCCTTTAGGCATTACAAATTCTCCCAACATAAAATCAAGTTCAGAAATATGAATATAAGGCGAGATAACAAAGAGTAAAATTGGACCAATTGTTCCTGTTAGCATAAACGAAAGAACAATGGCTCTTGTGTCATAAAACTGTTTGAGCTCACGTACTGAGGTATAGGCAAGTGCTGCTCCAACACCAGAAAAAATTCCCAGTAAATCGTACTTTGAAAAACCAATTCCACTCGGTTGCGTTATAAAAACAATACCGATAAAACCAACAAAAACAGCAATCCAAGCCTTTACACTAAGCTTCTCACGCAAGAAAAGCCATGCAAAGATTGCCGTAAAGATAGGAGAAGTCTTTGAGTATGTCATCGCATCACCAAGTGAGATATGGGCAATATTATAAAAAAAGGCAAGCAGTGCCACAAAACCCATAAAACCACGAAAAAAGAGTAAAAAAGGTTTGCCACCCTGCTGTTGCATCGGTTTTTTCAGCACTGCCAAACCCACCAAAAAAACTCCAGCAATATTTCTAAAAAAAACAACTTCCAAAGAGCTCATGTGCTCTGAGGCGAGTTTAGCAAAAGCTCCCATAATTGCGAATGTAAAGCTTGCAATTAGCATATATTTTACACCCTTGTTTATATTTTTAAGACGTTTCATAAGGCGAATTGTAGCATTTTACATACGCTTAGTAGCAATTCGTACCTTGTATTTTCTTTTCATTTGTATAATTTCATAAAACTACGAATGACTATGGTAAAGGAAATTGATGGGAAATATACTACTTTTTGCGCTTCTTGGTGCTATTTTTTATTATGTATTTAAAAGTTATGCAAAATATGAAAAGTACTCAAAAGAGGCTTTTAAAGATTTTTCTGCCTCTCATGAATCACTCAGAAGAAGTGAACTTGGACTCTTTGTTGCACTATGCGCGAAGGTTGCCAAAGCTGACGGACGTGTTGATGCACTCGAAGCTGAGCTTATCTCAAATATGCTTGATGATATATCATCAGTTTTTCCTCAACCGCAAAAAACAAAAGAGATCTTAAAAGAAATTTTCAATGAAGAGAAAAACAGAACTGACAACATCGAACACTTAGCTCACGCACTCTCTCACGCAACAAAACGCTCACAAGCAATGCAGCATCAATTTATGCAGTTTCTCATCCAACTTGCTTTTGCCGATGGTGAAGTAAGTAAAAGTGAAGAGAAAATCCTTGCAACCATTGCAGAAGCAATGCAATTTGACCCACAAGCCTATCATAAAATTTTTGATCAGTTTGAGAAGATGATGCAAAATGCATCACCGCAAAACAACATTGATGACGCATACAGACTTTTAGGTGTATCTGCCAATGATGACATGGCAACAATCAAAAAGGCCTACAGAAAACTTGTGCGACAGTATCATCCTGACATCATTAAATCTCAAGGTAAAAGTGAAAGCTACATCAAAGAAGCAACACAAAAGACCCAAGAGATTAATCAGGCGTATGAGATGATAAAAAAGGCACGTAGTTAAATGCAGAAAATTCTCGCTCTATTTCTTCTTTCTCTCACACTTAATGCCTCCGATGAAATAGGTTCCCTGCTCTTTCACGGTAACTGCGTAACTTGCCACTACGAACTTGAAGAAAAGTCTGCTCCGGCAATGATAGAAGTTCGCAAAAGATATCTCACTGCATTTCCAAATAAAAAAGATTTTGTACAACAGCTCTCTCAGTGGGTAGCAAACCCCTCACGCGAAACATCTATTATGCAAGATGCCGTCCAAAAGCATGAGCTTATGCCACAACTCGCTTACGAAAAGGATGTTTTAGAAGATATAGCTGCATATATTTATGAGACAGATTTTACAAAACTCCACAGCGGACACAAAGCACATTAAAGGAAATCTTTCTCCCAAAAAAACTCTATCCATGCATCCGCTTCATTAACCCAAAAATCAGGCTCATAGATAGAAGTTTTTTTATAAAAAAGCGTTACTGACTTAAAAGTGACTGCAGGAAAATTTTGCTCTAGATACTCCATAATATATGCCAGAGTCTCTCCACTATCAGCTATATCATCAACAACTAAAACCTTTTTTACACCAATATCACAGCTCCCAAAAAGACTCAGAGTCTCTCTTTTACACTCTTTGTCATACAACTCTGTTCGAATACTCTGCACATCACGAATATTTAAGCCCTCTGCCATTGCATGAGAGAGCGTATAACCTCCGCGGGCTATTGCAATAATAGCCTCAGCTTCAAACGCTTTAACTTTGCCAATTAATTTTTTTGTATCGCCTCTAAAATTTTCATAACTATAATATTTTTTCATAAAAATATTATATTTAATTTTAGATTTTTTTAACATTAAGAATGTTAGAATTCGGCAATTTAAAAAAAAGGTAAATTAAAATGAAACTAACAAAACAAGGCACTCTGTTAGCACTTGGTGCAATTCTATTAATGAGTGGATGTGCTCAGAAAGTAACTATAAAAGCACTACAACCAGCAGAAGTCTCAAGAGCAGCCTTAACAAAAAAAGTAGCGGTAACCTCTTTCAAAAATGACAAGCCAAATATTTCTGGAAAAATAGAAGCGAACTTAGCAAAACATAAACTTGATGGGAAGCAATACTTTACAATTGTTAGTAGACAAGATTTAAATAAAGTTCTAAGTGAACAAAAAATTGGCACAAGTGGACTCATTGATCCAAGTACTGCAACAGAAGTTGGTAAGCTTCTTGGAGCACAGGCAATCATTTCTGGAAGAACAGGCAATGCATCAACTTCAGATACAAATTTTTATGAAACAAGAACAAAATGTAACAAAAATGGCTGTTGGGATGTACGTGTACGTTGTACAAAAAGAGTTGCTGGTTTAGATGCAGAGATAAGAATGATTGATACAAAAAAAGGTGACATCATCTACGCTGACACTATCAATAGAACTGCAGCATGGAAACACTGTAATGATGATTCACGCCCGCTACCTTCGACAATGATGGCATCACAACAACTAGCATCAGCAATTGCAAAAGATTTTTCATATAAACTCGTACCTCATTATGTTTACTACAATGTAGCATTACTTGAAAAACCGGATTTAGAATATACAAAAAAACAAGAACTACTATTAAAAACTTCTTTAGCTTTTATTAAAGCAAAAAGATATGATAGAGCAGAGAAATTATTGAAAAAACTTATTAATTCAACAGGAGAAAAAAGTTATGTACCTCTTTACAACCTTGGAGTTCTTACAGAAGCTAAAGGAGACTATGAAGGTGCAAAAAATCTTTATGCAAAAGCAGACAAGTTAACAGTTGAACCGGTTGAAGAGATAAATCTAGCTATTAACCATATCGATAAACTTATTGAAGAAAATAAAAAAGCCTTAGCGCAATTAAAGAAATAGACTAGTGCTATTAAATATAACTAAAATTTCTATTTTCATTATTCTATTTTTAACAGCTTGTGGAGAGGCACCAAAGCCAACTATTTCAATAGAAGAGAAACATACTCCACAATGGTTTGTAAATCCTCCTCAATCTACTTCATCGACACTTTACAGTATCGGTGAAGGGGAAAACAGAGAAGATGCTCTATCTGATGCTCTCAACAGTATGATTTCAACACTCAGTATCTCTATACAATCTCAATTTCAGAGTTCTTCAAAAACGACTAATAATGATGGCGTTGAAACTTTCTCAAAGCAAACTAAAAACAATATCATAGCAAATGTTAAAGAACTTCGAATTACTAATTATAAAATTTTAAACGCTGAAAAACTAGCTTTTGACAGATATATCATTTTAATTAGTGCAAACAAATCTGATATATTTAATAGTATAAAAGATGAAATAGACAAAAAATTAACTCTTTTAGAATCACAAGAGGCTGTAGAATTAAAAAATAATGCATTAGAGCAGTTAAAATTTTATAAAAATGCCTCTGCTGAAGCTAAAAATTTAGTTTATAAATCAGTTATTTTAAAAGTGTTAGATCCATCATTTAATGACAACTATATTATTGCTAAAGTTGCTCATTACAAAAACAGCTATACAAAAATAAGATCAAAAATTTCCTTTAGCATTAAAAGCAATCGTACAGCAAATGATTTAGTACCAGTAGTAAAAGATGCTCTCAATTCAAATGGTTTGAAAATTTCTTCTGCTACTAATAAATATCATTTTAATTTATATATATCATCACATATAAATTATAGCTATGCGTATGGTTTTATTATTGCCAGAAGTGCGCTTACTATTACAGTCAAAGATTACAAAAAACAGACTATATCAACCAAAAAGTTAAATATAACGGGACAATCAACGCAAAGCAAAAAGATTGCTAAAGAGAATATAGCCTATAAACTCAGTAATTTAATAAAAAAGAATGGTATCCAAACAATTATAGACATAGCTTTATAAAAGCCTTAACAATGCCAAAAAATAAATTTATACAATAAATCATATAATTGACGCTTAAGATTTTACATTGTATAATGGAATTCTCAACTAACAAAGGATAAAAATGAAAAATATGACAACAAGAATAACACTTATTGGTTTAATAGCAACGACTTTTATAGCATGTTCATCAACAAAAGAGGTGACACCAAAAAAAGAAGAAGCACATCAAGCAAGCTTTCAATGTAAAATAGAAAATGTTCTAGCACCTAAATGGACTTGTATTCCTGAGGTAGAAGGTTACTATGCAGGTGTTGGTGTTGCTGAAAAATCTGCTGCAGGTATTGCACATATGAGAAGAGTTGCACTTATGAACGGTCGTTCTGCTTTAGCACAACAGATTCAGACACAGGTAAAAGACAAAATAGAAGGCTTCACTCGTGCAACCGGTAATGGCTCGGCAGAAACAGTTGACAAAGTAACAACAGCGGTAACAAAACAGGTAGCAAAAATTGATCTTAAAAACTCAAAACCAGTTGATTACTGGGAAGCTCCATCAGGTGCCATCTATATGCTTGTAACAGTTCC
>CAZGSK010000041.1:0-10436 GCA_964528435.1 uncultured Sulfurimonas sp. | reverse complement strand
ACTTTATACTGAAGCATGGTGGAACTATGGTAAAGTTACTCAGTTAGATACTGATTCTTATAATGTAACTCTTAAAGGTCAAGCAGCTGGCGTTGATTTAGCTCTTTACTATACTGATGCTGATCAAGGTAAAAAAGCAGGCGATAATGATTTAACTGAAGTTGCTGCAACTGTTGGTAAATCATTTGGTCCTTTAGATGCTACTTTAGCATATGTTTATGCAGATGTTAAAACTGACACTGTAGGTGATGATGAAACATCAAATATGGTTCAAGCTTACTTAACATTAAACTTCTAATCTAAACAGTAGAATAGAAACTCTAACTAACTCCCCTTGCGGGAGTTAGTCTCTCCTTAAATCTCAAAATAGCATTGCATCTATAATTTAGATTTCATCTGCTTTCCATGCTTCTATGGCATCACCCAGTGTTTCAAACTCATCGGATTTTCCAATAATAAATATTTCATCAAATATATAACAGATTATTTGTCTGCTAAGAGGCTCAAGTAGAAATACTGCATACTCCTCAATACTTTTCATATCAACAGATAAAACTCTCATTCCGTCAATTATATCATTGATTTGCGGTACTGTGTCGTACTCAACATCTATAAGTTTTTTCCCGTCACTTTGATAAATAGCCACAAATAAACCTTTTTTAGTATAATTCTAGCAAAAAAATCTGATTCTTATCTTTTGAAAGCATTTGAAGCTTTATTGGAGTTTTTAAGATAACAGAGATTTGTGTAAATAATTTTTTTAGTGTAAAATTTGCCAATAAGGATAAATAGTGAAGATAGCAAATGATGTATCAGAGTTAATTGGAAATACGCCTTTAGTTAAGTTAAACTTTCCTTCACAGGAGAGTGGAGCAACTATTTTAGGCAAGTGTGAGTTTATGAATCCGACATCTTCCGTAAAAGATAGAATAGGTGTTCATATGATACGCCGTGGTATGGAAGATGGCGTGATTACAAAAGAGACAACTATCATTGAGCCAACAAGCGGTAATACCGGAATTGCTCTTGCATCAATTTGTGCCGCAAAAGGATTACAACTTATTTTGACGATGCCAGACTCTATGAGTGTCGAGCGCCGTAATCTTTTAAAAGCACTTGGTGCACAGCTTGTTTTGACACCTGCTGCAGAAGGTATGCAAGGCTCCATTAGCAAAGCCGAGCAGTTGCGTGAGGCTACTCCAAACTCTATAGTCTTGCAACAGTTTAGTAATCCTGCAAATCCTGAAATCCATAGACTGACTACTGCACGTGAGATTCTGCGTGACACAGATAAAAAGGTAGATGTATTTGTTGCTGCGGTCGGTACGGGAGGAACATTGACAGGAACAGCTACAACATTAAAAGAGGAATTGCCAAATATTGCTGTCTTTGCAGTTGAACCTGAGGCTTCGGCAATTCTCTCAGGAGAAAATCCTGCTCCTCATAAGATTCAAGGCATTGGGGCTGGATTTATTCCTGATATTTTAGATACATCACTTTATGGGGAAGTGATTACAGTGAGTAATGAAGATGCAATAGCAACGGCAAAGATGTTGGCGCAACGTGAAGGACTTTTGGTGGGTATCTCAGCCGGTGCGAATGTGTATGCTGCCATGCAGGTTGGCTCACGCAAAGAGTTCGCAGGTAAAACCATTGTAACAATTCTTTGTGATACGGGCGAGCGTTATCTCTCTACAGAACTCTTCAGTGAAGATTGAATTTTTAGAGACCATAAAAGTTCTTGATGGAGAGCTTTGTTACATAGAGTACCATCAAGAGAGATACGAGCGTACACTTCGCTCATATGGCATTACGAACTTCAAGAAACTCGCAGATGTTTTATACCCTCCCGCAAAAGGATTCTATCGCTGTCGTGTGATTTATAACCTTGATGATGAGCTCACGCAGAGTTATCACTCTTATGAAAAAAGAGAAATTAGCTCTTTGAAGTTGATGGAGGCGAATGATATAGGCTATGAGAAGAAGTATGCAAACAGAGAAGCTTTAGAGAAACTCTTTAACAAGAGAGAGAGAAGTGATGATATTATTATCGTTAAAGATGGACTTGTTACAGATACGACGATTGCTAATCTTGCTTTTTTTGACGGTAGTGAGTGGCTTACCCCAAAGAGACCGCTCCTAGCCGGTACAACACGCCAAAGATTTCTTGATAACGGCTTTTTAAAAGAAGCCGATATTGTAGCTAAATCCTTAATAGAGTTTGAGAAGATGGCATTGATGAATGCAATGATAGATTTTGATATAATTGCAGATAAAAAGATAGAGGAAATAATTTGTTAGAGAACTTAATAGAAGATAGAGATTTCGGAACAATGATGAAAAAACATATTCAAGAGCTCATCGTTCTTTTTTTTCAAAAAGAGCAGAACTTTGGCATACTCTGTAAAATAGAAGATGTTTCTTTTAATCCAGAACTGCCTGATGAGATGCGTGAGGAGTTTCGACCGCTTACACTCTTTTTTCTTGCAGGTTACACTTTTGAGACGGCACGTATTGAAGATGAGATGCTTATATTTGAAGCCGGTTTTGGGAGTGAGAACTTTGGCAGTGTTGTCTCTGTGCCACTACTGAGTATTTTACAGATTATTGTTGATGAGACGCCGCTTTTTATAAATATTGCAATTGAGAGTCAGGAAAAAGAGCTACAAGAAGTTAAAAATGTAGATGAAAATGGAGTTAAAAACTCCATGGCCTCTTTTTTATCAAATCCTGAAAATTCAAAATTTATAAAAAAGAAGTAAAGCTTTTATACTCTGCTTAGAGAGAGAAGATAGTTGACAACATTATCTACAAAGGCATCATGTTTTCTCTCTTTTAAATAAGCGATGTAGAAGTTTCTTACGATTTTATGGTTTTTCAGACGTGCTTCATAGAGCGTTCCGTTTTCTACTTCTGCTTTGATTACATGGCGTGACATAAGGGAGACAAGTGGGCGTTCCGCTGTTTTGTCTGCATGTAAGATAGACTCTTTAATGGCTGTTGGAGAAGCTAAAACACCAATAACATTGAAGTTGCTACATTGAACGCCCATCTCTTCAAAAGTTTCTGCAGTTAGTTTTCTTGTGTGTGAATCTTCATTTCTACAGATCCAGTCAAACTCAAACAGATCATCTGCGCTTAAATGTTTTTTGATAGGTTGGTTTGAAAAGAGTACAAGTTCATCTTCAACCCACTCTCTGTAAATAATTCCATCTTTAAATATAGGAGATTCAATGAGTGCAACATCTATTTTTTTATCTTCAAGTTGTTCGATGATGTTTGATGAGAGAGCAACATTCATAAAGACTTCATTATCAATGCGTTTTTTAATTTGACCAAGATAGTTAGGAAGAACATAGTTGCCAATTGCAAAAGATGAACCCATTACAAATGTGAACTCTTTGTTTATGATTTTTAGAAGCTCTTTTTCAGAATTTTGAATTGCTCTTTCAAGTCGAAGAGCGATGCGATAGAGATCTTCTCCCTCTTTTGTAAGAATAATGCCATTCTTTTTTCTCTCAACTATTTTTGTGTCTAGATAGTCTTCAATAAATTTTATCTGTTGTGTAACAGCGGGCTGTGAAATCCCCAGTTTAGCGGATGCTTTAGAGAAACTTTTCTCTTTTATTACCATTAAAAATGTTTGTAATTTGGCAAAATCTTTTAGCATAATAATTCCTGTAGGTTATAATAATTATAAAATTATAACTCATAATTATAATTATTGCAACAGTTTTGTAATAATTTTCAGATTTTTTTGTTATAATATTACTACTTTAGAAAAATAGTGGACTTTATGGAAAAAATATTTAAAAATTTAAACGAGTCTCAATCTGCTGCAGTCAAAAAAACAGAAGGTCCTGTCCTTATTTTGGCAGGTGCTGGAAGTGGAAAGACGACAACGATTATTTCTCGCTTGGCATACTTGATAGAAGTTGTGGGAGTTCCTCCTTCAAACACATTGACGCTTACCTTTACCAATAAGGCTGCCAAAGAGATGAAAGAGCGCTCCATGAATATGATGGAAGCCAATGGTGCATATCCGCCACTGCTGTGTACCTTTCATAAATTTGGACTGCTCTTTTTAAAATTCAATATACATCTGCTTGGAAGAGAGAACAATTTTGTCGTTATTGATACAGACGATAAAAAAAGAATTATCAAAAAAATAAACTCAGAACTACCGACGCCACTCATAGCAAGTGAGATTTCTCGATATAAAAACTCACTGATGAGTCCGGATGATGCCTATAAACAGGCAGAACTTTTTAACTATAAACAGATTGCTGAAGTGTATGGCGAGTATGAAAAGTATTTAAAAGAGAATAATTTAGTGGATTTTGATGATCTTATAGCACTGACCTATAAGCTTCTTGATGAAAATCCTCAATTAGCAGAGGCAACATCGCAAAAGTATCAGTATATTATGATTGATGAGTATCAAGATACAAACGAACTGCAGCTCAAACTTATCCAAAAGCTCTGCACTGCACATAACAACATCTGTGTTGTAGGTGATGACGATCAGTCCATCTATGGATGGCGTGGTGCACATATAAGAAACATTATGGAGTTTGATGATGATTTTTCGGGGGCATCTGTTTTTAAACTTGAAGAGAATTATCGTTCACGTGCACCTATATTAAAAACTGCCAATGCACTCATAGAACATAACCGCTCACGCTTAGGTAAAAAACTCATTGCAACACGAGGTTCTGGCGATGATGTAGTGACGCTTAACTCCAATGATGAAAATGAAGAGGCAAGAAAAATTGCACTTAAAGTGCAAAAGCTTTTGGATTTAGGAGTAAGTGCGAGTGAAATAGCGATTTTGTATCGTGTCAATGTACTTTCACGTTCTATTGAAGATGGACTTAATCGTGCCGGTATCGGATATAAACTTGTCGGTGGTGTACGTTTCTATGATAGGGCAGAGATTAAAGATCTTATCTCATATATTCGTGTTATTACAAATAATCATGATGATTTTTCCTTTAAGCGTATTGTAAACAAACCAAAACGTGGACTTGGCAAAGCGAGTGTCGATAAAATTGAACTTGCAGCTCACGCAAAAGGCAGTTCTATCTTTGAATATCTTAAAAAGATAGACTTAAAAGAGCTAGAAGCACTTGTAAAGAAAAAAAATGCAGCAACTCTGAAAAAATTTGTAGCAGATATTGAAGATGTTGCAAAAGTTGCGCAAGAGTCCACGTATGAGTTTATTGATCTGCTTGAAGATACATTTCATCTTAAAGATATCTATGTGAATATGCAAGATGCGCAAGAGCGTATTTTAAATATGGATGAGTTTTACGGGCTTTTTAGAGATTTTATAAAAAATAACCCTGATGCTTCTTTAGATGAGTTTTTAAATGAACTGACACTTCAAAGTGAACAGGATCAGGTTGAGGGAGAAGCTATCTATATGATGAGTATTCATGCCTCTAAAGGTCTGGAATTTGAGCATGTTTTTGTTATAGGTATGGAAGAGGGCTTTTTACCGCTTGTTGGTGATGGAAGTGATTTAGAAGAGGAGCGTCGTTTGGGTTACGTTGCTTTTACCCGTGCAAAAGAGACGCTAACGCTCTCTCACGCAGCTAGTCGTTTTTATAAAGGTCGTAGAAGTGATTTGGAAAAAAGCCGATTTTTTAATGAAGCTGGGCTTTGTGAGGGTTCTTTGATTGTTGAGAAAAAGACAGCCTTTAAAAAAGGAGATTTGGTTCGTCATAAAATCTTTGGAACAGGTCGCGTGATTGGCGTGAGTAAATCAGGACGTGAATTTAAACTGCAGATCAATTTTGCCGGAACAAAGCGCGATATTTTGGCATCTTTTGTAGAAAGACTATGAATCGCCTTTTTGTTGCTTATAAGCCAAGCGGCATTGGCTCAAATAAATTTCTTTACTCTTTGAAAAGAAAGTACAATGATAAAAAAGCAGGATTTGCGGGAACGCTTGATCCTTTTGCAAAAGGGGTACTGCTCGTGGGTTTTGGAAGCCATACGAAACTTTTTCGCTTTTTAAACAAAACACCAAAAAAGTACCGTGCAACACTCTGGCTTGGTGCAAAAAGTGACTCACTTGATATTGAGATGATTGATGAGGTAAGTATTATACCGGAGTTATCTCTCACGCAGGTTGCAGAGGCTGTACAATCTTTAGAGGGTGAGTTGGAGTATGAACCGCCAATATTTTCTGCAAAGCGCATTAATGGACAACGTGCTTATGATCTTGCACGTGCAGGAAAAGAGGTCACACTCAATAAGATAAATTCAACAATTTATGAGACAAAACTGCTGAGCTACTGCCACCCTTTTGTAACTTTTGAAGCAACAGTGAGTGAAGGAACTTATATTCGTTCACTTGGACGCATCATTGCACAGCGACTTGGAGTGGAGTATGGAAGTCTCAGTATGCTTGAACGCCTCTGTGAAGGGCAGTTTATTTATGAGAATGAAAAACCGCTTGATATTAAAGAGTCGCTCAATATTCCTCAAAATTTTTATCTTGGGGATTCTGAGAATGTAAGATATGGAAGAGTTCTTGCTTTAGAAGATTTTAAAGTGCAAGAAGAGGGGAGTTATTGGCTCGATAACGGCGATAATATCTCTATTATAAGCATAAGTCAAAATAGTGTAAAATATGAATTAGGAAGAATCCAATGTTAGTACTTGCAAGAAAACTGAATGAATCGATTGTCATTGGCGATACTATTACCATCAAGGTCGTCTCTGTAGAAAATGGTGTCGTAAAACTAGGCATTGATGCGCCACGTGAGGTTTCCATTATACGAAGTGAACTCATAGAAGAGGTAACAGCATCAAATAGAGCTGCCGTACAAAAAGAGGGTGTCGATAAAAACGAACTTAATTCATTAAGTAAACTGCTAGGAAAATCATAGCGATGAAAAAATATAAGGCTTATGCCAAAGTCAATATTTTTTTAAAGATCACAGGAAAAAGAGAGAATTATCATGAGATAGTCTCGCGTTTTATGCGTGTAGATGATCTTTATGATGAACTCTCTTTTGTCTCTAAAGAGAATATTGATGCCAAAAGTAATGAGTTTAAGATTATAGGTACATTCTCTTGTGATACAAAACAAAACACACTTTATAAAGCCTATGTTGCACTGAAAAATGCAACAAAATCAGAGCCTCTAGAGAAGTTGATGCAGACACATGCAGTGGCAGTTACAAAAAATATTCCTGCTTTTGCAGGACTGGGAGGGGGCAGTAGTGATGCTGCAACCTACCTGAAAATGTGTAATGAAGTCTTGCATCTTGGTCTTAGTTTAAATGAGTTGGCAACTATAGGTTTACAAGTTGGTGCGGATGTACCTTTTTTTATCTATGATTATGTAAGTGCCAATGTCAGTGGGATTGGTGAAGTTGTAGAGGCTTTTGAAGAAGAGAGTCTGGCATTTGATATATTTACACCAAAAGTAGAAATATCTACACCAAAAGTATATGTGGCCTATAGAGAAAATTTTTATAATCCCATAGATGGTTTTGAAGCGCAAAGATTAAAAGCGATTAGCTCACGTGAGGTAGTAGAGAGTATGAGTGCACAAGAGGCAAATGATCTTTTTTTACCGGCACTTCAAGAGTACAAAGAGCTCAAAGAGCATTACAAACAAGGCTACTTTTTTAGTGGCAGCGGAAGCAGTTTTTTTAAACTAAAGGATACAAAAGAGAATGGGTGAGACAATAGCAAAAAACAAAAAAGCCTACCATGACTATTTTATAGAAGACAAATTTGAAGCAGGGCTTGTTCTTAGCGGCAGCGAGGTTAAAGGTATTCGTGCGCATAGAGTAAATCTCAAAGACAGCTTCATTCGTTTTGTAAAAGGAGAGGCTTACCTTTTTAATGCACATATTGGACGACTTGAGACGACACACCACTTTTACGGGCATGAAGAGAGAGGCTCACGCAAGCTGCTTTTACATAAAAAAGAGCTGGCAAAACTACAAAAAGCAGTAGATCGTGATGGTTATACGGTAGTTCCTCTACAACTTTATTTTAACAATAGAAACATTGCAAAACTTCAGATTGCTTTGGCAAAAGGAAAGCATCTTCACGACAAGCGTCAAGATTTAAAAGAGCGTGATCAAAAGCGTGATATTGCACGGGCAATGAAGGATTATTGATGCGAATTATCTTTTTTTATCTAGTGAGCTGTGTTGCTCTTTTTGCTTTTAATTTTGAGATAATCAATCAAGAGGCAGCCAATGGGAAAAGCGCACTGATAAAATTTAAACAAGAACCCTCTATCGAGTACGATAGTGTTAAAATAGAGGGTAAAAAATATAAGATTTTTCCATCTCCATCTGAAAAAGGAGAGGCTTACGTACTGATTCCTTTTTCATATTATGATAAACCGGCGACAAAAAAGTTAGAAGTTTATTATAGAGAAAATACGCAACAAAAACAGAAAGTACTTTTTTTAAAGCTTGTTCGTGGAGTGTATGAAAAAGAGACTATTCATGTGGATGCTTCAAAAGTAAATCCAAAATCTCCAAAAGTGAAGAGACGTATTGCAAAAGAGTACAGTGAAGCGATGCGAATTTATCATACCGTAACGCCAAAGAGTTACTTGCGTGAGCCTTTTATACTGCCGATGCAGAGTAAAATTACTAGCGCATTTGGAAAAGCAAGAGTTTATAACTCTTCACTCAAAGGGTATCATAGCGGTACAGATTTTCGGGCAAAAGTCGGCACACCTGTTATTGCTGCCAATGATGGCAAAGTTGCTCTTGTGAAAAAGAGGTTTTACTCAGGCGGAACGGTTATACTCGATCATGGAGAAGGAATATATACCTGCTATTTTCATATGAGCCACTTTGATGTCAAAGAGGGTGAGATAGTAAAGAGAGGAGAGCAACTTGGTCTCTCAGGACAAAGTGGACGTGTCACGGGGCCTCATTTACATTTTGCTGCTAGAGTAGATGGTGTGCAGGTTGATCCATTGCAACTTATAAGCCTGCTAAACAATAATTTATTAAAGGTAAACAATTAATGACACTTTTTCAACTTTTGATGCTTGGAGCATCGGCATTTTTTGCCTATAAGATTTATGAACATATACAGACACTACAAGATCCTCAAGAGCATGATAATGATGGAAGAAGTGCAGATGCTTTTTCAACTTTTGATGCTTCTTCTCTTATTGAAAAAGCAGATGAAGCGATGCAAAAAGGGGATCTGCAAAAGGCACTTGCTATCTACTCTGAGGCAAATATCAAAGTGCCAAAAGATGCAGAGACACTCTTTAAAATGGGCTATGTCTTAGCGCAACAAAACAGAGATGATGAGGCAATGGAGTACTATAAAGAGGCGCTGGAACTTGATACGAACAACACCTATATTCATCAGGCGATGGCATCTTTGTATAGAAAAATGGGTGAATTTGCCAGTGCAAGAAATCATCTTGATGCCTCTTTGGATATTGATGATAAAAATCCTATTACCTACTATAATTATGGAAATTTACTTGTTGATATGAAACATTTTGATGAGGCAAAAGAGATGTATAAAAAAGCCTTAGAATTGGATGCTGATTTTACAGAGGCCAAAGAAGAGTTGGCAAAACTAAACGGAGCAAATGGATGAAAATTTTAGAGATATATGAACTTTTAAATGAACTCTCTCCTTTTGATTTGCAAGAGTCTTGGGATAATTCAGGGCTTTTGGTCGGAGATTTTAAAGAAGATATTACAACAGTTGCACTTAGCATTGATGTAGATGAAGATCTGGTTGATTCACTGGATGAGGGGACGCTGCTTATAACACATCATCCGCTTATATTTGGAGGACTAAAACAGTTGGAGTTCTCAAAATATCCTGCAAATCTGCTTCATAAAATGATACGCAAAAACATCTCAAATATAGCAATGCATACCAATTTTGACCAAACACATCTCAATGATTATGTGGCAACAGAAGTTTTAGGCTATGAAATAGTACAAAAAGATGGTTTTGTGGCATATTTGGATATTAATGAAGAGTTTGAGAGTTTTGCAAAAAAAGTATCAACTGCTTTTGGTTTGCCTCACGCAAGATGTGTACAAGCAAATAAATTTGTAAAAAGAGCAGCGTTGACTACCGGAAGTGGATGCTCTTTAATGCGAAGTTTGGATGCAGATTGTTTTTTGACCGGTGATGTAAAATATCATGATGCAATGGAGGCAAAAAGCATAAATCTCTCATTAATTGACATCGGACATTATGAAAGTGAACGATTTTTTGCACAAATTTTGCAAAAGCATTTGAAAAATTTAGGTTTAAAAGTTATAATTGCGTCATCAGAAAATCCATTTACATATATTTAAGTATATTTTAGCTGTGATGGATAACAGTAAAACCCCCAAAGGACTCCAATGAATAAGCACTTAAAGCAACTAATTGACCTCTCTATTGTAGATAAAGAGATAGATGCG
>CAZGSK010000040.1:0-10542 GCA_964528435.1 uncultured Sulfurimonas sp. | reverse complement strand
AGGACACAGTGATTTTCAGTCACTTGCTCTACCGACTGAGCTAACAGGCCTTCTTTAAAAGAGCGAAATTATACCCTGTCGGTACTGAAAGTAAACTTATAGCTTATTATCTAATTTTGAGTGTTATGAGTGCCAAGACATTCGATAAGATTGCAATAATCCAAAAACGGACGATAATTTTATTTTCTGCCCAGTTTTTCATCTCAAAGTGATGATGAATCGGAGCCATTAGAAAAACTCGTTTTTGCCTAAGTTTAAAACTTCCGACTTGTAAAATGACAGAGAGTGTCTCAATAACAAAGATTGAACCGATAAGAACGAGTAGAATTTCACTTTTTGAGATAATAGCAAGATAGCCTAAAAATGCCCCAATAGTTAAAGAACCGCTATCACCCATAAATACTTCTGCAGGGTGACAGTTATACCAGAGAAATCCAGTGAGTGCTCCAATAAGCGCACTGGCAATGATAGCAACTTCACTCACTTGAAAGTGGGGCATTAAAAGATAGGTAGATATTTTAATATTTCCTGTGATGTAAATAATGATACTAAAAGTAGTAAGTGCAATAATTGATGGTACTGTTGCTAAGCCATCCAAACCATCCGTTAAATTAACGGCATTTGATGTGGCGACAATAACCAGAACCCATAGTCCAATGGAAAAAACTCCCATATCCATAACAGGATTCTTAAAAAATGGAATATAAAGGTCTGTATTAAAATCTGCAAAAAGGCATAAAAAACAGGCAATAATAATGGCTGATACAATCTGCAAAAGCAGTTTGGTTCTTGCTTTAAATCCGGCGAGATTTTCACTCTTTTTTATCTTTGCAAAGTCATCATAAAAACCGATAAATGAAAATAAAGATAGTGTGAGAATTCCAGCTTGTGCATATGAATTGTCCCATCGGATTGTTAAAAGTGAAGCGAATATAGTTGCACCTATAAAGACAATACCACCCATGGTAGGTGTGGAGTGTTTTTCTTGGTGACGCTGGGGTGCCCAGTCATTGATGGGTTGTACACTAGATGTTTTTTGTGCCCATTTGATGAAACGAGGGAGTAAAAAAAGAGTGAGGCAGAGTGCTATAAAAAATGCAACACCGGCTCGGATGGTGATGTATCCTAAAATATTTATATCTAAAAAATTATGTAACCAATATAGCAATATATTTCCTATTCATTTGTAAAATCAAAGTGACATTATAGTATAATCCGCAAACGAATAATTAATAGAAAATTTACAACAGGATAATTGTATTGAGTAAAAAAGCAATATTGGTCATTACCGACGGGATAGGTTTTTGTGCAAAAACAGAACACAATGCCTTTTATAATGCCACTAAACCTACATATGACAAACTCTTTAGTCAAGTACCACACTCTCTTATTGATACTTTTGGTTTGAGTGTTGGACTTCCAGAGGGGCAAATGGGAAACTCTGAAGTAGGACATATGAGTATAGGAAGCGGACGTATTTTGTATCAGGATTTGGTTAAAATCTCTTTAGCTTTGCAAGAGGGAACATTAGAACATAATGAAGTGCTTCAAGAGCTTTTTTCAAAGTCAGACAGGTTACATCTTATAGGTTTAATGAGTGATGGTGGTGTTCATTCTCATATAGATCATTTTATGGGCATTGCAGATATTGCTGCAAAAAACGGAAAAAAAGTCTTTTTGCATCTTATTACAGATGGTCGTGATGTCTCTCCAACATCTGCACAAAAGTACATAGAAAAGGTAAAAGAGCACCTTAATGAAAATGTGACTATTGCAACAATAGCAGGGCGCTTTTATGCGATGGACAGAGATAATCGCTGGGAGAGAATCAAGCGAGGATATGATGCAATCGTAAATGCCGATCCAAAGAGTTCGATGAGTCCGGAGGCTTATATTGGGCATTCATATTCGCAGGGTGAGACAGATGAATTTGTAGAACCGACTGCTTTTGATGGTTATGATGGTATGCAAGATGGTGATGCAGTGCTTACAATTAACTTTAGAAGTGATCGTATGCGTGAGATGGTAAGAGCTTTGGCTGATGAGAACTTTACAGAGTTTGAGAGAAAACCCATAAAGGTACATCTTGCAACGATAACTGAGTATGACAAGAGTTTTTCCTATCCGGTTCTTTTCAAAAAAGAGCCACCGAAAAATACACTTGCTGAGGTTATCTCCAATGCGGGACTTAGACAGTTACATACAGCAGAAACTGAAAAGTATGCGCATGTGACATTTTTCTTAAATGGTGGTATAGATGAACCTTACACAAATGAGACACGTGTTCTTATCCCTTCACCGGATGTAAAAACATATGATATGAAACCAGAGATGAGTGCAGCCGAAGTCGGGGATGCTGTACTCAAGGCTATAGATGAAGGGTATGACTTTATTGTTGTGAACTTTGCAAATGGTGACATGGTGGGACATACTGGAGATTTTGAAGCAGCGAAAAAAGCTGTGGAGGCTGTTGATGAGCAGTTAGGAAAAATCTGGAGTAAAGCAAAAGAGAGAGAGTATGCTTTTGTGCTTACAAGCGATCATGGAAACTGTGAAGAGATGCGTGATGATGAAGGGAATGTACTTACAAACCATACCGTTGGAAAAGTGTGGTGTTTTGTAGATGCCTATAGTGTAGAAAAAGTTGATAATGGTGGGCTCAATAATATTGCACCGACAATTTTAAAACTAATGGATTTAGAGGTTCCAGTAGAGATGGATCACTCTTTAGTCTAAATTAATAAAAAGGAAAATACAGAAGATGAAATTTAGTGGTAAAAATGTTTTAGTAACAGGTTCAAGTCGTGGTATCGGTGCAGAGATTGCAAAGGTTTTAGCAGGATATGGTTTAAAAGTTTGGATTAATTATCGTAGTGGTGCAGCCCAAGCAGATGCAGTCAAAGAGGCTATTGAAGCTGCAGGTGGAGAGGCAGCGGTTATTGGCTTTGATGTAAGTGATGAGGCTGCATTTATTGATGCTATTAAAACTATTGTTGATTCGGACGGAGAGCTTTCTTACCTTGTCAATAATGCCGGTATCACAAATGATAAGCTCGCACTTCGTATGAAGACAGAAGATTTTATGTCCGTTATTAATGCAAATCTTACATCTGCATTTATTGGTTGTCGAGAGTTTTTTAAAGCGGCTCGTAAAAAGAAATTTGGTTCTGTTGTTAATATCGCTTCAATTGTTGGTGAGACAGGAAATGGTGGACAGACAAATTACGCAGCAAGTAAAGGCGGAGTGATTGCAATGAGTAAATCATTTGCTATAGAAGCAGCAACAAGTGGTATTAGATACAACACAGTAACACCCGGATTTATTGCTACAGAGATGACAGAAGTGTTGAGCGATGAGGTAAAGAAAAGTTTTACAGACAAGATACCAATGAATCGTTTTGGTAATCCTGCAGAGGTTGCTGAAGCAACGGCATTTTTGCTTTCAGACAGTGCTTCATACATTACAGGGGAGACTCTGAAAGTAAACGGTGGAATGAATATGGCATAATTTTCTTGATTTATTTTGGCTTGTTTCCAATTTGATTAAGATATTTATGCTATAATTACGGGATTTTAAACTTAAAGACAGGAGCTATAATGGCACTTTTAGACGATATTAAAGAAGTAGTAGTAGAACAATTAAGCGTGAGCCCAGATGAGGTAAAAGAAGATTCGAAATTTGTTGAAGATCTAGGTGCAGATAGCCTTGATGTAGTAGAATTAGTAATGGCTCTTGAAGAAAAATTCGATATCGAAATTCCTGATGATGAAGCTGAGAAGATTCAAACAGTTCAAGACGTTGTTAACTATATAGAGAACAAATAGTCGTAATTTACTTATCCAAGAAGTTATCTTTCTTGGAAGTAAATATTTTTAGTAATTAATTTTATAGATTAATTTTTAAAAGTATTTTATATTGATGGAGAATATTTAAATGAAAAGAGTAGTAGTAACCGGCCTTGGTATGATAAATTCTGTAGGGCATGATAAAGAGAGTGCATTTAAGGCGATATGTGAAGGTGAGTGTGGAATAGATAGAATTACTCTTTTTGATCCTGAAGCATTTGCATCTCAAATAGCAGGAGAGGTAAAAGATTTTGATCCTGCGACTGTTATGCCTGCCAAAGAAGTAAAAAAAGCAGATAGATTTATCCATTTAGGACTCAAAGCTGCTCAAGAAGCTATGGAAGATGCGGCACTTGATGAAGATACAGACAAAGAGAGATTTGGTATATCTGCAGGAAGTGGAATCGGTGGTCTTCCATCAATCGAGAAAAACTCTGTTATCTTAGATAATCGTGGTCCTAGACGTATCTCTCCTTTCTTTATTCCCGGAGCGCTTGTCAATATGCTTGGAGGTTTTGTCTCTATTGAACATGGAACAAAAGGACCAAATCTCTCTTCTGTTACAGCTTGTGCTGCTGGAACACATGCTATTAACGAAGCGACAAAAACAATTATGTGTGGTGGAGCAGACAAGATGCTTGTTGTAACAGCAGAATCTGCAGTTACAGGTGTTGGTGTAGGTGGATTTGCTGCTATGAAAGCACTCTCTACAAGAAATGATGATCCAAAACATGCCTCTCGTCCATTTGATGCAGATCGTGACGGTTTTGTTATGGGTGAGGGTGCTGCAGCACTTGTTTTAGAAACTTATGAAGATGCAGTTGCTCGTGGTGCAAAAATTTATGGTGAGATTATTGGTTTTGGTGAGAGTGGTGATGCAAACCATATTACAACGCCAAGTCTTGATGGTCCGGCACGTGCTATGAAAGCAGCATATAAAATGGCAGGTGAGCCTAAGCTTGATTATGTAAATGCACATGGTACTTCTACGCCTGTTAATGATAAAAATGAAACGGCAGCATTAAAAGATTTACTTGGTGGCAAAGAGAACTGTCCTCCGATGAGTTCAATCAAGGGACAAATTGGTCACTGCCTTGGTGCTGCAGGTGGAATTGAAGCAGTTACATGTCTAATGGCGATGAGAGATGGTATTATTCCTCCGACTATCAACTATGAGACTCCTGATGAGAATTGTGACCTTGATTATGTTACTGAGGGTGCAAGAAAAGCTGATCTAAATGTAGTTATGTCAAACTCATTTGGTTTTGGTGGAACTAACGGCGTTGTTATTTTCAAAAAAATCTAAGAAGGATTTGATTTGGCTACATACTTAGACTTTGAATATAAGATTAAATTTATTCAAGAAGATATTATCTCTGCACAGGTTCGTCATGATTATGCGGCTGTTGAAGAGTTAAAAAAGAAACTAGATAAAGAGGTTGAAAAGATTTATAAAAATCTTTCTGACTTCCAAAAATTACAGCTTGCGCGTCATTTAGATCGTCCTTATGCGCTTGATTATATTAATCTTATTATGAGAGACAAGTATGAGATTCATGGAGATAGACATTTTCGTGATGATGCAGCTATCCTCTGCTATATGGGTTATATTGGTGATGAAAAAGTTGTCGTTATTGGTGAGCAAAAAGGGCGTGGAACAAAAAATAAGTTAAAACGTAACTTTGGTATGCCACACCCTGAAGGGTATCGCAAAGCACTTCGTGCTGCAAAACTTGCAGAGAAGTTTAATCTTCCTCTTTTAATGCTTATAGACACTCCGGGTGCATATCCTGGAATTGGTGCAGAAGAGAGAAATCAGAGTGAAGCAATTGCTAGAAATCTTTTAGAATTGGCAGAACTTAAAACGCCTACTATCTCTATTGTTATTGGAGAGGGTGGTTCTGGTGGTGCACTTGCTATTGGTGTTGCTGACAGATTTGCAATGATGCGTTACTCAATTTTTTCAGTTATTTCACCTGAGGGTTGTGCGGCAATTTTATGGAATGATCCAAAAAAAGTAGAGACTGCTACAAATGCACTTAAAATTACATCACAGGATCTTAAAGATTTAGATCTTATTGATGATATTATTAATGAACCATTAATTGGTGCACACCGTGAAAAAGAGGCAGCAGCTTCTGCTATTGCCGATTATTTCCTAGAAGAAGTGGGCAAGTTAAAAGCGATGAGTGAAGAAGAGAGAATGGCAGCACGCTATGCTAAACTCACAGCTCCGGGTGCTTTTGCAGAACTAGAAACAGTTCCTCAAGCGTAAATTACGCTTCTTTTTCTTCCAAAAGAGGATCAAATTTAGGACGTTTCAGTCTATTGGCCTCTTTTGAAAATCGAATCAAATCTTCTACAGTTTTTATATTTTCATCGAGATTTTGCAGTGAGAGTAAAAAGAGCCCATAGGTTGTTATAACATCGCTCATAGCACGATGGTGTTGTGCATTTGGGTTAAGACTCAGCGCATCATTAAGGTATGAGAGTGCATATCTATAAGAAACTACAGTTCGCTCGGCAAGTCCAAGAGAGCAAAGACTTCTATTGAGCAGAGGTTCTAGCCCAATCTTCTCCATGCTTTTTGAGATAAACATATAATCAAACTTGACATCATGAGCAACAAATATAGCATTGCCTAAAAAAAGTTTAAATGCTTTGAGTACCTCTTTGAGCTCTGGAGCATCTTTTGTATCTTGAACTTTTATGCCAGTAATCTCTGTAATATGGGGATTGATCTCTTGTGTGTGCACAAGTGATTCAAATCTGTTAATTATCTTACCATCTTTTACTTTTACGGCAGCGAGCTCAATAATTTGATGTTTCTCTATTTTAGAGCCATTTGTTTCAATATCGACAATACAAAATTCAGCTTCTTTGATAGGAATAAATGCAGTATCAAAGTAGTAGTAGCCTTGATGTTTTACAAGGTTGAGCCCTTGTGCGCGCCAAAGTTCAAGTGAGAGGTCTAATTCATGCTCAAGTTGGTCTTTGAGTGTTTTTAAAGAGAGTCCGCGTGAGGAGAGACGAGAGATGCTTTTTGCATCAAGTGAAATATTATGACTTAGCATTAAGTATAAAGTCCTTTATTTTGAGTGGATCTTTTTTCCCGTGAGATAGCTCTACCCCGCTGCTTACATCAACACCATAAAAACCAAACTTTTTGAGTGAAGCTACATTATCAGGAGAGAGTCCACCTGCAAGAATAATCTTAGAACACTCAATACCTTCAAACCACTCTATATTTATACATTTTCCTGCACCGCCATACGCTTCACAATAGGCATCAACAAGTCTATATTCATCACTGTAACGCAGAATATCTTCTTTTGATTTTGCACGAATGACTTTTATATGGGGTATTTGTAGAGCGTTGTAAAGGTTTTCATCTGCATCAAAATGGATCTGTGCAAGTGTAGCTCCTGCAGTTTTACAAGCATTATTAATTGTAGCGGCATCTACATTGACGAAGAGTGCAACTTTCTCTACAAAGGGAGGGAGTTTTTTGATAATGCTAGCTGCATTTTTGGGAGATATATAGCGAGGAGATTTTTCATAAAATACAAATCCAAGAGCATCTGCTCCTGCATTGATAGCTGTCATTGCGTCTTCGTAGTTTGTAATACCGCAGATTTTTGTACGCATTAGATTTGTAAACTCTTTATCGCCTCTGCACGGTCTTGATGTTTAAATACATAACTTCCTGCAACGACGACATCTACACCTGCACCTTTGAGTGCTTGGATGTTTTTGTCACTTACGCCACCATCAACTTCTATAAGGCACTCTGGATTAAGACGCTTACGCATAGCATCAAGTTTTTTTGCTTTTGGTATGACAGAGTCTATAAAACTTTGACCACCAAAACCGGGGTTAACGCTCATGAGCAGCACCATATCCAAATCAGCTAAGATGTACTCTAACTCTTCGGGAATTGTATTTGGATTTAAAACGATTGCAGGCTTAATCCCATAAGAGCGAATTTTTTGAATAAGTCTGTGCGGATGTTTCTCCTCTTCAATATGAAAAGAGATATACTCAGGTTTCAGAGGAGCAAAAAGTTCAACAAAAAAAGTATTGTTCTCAACCATAAGATGAATATCAAGCGGTTTTGTAGCAGCATGTGCCACTGCTGAGACTACAACAGGTCCGATTGTAAGATTTGGTACAAAATGACCATCCATAACATCTACATGAACGAGGTCACATCCTGCATTACAAATCTCTTTAACATCGCGTGCAAGGTTGCCAAAATCAGCAGATAAAATACTTGGGGCTACTTGAATCATATATTTCCTTTAACTATTAATGAAATTATAGTATTTCCATACTTTTATCTAGTTAAGAAAAATAAAAAGTTGTCATTGTTAAAATTGAGATCAACCTGAACACCTTTTTTATCTTGTGCGATCTCTAGTAAACTCTCCACATTTGGATAGGTTCTTGGGAGAGTTATATCTACATTGATATTTTCATCACTAAGGAGTGTTTTGACTTTCCCCCCGACAATATTAACGAGTTCGGCTAAAGTATCTAAAATGAGTTCTTTGTCATCTGTCTCTTCCCCAATAAGAAGTTCACATGCTTTTTTTGCGATACCTTCAGGAAAAACAAGAATAACCATTCCGTCAATATCACCGTAAAATCCGATGGAGCTTGCAATTTTATTCTCTTTTTGACCTATTTCGATTTTATCCATTTTTACAGCATCTTTGACTGCTTTAGAGTTGGTCATCATCTCAATAGTAGCAACCGTAGCATCGATAAAGTTAGGTATCTCAGTTACGATCTCTTTGTTGAGTGTTCGTTTGCTTTTAATAGCAGCAGCAGAACTTGCACCTAACTCTTCTAGGAGCTCTTTATCGCCTAAAATATCATCCATCTGATCAAAAAACATAATTCCAGAGTCTTCAAGTGTCTCTTTAAATGAAAGAGGAGTTTTTTCAAATGTCAAACCTACAAAACAGATAGTGGCATTATACTCAGCTGCAGAAGAAGCAAGTTTTGAGAAAAAGTTGAGTGCGTGCACATTCATACTGACAACTTTATAGGCATCGAAGATAAAAAGACGAAAACCAACATTGAGTGAGTTGTTATGATAAGAGATATTAAAAGTATTGCCAATCTCTGCATCTAAAAAAGATGAGACTGTGTAGATGATAGCATTACCAGTAACTCGAGTGGCTACT
This sequence comes from uncultured Sulfurimonas sp., assembly GCA_964528435.1. Classification (GTDB taxonomy): domain Bacteria; phylum Campylobacterota; class Campylobacteria; order Campylobacterales; family Sulfurimonadaceae; genus Sulfurimonas. The sequence continues at coordinate 1,504 of CAZGSK010000040.1, read as the reverse complement.
TTTTGTCCCATTTGACCTAAAAAAGTATCATCTATTATGATGTCATAGGCATTTTCTGCTTTTGTTTTTTCTGTAAACTCCTCTTTTGTTTGAGCAACTATTGGATTGTGTCCATTATCATGGAGCTCTATTGCCATTGCCGCACGTTGTGATTTATCATCGCTGTATAAGAGAACATTTTTACTTTGATTTTTAAAACTTGAAGCAAAAAGTGTGGCAATTTCTTGTGTCTTAAAAAGAGAGAACATCAATTCATCTTTGTAAAATTTCATAATAGTGTCATATTTTTTTCTATCATAATCACAAAAACCAACGATTATGTGGTTAGCTGCTCTTACTTTTTGAAAAAGTTTTACAAAAGTATCAAGTCCGTTTCTATTGAAAAAGATAACATTTTTCATAGAAACCAAGATCATATCAGCATTGAGTTTGAGCGTTGCTTCGATATCTTCTATACTTAAAAGGGAAGCACTAGCTCCTCCATCTAAGAAACCTTGGGGATGAAAAACACCGACACCATCTTTTAGGGTTGCTCTCATACTATCTCCATCACTGTTGCAAAGTCATCATATATACCAGAAACATATGCTATTTGAAAATCTATAAAATCGTTGAGTCCTGCCTCAATAAATTTTGGTTTTGAAAGTGTGAAAAAGAGAAGCAGGTGCATCCATTTTCCAAGTTCATCTATTTTTTCATCTTCTGAAGGTTTGACACCACTTGCAGCTTGAATAATATGGGCAATTTGCTCATCCATTTCCCATTTTTGTGCAATTCTCTCACAAATATCAAAAAGGTCCATTTCACATAGTCTCTTAAGAATAGTATTAAGGTCAATATTATTGACAGAGCGGAGTAAGTTTACATCATCGATCTTTTCACAAAAAAGCGCTTCAGATACTATAATACTTGCTGGAAGCAGTGCTATGGCACTCTCTATCTCTTTATCTTCAACAGCAAGATGGTGTAAGATCTTTTGCCATCCGATGGAGAGTTCTGCCTGAAGATCTGCAAAAGAGTTTTTATTGAGTTTAAAAAGTTTCCATTTTGAAGGTGAAAGCAGTGTAAGCATATAGTTATAGACTGCTTGTTGAGAGCGTGAAACTCCAAGGATACCAAAGATTTGAGAAACATCACTGACCTCATTTCTAAAACCATATATCGGTTTGTTTACAAGCTCTTTTAGGTAATGACTCAGTGCCTTGTCCTCTTTGGCAGCTTTAGCAGCCTTGGTCAAATCTCCTGTGTTTAATGCAGCGATCGTTTTTCGAAGAGCCTCCGGAGATGGAGGAATCTTCTCTATAAATGCGTCGATTTTTTCTTTTGTTATCAAAATAGCCTGCTCTTTTTGTGAAATATCGTATATTTTAGCTACAATTAGATAAAAGAATTCTAAAAGAGTTGCTTCTTGAGAAAATAGTATTGGCTTAAGTTGAAGTTTTGCTTTGATTTGGTACAATTCGCAACTTTAAAATATCATTCAAGGATACTCAAATGGCAAGAA
>CAZGSK010000039.1:0-10551 GCA_964528435.1 uncultured Sulfurimonas sp. | reverse complement strand
AGTTTTAAAGAGGTAGAACTAAATCTTAACAATGGGCTTGTGGTCTTTACCGGGCCGAGTGGGAGCGGGAAGTCTATACTTATGGAGTCTATCTTAACTTCTGTTGGTGGAAGCAGTTGTGATGCTACTTTGTGTGAGAGCAGTGTTACATGGGAGATAGATGAGGATGCGTGCGGGATAGAGAGTGATGATATCAATGTTTTTAAGCACATCAAAAAAGAGAAGTCTCGCTACTTTATTAACAACCAAAGCCTCTCACGCAAGGCTATGAGCAATGTTGCTGCAAAGTATCTTCGTCATTTGAGTCTTAAAGATTTTAGTGATTTTGAAAATGAAAATCTGCTCGATATTTTAGATGAGCGTATAGAAGCGAACTCTAAAGGCATCAAGGCATTAAGAGAGAAGTTTCGTGAAGTTTATACGGAGTATCACTGGACAGAACACGAGCTTAAAGTCATTGAAGATGAAGAAAAAAAGATAGTCGAGCTTAAAGAGTTTGCCGCTTTTGAGATAAAGAAGATAGAAGAGATAAATCCACAGCCAAATGAAGACGAAGAGCTTCTGGAGATAAAAAAAGAGCTCTCACGCAAGGAAAAAGTGTTAGAGAGCATAAGCAGTGCCAATGAGATCTTTAACTATGAGCATTTAGTGAGTGGTGCTTTGGAGAGTCTGGATGTTGATAGCAGCTTTTTTGATGATGCGATGAATGAGCTGCGTGCCATATTTGACGGAGCTGAGGAGAGATTTAACGCTTTAGAAGATGTAGATGTGGAGTCAGTGCTTAATCGCATTGAAGAGTTAAGCGGTTTAAAACGTCGCTATGGAAGTATTGAAGAGGCACTCACATATAAAGAACAGAAAATACAAGAGCTTGCCAAATATGAAAATATCGAGATAGAGAAGCATGATCTAAAGGAGAAGCATGAAGCGCTCTCACGTGAGGTTCAAGAGCTTGCAGATGCGTTGAGCACTCTGCGTGAGGCAGAGCTTAAAAGTTTTGAAGATGATCTCAACCATTACCTCAAAAATCTCTACTTGCGTGAGGCAAAGATTACAATGCAAAAAGTGGAGTATAGCAAAAGTGGGCAGGACGTGATAAGTATAGAGCTAAACGCTACAGCACTTGATAAAATCTCGACAGGAGAGTTCAATCGTCTTCGTCTGGCTGTTTTGGCACTTAAGTCTGAGTATATGAACAAAAACGGCGGTGTTTTAATGCTTGATGAGATTGATGCAAACCTCAGTGGTGAGGAGTCTATGAGTGTTGCACGTGTACTTAAACAGCTCTCTAAACATTTTCAGATATTTGTCATTTCTCATCAGCCACAACTTACTTCTATGGGAGATCAACACTTTTTGGTTTATAAAGATGGTACTATTTCAAAAACAAAAGAGTTAAATCTTGATGAGCGGGTCGATGAAATCGCAAGAATCATCAGTGGAGACAAAATCTCTGATGAAGCGAAAAAATTTGCCCGTGAGTTACTGGAGGTAAAGAAGTAAATGATAATTGACACACATATACATTTGGATGATGCAAGATATGATGATGATTTAGATGCAGTTTTAAATCGTGCACGTGAGGGTGGAGTAGAGCGTTTTATAATTCCAGGAGCCGACCTCTCTACCCTGGAAAAAGCCATTGGCATTGCAGAGAAGTACGATGATGTTTACTTTGCCATAGGAGTGCATCCGTATGACCTAGATGGTTTTGATGCGAGTATGTTTGAAAAGTATGTAGGGCATGAAAAATGTGTAGCTATCGGCGAATGTGGCATGGACTACTTTCGATTGGAGGGAAGTGATGAAGAGAAGGCTGCCCAAAAAGCAAAGCAAAAAGAGATATTTGCATGGCAGATAAACTTTGCCAAAAAGCATAATAAGCCCTTGATCGTACACATTCGTAATGCTTCGCATGATTCAAAAATGACACTTTTGGAAAATAGTGCCGGTGAAGTCGGTGGAGTACTGCATTGCTTTAATGCCGATAATGAACTCTTAAGTCTTAGCGATGAAGGTTTTTACTTTGGAATAGGTGGTGTCATTACATTTAAAAATGCAAAAAAGCTTGTAAATATACTTCCTCGCATTCCAAAAGAGAAACTTATTATCGAAACTGATGGGCCGTATCTTACGCCAACACCACATCGTGGAGAGAGAAATGAACCTTTTTATACTACCTTTGTAGCGCAAAAAATAGTAGAACTACTGCATATCTCACGTGAGGAAGTTGAAAATATTACCACGCAAAATGCCCTAAAACTCTTTCATATTTCTTAATATTAGTCTATTTACAACTTTTTTTAATGATTTTTTAGATAAAATCTACTACTAAAAATTCAAATAAAAAAGTTGTTTATGATAAAATATTTCTTAACATTATGTTTCCCGTTATTTCTTTTTGCAAACCTGACTTATGAGTCTAACTATAACAAGGAGTTGGCTCTCCTTGACTCTTTTGATATTGAGCCATCTTTTCTGTACGACCCTGTTATGAACAGTATGAAGAGAAAGACACTTTCTAAAGATAAGCACTTCTTTCGTGCTATGAGTGATGCCTATCTCTTTATTCCTGCCATTAAAAGCACGCTTTCAAAATATGATGTGCCTCAGGAGTTTTTATATCTTGCAATGGCAGAGTCAAATTTTCATACAAAAGCCTACTCTAAAAAGCGTGCAGCAGGTCTTTGGCAGTTTATGCCACGTACTGCAAAGCTCTATAAGCTTAAAATTGATGAGTATGTAGATGAGCGACGTGATCTTATAAAATCAACGGAGGCTGCAGCAAAATACCTCTCTTCTTTGCATAAACGTTTTGGAAAATGGTATTTGGCAGCTATTGCTTACAACTGTGGAGGTGGTCGCCTTAATCGAGCTATTAAAAAAGCCGGAACAGATGAGTTGAAAGTTCTTTTAGATCCGAAGAAAAAATATATTCCGCGTGAGAGTAGAAACTATATTCGAAAGATCGTTGCATTGGCACTTATTGGGAGTGATGAGCAGTACCTGCTTCACAGTGAATATGAATATCTTTTAAATCGTGCAAATGCTTACTCTATATCGACTGTTAAGCTCTCTAGTGGAGAGTCTTTAGCACGTATTTCAAAGTTGATTCATATTCCACTTAAAGAGTTAAAAAAATTAAACAGACATCTAAAATATGACTTTGTACCTCCCTATTCAAAGGGTTATAATGTTTACATACCATACATAAAACTGGCAGAATTCAAACAAAAATATACAAAAGAGCCTATTAAAAACATATATAAAGTGCATATCGTAACGCGTGGTGACAATCTCTCGTATATCGGTAAAAAATATGGTGTTTCATATAGAGTAATTAAAGATTTTAATCATCTCAGAAGCAATAGACTTAGACTTAGACAGAAGCTTATTATTCCTATTCCTAAGAAAAGTGCTATCAAAAAAGTATCTTCAAAACACTATTATATGGTCAAAAGAGGAGACTCTTTAGAATCAATTGCAAAAGCACATAAGATAAGTGTACGCAATATTCGTATGCAAAACCATATTCGAGGCTCTTTGATTAGAGTTGGGGATAGGCTAAAACTGTATGAATAAAATATATTTTTTTCTTGCAATAAGCATCTCTTTTATATTTACAGCTTGTAGTACACGAGGTCCGGGCACGTATAGGAGCTACAACTATGCTCCTTCTTCAACGTCAAAAACCTATAGTGCTGACAGGAGTCTCTATCGCTCAACACCAGCAAAGAAAAAGTACTCAAAAGCTACAATGCGCCCTTATGTTGTGCATGGAAAAAAATACTATCCGCAGGTTGTAAGTGTTGGTGACAGATTTCAAGGTAGGGCTTCATGGTATGGACCAAACTTTCATGGAAAATTCACTTCTAACGGCGAAAGATACAATATGTGGGCAATGACAGCAGCACACAAAACATTGCCGATGAACACAATTGTAAAAGTTACAAATAGACGCAATGGAAAGAGTACTGTAGTACGCATCAATGATAGAGGGCCGTTCGTCTCTACACGTATTATTGACCTTTCAAAAGCTGCTGCATCTAAAATCAATATGATTGGAACGGGGACTGCTCCTGTAACTTTGGAAGTCCTTGGTTTTGAAGGAAAAGGTAAACGCAGCATACCAACAAAAAAGGCACTCAAAAAGCTACCACAAAAGATGTCACTAGCTGGAAAATATGCTATTCAGATTGGCTCTTTTTCACGCATAGAAGGTGCCTTGGCAACACAAGAGAAGTATGATAATACAGATGGATATAAAACAATTATAAAAGATGTACAAAACAATAAAGGGCGTATGTTTAAAGTCTGGTTAACCGGATTTAAAGGTGAACAGGAAGCTAGAGATTATAAAAAAAATGGAAAATTTAAAAACGCATTTATAGTAAGAGAGGATTAAGAAAATGATAACAAAAACACGAACGACAAAAGAGACAGATATTACAATTTCATTAGACATTAATGGTACAGGTAAAAGTAATATCAATACAGGTGTTGGTTTTTTAGACCATATGCTTGAGAGTTTCTCAAAACACTCTCTAATTGACCTAGATATCAGTTGTAAAGGTGATACACACATTGATGATCATCATAGTGTTGAAGATGTTGGTATTGTACTTGGTTGGCTTCTTGCTGAAGCGATTTACCCTGTAAAAAATATGGAGCGTTTTGGAAGTGCCAACATCGTTATGGATGAAGCTTGCGTGAGCTGTGATCTAGATCTGAGCAATCGTCCTTTTTTGGTTTATAAACTTGATGTGTATGGCAAAGTAGGGCAGTTTGACACTGAACTAGTTGAAGAGTTCTTTAGAGCTTTTGCGCTCAATGCATGTGTAAGTATGCACATTATTGAGCTACGCGGAAAAAACAAACACCATATTATAGAAGCAGCTTTTAAAGCAGTTGCAGTTGCCATTCGTCGTGCAACTACTCTAAATGCACGTGTAGGTATTCCAAGCACAAAAGATGTGTTATGATTAAGCTGCTTGTTTTAGATGTTGATGGTTGTCTTACTGATGGTAAAATAATTTACACAAGTAACTCTTCTGAAGTCAAAGAGTTTCATGTAAAAGATGGACTTGCTATTGCGAGCTGGATTCGCATGGGGCATCATGTTGCTATTATTACTGGTCGCAACTCCTTTATAGTTAAGCGACGTGCCGATGAATTGGGTGTGCAACACTTACATCAAGGCATTAAAGATAAAGACAGAGTCCTGCGTGAGATAGTTGACTCTTTACATCTAAAAATGTACGAGGTAGCAGCCATCGGTGATGATCTAAATGATTATGCTATGCTCTCTTTGGTTGGTAGGAGCTTTACGCCAAACAATGGTGTCAGAGAGATTCAAGAACTTGTCGATACAGTTTTAAGTAAAAATGGCGGTGATGCAGCCGTACGTGAGATGATTGATATTATTATAGATGAAAATGACCAAAAAGAGGAGTTTTTATCTCTTTGGATTGAGGAGTAAGCCATCAAAATTACGCTTTTATTTTCACTTATCTTAGTGGTTCTTGTCAGTATCTATGTTTTTTTTAAGCCGCTCAATATAAAACAGCAAGCTTTTGTTGATGTACCACTGTTTGAGATACAAGATTTCACGATGTATGAACTTGATAGAAGTGGGCTACAAACAATTATGCTTGGAAGTGAAGCTGTGCGTTATTCAAATAGATATACGATTAAAAATATGGACTATACAGACAATGAAAAAAGCTATATTGCAAATATGAAAGCAGATGATGGTATTTATAAAAATGATATAGTAACGTTAAATGGTAATATTGAGTATATTCGTGATGATGGACTGACTTTTAAGACACAAAAAGCGACATACAATAGAAAAAATTCCAATGTTATCAGTAATGTAGGATATGTTGCCTATCTTAACGACAGTATAGTCAAAGGCTCTTATATTCGCTACAATAATAAAAAAAATAAGATTTTTTCGAAAAATGTTCGAGCAAAAATTCAACTACAAGAGAGTAAATAGATGAACAAAATAGTTAGCTTCCTTTTATTGACAAGTATTACGACACTGCTTTTTTCAGAAGAATTAAAAATAAAAGCAAACTCTTTTACATCAGACCAAAATACAGGTATTTCTGTCTTTAGCGGTGATGTAAACATTAAAAAGACAAATGATGAGCTGAATGCTTCCAAGGTGACAATATATGTCAATGAAGCAAAAAAACCTACAAAATTTGTAGCTGTTGGAGATGTTTCATTTAGCATAAGCACACAAGATGGAGCAAAGTATAGTGGAGTAGCAGGAAAAGCCATCTATTTTCCAAATAAAAAAGAGTATTATTTTTATGAAAATGTACACTTAAAACAACTCAATGATAAAAAAGAGATACTAGGTGATGAAGTTGTTTTAAAAACTACGGATGGAAAAGCATATGCAAAAGGTTTGAAAAAAGAGCCGGTGATTATGATTTTTAACATTGATGAGGGAGATAAATAAATGATTGATATTGTTGATGCAAAATTTATAACATCTGCACCAAATTACAAGGCAGCACCTGATTCTGATGAACATAATGAAGTAGTCTTTATGGCGCGATCAAATGTAGGTAAAAGTTCACTTCTTAATGCACTCACAGACCATAAAGGACTGGCAAAAGTCTCTTCAACACCGGGAAAAACAAAGCTAATCAACTATTTTGATGTCACTTTCATGGATAGAGATAGTGATGAAAAACTTTTAGCAAAATTTGTGGATCTGCCTGGATTTGGCTATGCAAAAGTCTCTAAGTCCCAAAAACATGATTGGGAGAAGAATCTTACCGATTACATCGCAAATAGAAAACAGATTAAAATTTTTATTCATCTTATTGATTGTCGCCATCCTCATTTAGAGATTGACACCCAAGTAAGTGAGTTTCTGTTTGCAAATGCAAGAGAAGATCAGTATATTATTCAAATCTTTACCAAAATAGATAAGCTCAATCAAAAAGAGCAGAGTGCCTTAAGACGTGAGTTCCCAAATGCATTGATGGTTTCTAGTACAAAAAAACGTGGTACAAAAAAGATTATTCAAGAGATTTATACTATTTTAAAAGAGAATGAAGAAGCAATAGATGCAGATTGAATTTGTAAAAGCTAAGCTTTCAGATATTCCCAGTATGCAAGAGCTTGTTCGTCCTGAAGTGGAGAGTGGAATTATCTTAGATAGAAGTGATGATGAGATTGCGACTAATATACGCTCTTACACTTTGGCTATTTTAGATACAGAACTGGTTGGCTTTACCGCTTTACATATACACACATCCAGTTTGGCAGAGATTCGTTCCTTAATTGTAAAAGATGGTTTTAGAGGTCGAAAGATTGGTGAACAGCTTATAAACAAAGTTTTAGATGAAGCAAAATCTCTTGGACTGCAAAGAATTTTAAGTTTGACATACAAACAATCATTTTTTGAAAGACTTGGCTTTATTGAGATTCCAAAAGAGTCCCTCCCTGAACATAAGATCTGGGCTGATTGTATTAAATGTAAACACTTTCCGATATGCAACGAAGTATCTCTGATCAAAAACCTATAGTACCGTTTTTATACATTGTACTTTATGTTTTTTACAGCTCTCTAGCGAGTATATACCCGTTTTTACCGCCTCTTCTTTCTGTGTTGTTTGTTCTATTTTCTCGCGCTCTTGATAGAGGTGATACGCTTGCTGTTTTTTTAATTGCATTTTGTTTAGTAGTTTTTGAAGCAAACTATGGATACCTTCTTTTTAGTTCTTTGATCTATTTTTATATTCAGCATAAGTTCATCATGCCAAAAATTATTCAAAACTTTTCTTGTAACTCCTGTATAAAGATTTCCTATGTACTCTTTACCTATTTAGGATACTTTCTCTTTCTTACATTGATTTCAAATATTTTTATGCTCGAAGCACCGGAGATAAATTACTATATAATATACTATATAGTAATTGAATTTTTTATAGTGAGCCTTTTATGAAAATTAAATTTATTATTTTACTTTTTGCCTCTGTTTGGCTTGCCTTAATTGTACGTGTTTTCTTTTTAGCAGTTGAATCCAACAATTATTATTCAAGACTCTCTATCCGAAATACTATAAAGCATGAAAAAATTGCTCCAGTTCGTGGGGAGATTGTTGATGTAAAGAACAGACCTATTGCTATTAATAAACTTGGATTTAAGATTCAACTTGCTCCACATCTGTTGACAAAAAAAAATAAAGAGAAATTTGAAGAAGAAGTTACACTGCTTACAAAGCTTCTGCCTTCTCTTGATAGAAAAAAGATTATTAAAAATTATAAAAAAAAGGACTCTTTTTATAATCATAACTTTATTGATGTTGTGCATTTTATTCCCTATGAAGAGATGATGCCAATATATTCAATTTTAAATCTGCGTGAGAATATGAAAATAGTCTCAGCACCAAAACGTTACTATCCTTATAAAAATATTGCAGCGCATATGATAGGTTATGTTGCCCGTGCAAATCAAAAAGATATTGATAAAAATCCGGTTCTTGAACTTATTGGCTATACCGGAAAGACAGGTATTGAGAACTACTACAATAAATATCTTCAGGGCATACCCGGTGAGCGTGAAATAAAAGTAAATGCCAATAATCAAGAGATTAAAGAACTTTACTATAGAAGTCCACAAGAAGATACAAAACTAACTCTTAATATGGATATAGAGTTGCAAAAATATATATCTTCTCTCTTTTTGGGAAAAGTTGGTGCTTTTGTTGTTATGAAAACAGATGGTTCCATTTTGGCAGCCGGAAGTTTTCCAAACTATGATTTAAATATTTTTGTCTCTGGAATGAGCTATAAAATGTATAACAAACTAGCATCTAGTCTGGATCATCCTTTCACCAATAAACTCACACATGGTCTTTATCCTCCTGGTTCATCAATTAAACCACTGCTTGGATTACTCTATATTACAACAAAATTAAGCGAGAAGTGGAGCGTGGACTGTCGATCAAATCTGAAAATTGCAAACAGAACATTTCGTTGCTGGAAAAAGAAAGGACACCGCCATACAGATATAGTAAAAGCAATTCGAGAGAGTTGCGATGATTATTTTTATAAAGGAAGCCTTATTTTGGGAAACCAAATGATGAGTGAGGGACTAAAACGTTATGGTTTTGGTAAAAAAACAGGAATAGATATGCCAAATGAATTTATTGGTGTTGTCCCTTCTCGTCTTTGGAAACTCAAGAAATATAACCGTTCTTGGAATATTGGTGAAACTGCAAATATGTCCATTGGACAGGGTGATTTTCTTACTACTCCACTGCAAATTGCAAGAGAAACAGCGCTTATAGCTACAGGAAAACTCGTTACACCGCACTTTGCGAAATATATAGGTGATAAGCCGTATGAGATAGAGTATAAAGATGTATTGACTCCTCTAGAGAAGAAAAAACTTCCTATCATTCGAAAAGCTATGACACAGGTCTGCAATTCTCCACATGGAACGGCAACACATTATCTGCACTCAAAAGTACGTATTGCAGGAAAAACGGGAACGGCACAGGTTATTGGGATTAAGCAAGATATTAAAAAAAGAAAATTAGAGCATGAGCTCTCTTATTATAACCGCTCTCACGCATGGTTTACAAGCTATGGACCTACAAAACATCCTCAGTATATTGTAACAGTTATGATAGAGCATGGTGGGCATGGTGGGCATGCGGCAGGGACTATCGTTTCAGATATATACAACAAGCTTTTAGAGCTTGGCTATATCAAAAAAAGATAATCAAGCATTTAAGCTTAGATTGCATGCGTGATAAAAAGTGCTAAAATAGTCAGCAAAAAGAGTCCGCCAGCTTTGTTATAGATTTTATTTGCCAAGATAAAGAGTAGAGCAATAGAAGCCGATGCCATAATTAAAATATCATAACTTGCAGCATGTAAATCAATAGTAAGCGGGTTAATAAGTGATGCTCCTCCTAAGACCATAGAGAAGTTTGCCACATTTGAACCGATGATATTTCCTATACTCATCTCTGAATTGCCTTTCTTTACTGCAACCAAAGAGACGACAAGTTCTGGAAGAGATGTACCCAAAGAGATTAAAAACAGACCTATAATCCACTCGCTAACATCAAGTGCACGTGCTATATTTGTTCCACTCTCTACAACAAAATTTGCACCACCTATGGTAAAAATAAAACCTATAGAGAGAAGAAGAATACTTTTTGGCCAATTAAATTTCTCTTTTGTTAAATCTTCATCTATCTCACCCTCAAGCTCCTCTTTTGAACTTGAAAAAAGAAAAAAGAGATAAGAGACCATCATTAGAAGAAATAACACACCATCAAATCTACTGATTTTCCCATCTTGAATCATTATATAAAAAATAACAACAGGAACAATTACCCACGCACTATCTTTTGAGAAGAGATCTCTATTTGGGTTCATAGCTTTTGCAATCATAAAAACAATACCTAAAACAAGGGTAATGTTAAATACAATACTCCCAATAACATTAGCAATTGCCATATCACTTTTTCCATGATACGAAGCAACCATAGAAGCTGCCATCTCCGGC
>CAZGSK010000038.1:0-10776 GCA_964528435.1 uncultured Sulfurimonas sp. | reverse complement strand
TGAGAACTTTCATCAGATGGAAAAACATTATGTTGACTATCTGTATATGTTCCCTCATATTTTACTTTCTTAAGCCCGATATATGTTAAATCCGCTTCAATATGATTTTCATTTGACATAAAAACCATTTTTGCAGGATTGTAATACGCCGCATCTGCATTATTATGGTTGTGTGCAACATTTGCAGCACCAAGTGCCACTGCATTTGTTGAAGTCTCTGGAATTTTAAATCCACCCGCAACTAAGATTGAACTTGCCACAAGTGACATTAGTGCTATTTTTTTCATTTTTATCTTTCCCAAAAAATTAGTGCGACCATATTACACTATTTATTCTCAAAAGAGTATAAAAGTGCTATCTCTTCTTTCCAAATACTCTCATCGATTGTCTCTAAAATCAAAGGGATATCATCCATTCTCTCATCATTCATTATAAAACGAAATGCATCAAGCCCTATTTCACCTTTACCAAGAGAGTGGTGTCTGTCCACGTGAGAACCAAGAGGCGGTTTTGAATCATTTAAGTGCATTCCCATTAAGTATTGAAATCCTACTATCTTATCAAATTCACTCCATGTAGCATCATATGTCTCACGTGTTCTTATATCATATCCTGCTGTAAACATATGACAGGTATCGATGCAAACTCCTACACGACTTTTATCTTCTACTTTGTCAATAATATGTGCTAAATGCTCAAATTTCCAACCAAGATTACTTCCCTGCCCTGCCGTGTTTTCGATAACAGCTGCTACTCCACTTGTCTTATCAAGTGCAATGTTAATGGACTCAGCAATCACATCCAGACATTTATCTTCAATAGCTTGCATGAATTCAGGATTTTCTTTCTCTTTTTTACTGACTTTAACCAGATGGCTTCCGGGATGAAAGTTCAAACGATCTAGTCCAAGTTGTGCGCAACGTTCAAGCTCATCGATAAAAGCTGCACGAGATTTCTCTAACTTTTCAACTTCAGGATGTCCAAGATTGATAAGATACGAATCATGAGGCAGTACATGTTTTGGCAATATTCCACTTTTTTCTAAGTTTTTTTGAAACTTTTCTATTGTTTCACTATCAAGTGGTTTTGCAACCCACTGTCTTTGGTTCTTTGTAAAAAGTGCAAAAGCCTTTGCCCCTATCTTCATTGCATTAAGTGGTGCATTATACACACCACCGCTTGCACTCACATGTGCCCCGACAAACTTTTTACTCACTGTACATCCTTAATTTTAAATAGTATATGATTTTTTCTATCTTTAAAATAGATCTCTTTTGGGCTTACTCTATATTTGATATTCACATCTTGCGTGAGAATATTCTGTGTAAAACCAGAAGAGTTTTTTATAAGATTTTCTCCATTAAATATTGTATGCCCTAAAAGTATATTTTGTAAAAGATTTTCAGGATATGCCTCAGTGAGGTATTCACTGTTAAATCCCTCTTTTGTCATACACCCCTCATCGCTCACGCAGACAAGATGGTTGATGCTAATTCTTTTAAAAACATGACCTGCCATAAAAAGCTCTAACTCTAAGGCCTTCTCTGTATGACGCAAATAACCAATATCTGAAAATTTTATCTTTGGGGTTTTGATTGTTACTATTTTACTCTCTGTATGCTCATAGTTTTTAATGCTACATGCACTAAACAACAAGATAAAAGAGAGTAAAAAGTATCTCATTAGTCGATTGGAAGAAATTTTCCACATTTTTTTGTTGCAGTCCCACCAAACTCTTTAATCGCAACTGCTGTACCGTTTTTTACAATTACCTGACGTTTACATTCATCTTTTGCTATACACTCTTTATTTTCACATCCAATATTTTCTGCAACTTGTGCCATTTTTTCTTTCCTTAGTTTAAAATAATAACTTTTCGCAATTATATCCACTTTGTTTTATAGAAAAATAAAGAATTTTTAAGATTTCCAAGCTATAATTTCACCCTAAACATTCCGGATTAGCTCAGCGGTAGAGTAGGTGACTGTTAATCACTTGGTCACTGGTTCGAATCCAGTATCCGGAGCCACACTTCAAAAACCCCTAAAACAAATAATTGACAATCTGTCATAATTCTTCATATTTCTTATTTTTTTATTTATACTTCTTTTAAAAATCACAAAAAAGAGAAAAAGTGAAAATTCACATAGATATCGACTGTTTTTTTGTCAGTGCTGCTCGTATTGAAGATCCGTGCTTAGAACATAAAGCTGTTGTAATCGGTGGGCGTAGTGATACAAAGATATTTTCACGTGAGGCTAAAAATCAAACAGTAAACTTTGAAAACTCCGGAAGTTTTGTTCCTACTTTTTATAAAGTCTATGAGAAAAAAGATGATGATATGGCATCTTTTATGGAAAATGGCAGACTTAGGGGCATACTGACCACTGCAAGCTATGAGGCACGAGCCTATGGCATTAAAACTGCGATGAGTCTGCGTGAGGCTAAAGATCTCTGTCCAGAGATTATCATCAAAGCACCAAATATGGCACTCTATCAAGAGCTTTCCCACAAACTTCATGATTTTCTCTCACGCAGGATTCCACTCATTGAGCAAGCAAGTATTGATGAATTTTATGGTGATTTAAGTGGTTGGGTAGAGGATGACGATATACCCGAATTCATTGACAGATTACGCCATGAGATAAAAAAAGAGTTACAACTGCCTGTCTCAATAGGTGCAGCAAAAACACGTTACATTGCTAAGCTAGCCACTACTTATGCAAAACCTTTTGGGTGTAAAATTATATACCCTTGGGATTTTGACAGCTTTGTTAATCCTATAAAAGTAGAAAATTTTGCAGGAATTGGGAAGAGCATGAAAGCCAAACTTCACGCAGCACAAATTCACACACTTAAAGAGTTGCGCAAGAGACGAGGAACTCTTGAGTCATGGGGACCTTATGCCAAAGAGTTGTATAGACGGGTTAATGGCGATGCTGATGGCGCTATTGAAACAAAACATGAAAGAAAATCCATCGGTATTTCACGTACTTTTGATCCACTTTTTGACAGAATTGAGCTTCGTCGTCGTGTACATATACTCGCTCGTCATCTCTCTTATGCAATTTTTAAACTAGATGTCATCCCAACAGTTTTTCATCTAAGCATCAACTATGAAATGAATCAAAAATCACATATAAACATCTCAAAAGCTGAGATTTTTACAGAAAAAAAATTTGATGCACTCTGCTTGGAACTCTTCGCACAAGCTGACAGACAAAGAAGGCTACAAGTCATTCGACTCTCCATCAACTGTTCAAGCTTTACAAAACACTCACGCAAAGAGCTCTCACTCATTGGCTTTGATGATGAACAAAAGATGCACACTTTAAGCAAATCTGCACAAAAACTGCGTGAAAAGTATGGAATAGATGCTATAAAATTCGCCAGTGAAATGTAAGTATGTAACTAAAACTATGCTACAATATCTCTCATGACAAACATGAAACTTTTAGAGCAGTTTCGCTCTTTTTACTTTCAAAACTATCCCGACGATATGGAGACACAAATCTCTTATTTTGCTGTCTTTGGCGGACTTGATTGGGATATAGACACCACAAAACCTATCTCAGAACTTATTCGTACTCTTATACTTGATCACTTTGCTATCATTGATGAGAAGATGCGTGCACTTACCCTTAATGATACTATTAACAGAAAACTCCTAAAAGCTCTTGCGACCGGAGACAGACGCATCTTTTCAGCCTTTAACAAAGCCGGGCTCAACAATGGCAATGGTGGTGCAGCTCTGAATTATCTACAGGAAAAAGGGCTTATCCAAATTGAATACTCACGTGAGGAGCATCCTCGAGACAAATACCCTCGTACAAAATTAAAGCGCGAAGAAGCACGGCATCGCATCTCACATAAAGTTCTCTTTACACATCCTTTTATCCGCTTTTGGTTTTATTTTGTCGTACCACACATAAAAGAGATAGAAGTTGGAAAATATGATACCTTTTTAAAGGATTTTGAACTTCGTCACAACAGCTACACAAGTTTAGTCTATGAAGAGCTCTCGGAAGTACTACTCAATTACAACCTGCGTGATGCACATATTGTAAGTTCTGGGAGTTACTGGGATGCTAACTTGGAGATAGACATTTTAACCCTCACGCAAAATAATCGTATCTATGTCGGTGAGTGTAAATGGACCAATCATAAAGTCAATAAAAAAGAGTTGCATAAAATAAATGACAAATGTCAGAGACTAGGAATTGAACCCACGCAAATACTCTTTTTTTCAAAACGGGGATTTTCAAAGGAACTTTTGCAGATGCAAGGAGCCTCTTTAGCTCTCTACAGTAGTGAGGACTTTGAAGCACTTGTCAAGACAAGACCACAGGAAACGCCCTACCCGTTAATAACACGTAGTGCCTGATAAGCCTCTTGAAGTAACTGAAATTTTTGGGTGTAATGCGCTACCATATGTGGCGCTTCATGAATGATCTTATCTGGATGATAAACTTTTGTGAGTTTTTTATAACTCTTTTTCAAGGCATCCTGACTTGCTCCTATTGGGCACTCTAAAATAGTATAAAACTCTTTTTTTGCATCCATTTCATCTGCTTTAACCAAATCTCCAAAAGAGAAGTTTGCAAAATCTGAGTAAAGTTTTGACATAAAATGGTTATCGTAAGTATATTGAATCTGATAGTGTAAGATATGTCGCTTATTGAGCGCTTTTTCAAGTCGTGCTTTTGCTTTATAATCACTTACATCAACAACCAAAGAGATATCTGTACCACGCTCTACATAGACTTCAAGTTGTGAACGCAGATAGTTTGTTACCCACGAGTTTGGTGAGTCAAGAGAGATAAGCACAGTATTTTTATCATAAGCGTACAAGTGTACCTTTACAACTTCAGGCTCTTCAAGTTTATTGAGTTCAATCTTAATAGGTTGTGTACCAAATTTCAACATAGAACGTAAGAAAAATTCATGATTGAAATCATGTGTCTGTGCATGGTGTTGACTCAATTTTCGAATAAAGGCTTCACGAACTTCTTTAAGCGTTTCATTTCTAAAAATAAGTACGGCCTTAGGCAAAAAGAGCATTCCACGCGTATGCTGGTTTAAAAAATCACGCATCCACTCACTATTTAGTGTATCAAATCCAGTCGTTATAAGAATGAGATTGTTACGTAAAACAATATCCATACTGACAGCCTTCTACACATTATTTTCAATAACCAAAGCAAAAAAAGTTCCACATTATAAAATCAATTATCTTCTACGATTAAGATAGCTTTGAGATTATTTATAGATATTTTGAGTATAATTACACTAATATTTTAGAACTATTGCTAAGGATAAGATTTGCGCGAAAATATGAATGAAAAATGTGCAGTTGTAGGAATTTTTGGACACGTTGAGGCTTCTAAGCTTGCTTATTTTTCTCTCCATGCACTCCAACATCGTGGTCAAGAAGCTGCTGGGATCTCTTCAGCTGACGGACATAAAGTTCATACGATAAAAGACCGTGGTCTCGTTATGAAAGTATTTAACGAAGAGAACCTCAAAACACTCAGAGGCTCAGCAGCTGTAGGGCACACAAGATATTCGACAGCAGGAAATGACTCTATTTTAGATGCTCAGCCTGTTTTTGCCAGATATGATCTTGGGGAAATGGCAATTGTACACAATGGAAACTTGACCAATGCCGAAGAAGTTCGTAATGCTCTTATTAAAAAAGGTGCAATTTTCCAAACTTTTATGGATACTGAAAATCTTATTCACCTTATAGCAAAGAGTTCCAAAGACAAACTGCTTGATAGAATCATCGATGCAGTTGAGAAAATTGAAGGTGCTTTTTCACTGGTATTTTTAAGCAGAACAAAAATGTTTGCTATGCGTGATCGACATGGTTTTCGTCCGCTCAGTCTTGGTCGTCTTCCAAATGGCGGCTATATTGTTGCAAGTGAAACATGTGCATTTGATCTTGTAGGGGCAACATTCATTCGTGATGTTGAACCAGGTGAACTTCTTATTTTTGAAGAAGACAAAGCACCAAAAAGCATCAAAGTATTTGAGCCTACACCAAAACACTGTATTTTTGAGTATGTTTACTTTGCGCGCCCTGACTCATCTATTTTTGGTCAATCAGTCTATGAAACACGAAAAAATATGGGTAAAGAGTTAGCACGCATCGAACCTGTTGAAGCAGATCTTGTTATTCCTGTTCCTGATGGTGGTGTCCCTGCTGCTATTGGTTATGCGCAAGAGAGTGGCATTCCTTACGAAATGGGAATTATGAGAAACCACTATATTGGTCGTACATTTATTGAACCAACGCAAGAGATGCGTGATCTAAAAGTAAAAATGAAACTCTCTCCAATGACAGAGATCATCAAAGGCAAACGTGTGATTGTCATTGATGACTCTATTGTTCGTGGAACAACATCAAAAAGAATCATTAAAATGCTAAAAGAAGCAGGTGCTTCTGAGGTACATATGCGTATCTCTTCACCACCTACAACAGATCCATGTTACTATGGAGTTGATACACCAGATAAGAGCAAACTCATCGCATCAAATATGAGCACACAGGAGATATGTGAGTTTATAGAAGCAGATTCTCTCGCTTACCTTGATGAAGCTTCCCTTTTACGCAGTGTAAATGCAACAGATGATAGTTACTGTACAGCATGTTTTACAGGTAAATACATAGTTTAATGCAACAGATATATACCTATGGTAGCTACCTGCGTGAGAAGTTTGGTGCTAAAGTTTACAAAGTCGGCATCAATATCTCAGGATTCACCTGTCCAAATATAGATGGAACAGTAGCAAAAGGGGGTTGTACTTTTTGTGAAAATGACTCCTTTTCAGCTTCTACAGATGAAGTACAGGAACTCAAAGGTTTCCATCTTAATCTTGATTCAAAAGAAAATCCCTTTTTAGAAAAACAGCTTTTACAGCTTCAACAGCAATTTAATGCTATCTCAAAACATCAAAAAGATGCCTATGGAGCAGAGAAGTTCATAGTCTATTTTCAATCATTTACAAATACCTACGCCCCTTTTGAAACACTCAAAGCACTCTATGACAAAGCGCTCTCTTTAGAAAATGTTGTTGGACTGAGTATTGGTACGAGAAGTGATTCTATTACAGATGAAACACTTCACTATCTCAGTAAACTGGCAAAAACAAAAGAGATTTGGATAGAGTTTGGCATACAATCCGTCTATGATGTAACACTCGAGAAAATAAATAGAGGACATGACAGCGCTAATGTAAAAAAATGGATACTCAAATCAAAAGAAGCGGGTTTGAATGTTTGTGGACATCTTATTTTTGGACTTCCTGATGAGACACAAGAGATGATGTTGGAGACTTCAAAACAGGCATATGAATGGGGAATAGACTCCGTAAAATATCACCCTTTATATGTTGTAAAGCGTACAGCTTTAGCAAATGAATATATACGTGGGAAATTTGAACCTATCAGCGAAGAGCTTTATCTCGATACACTTGTAAAGTCAATACTTATGAAACCTGAGAATGTCAGTGTTCAAAGGGTAACGGCAGGTATCAACGATGATTCACTTTTAGCACCACAGTGGTGTAGAGATAAAAATGAACAAATCAAGCATATTAACAAAGCTCTTAAAAAAGTGGGACTAAAGTATTAGTGTCCCCACACTTTTGCAAATTGTGCAGTTGATCTAAAATAGGGTGGATAGTCAAAATAGACTCGAAAGTGTTTTGCCTGCCCCGGTTTGAGATTTTTTGCAACAATAAACTCTTTTTCAATCGTTTGTGGTTTATTATTTCTACCAAGTCCACCTGAGAAAAAATTTAAAATCCCACTCGGTTTATAAAAATTTCCACCTTTAACATTACCCGTAGCATGGCCTTTATTGACCAGTTTTATATCAAAAGTAATCTTTCCTACAGGATAGTTGCCGACATTTTTTACAACACCGGTATAGACAATCTTCCCTATCCCGAGGAGACGTTTATTTTGGAGCTTATATAGTTCAACCTTTTTTGTATATTTATCAACAACAAAAACAGAAAAAACCACTAGAAATATAGTAATAAGTGTAACAGAAAAGAGCATTGAGTACTTCATCTTTGCATCATTTTGCTTCAGCGAAGCAACTACACCACTAATAAATATTACAAGGATAACGCCAAAGACAACATAGTGCCACATATTCAATAGTGTCATTTACAGCTCGCTTCCAATGAGATATTATAATCTCGTTTATAGGTAAAAGGCTCAACAATTATTTTAAACTCTCTACTCTGGCCTTTTTTAATATCTTTCTCAACTATCGACATCTTTTCAAAAGGCTTTAGTTTATATATATAATTCTTATATTTATTTGATGTTACTTTAAAAACAGATGCTGTAACCTGACATGATTTAAAATCAAAGTTAGCGTCATTAAACAGACGCCCTTTTACTATAACAGCCTGAGAAAAATGCAGCTTTCTCTGCTCGATTAATTCCGTATGATTTTTAAAAAGAAATTTATGCAAACCGACATACCCAAGTGTTGGGCCTAACAAAAAAGTAGCAAAAGCCAACAAAACCAGAAATATTGCAAGTATCAGTTTACGCCTAAGTAAAATGGCTAAAACAATAAAAAGTACAAAAAGTGCCAATACAGAACCAAATAAAATGTAATCATAAGTAATGAGTCCATCTATAAAGCTCTGAATTTTAACCTTCATATACTGCTCTTAATCTTTTCTTGAATTTTTCTCAGCAATACCGCTCATACCAAAACGACGAGCTAATTCTTGCTTAATACGATCTGGAGAGATATTTTTTGAAGCTAAAGCTACCAACATATGATAGGTTAAATCTGCGGCTTCATAGACCATCTCATCTGCATCATTATCTTTATGAGCAAAGCAGTATTCACCGGCTTCTTCTACAACTTTTTTAAGGATTGTATTTTCACCCTTACTTAAAAGTTTGGCTGTCCATGAAGTCTTTGGATCGGCATTTTTACGCTCTTGAATGGTATGATAGAGTGTATTAATAACTCCATATGCAGCTGTTGTATCTACCTCAACATCACTCACGCTCTCACCGCTTGTTAGTTCTGTAAAAAAACACGATCTACGTCCCGTATGACACGCAACACCATTTTGTTTGACTTTTATAAGCAGTGTATCATTATCACAATCAATAAAAAATGAATCTATCTCTTGCGTATGTCCACTGCTCTCACCCTTTTTCCAAATTCTCTGTTTAGAACGTGAAAAATAGTGTGCTATCTTTGTTTGCAGTGAAAGTTCAAGTGCTTCACGATTCATATATGCCATCATCAACACTTCGTTATTACTACTATCTTGAACAATAACAGGAAGAAGTTCTGACTTTTCCCAATCAACTCTATTTACAATCTCTTCCATTATTGAGCCGTTGTTCTTTGTTGTGCATTTTTCATATCTACCCAGATATTTGGTGTAGAACCACCAGGTGTCAAGAAGATTTTTGCATCTTTGTTCTCACGCAGAGCATCATTGAATTTACTCTGTACTTTCATCTGTTCTAATTGCAATAATTTCGTTGTTAATGATTTAGAAATGAGCAAGTTCGCTTTTGCCTGTGCATCTGCATTAATTGTAATTGCATCTGCTTTCCCTTGTGCTTCGATTCTTGCTTGATCTGCCACACCTTGTGCTTGTGCTGCTTTTTTCAAGGCATCTTGTTTTGCACGTGCAACTTCTTGTTGTGCTTTTTGCACCTCTTGTTTAGCAATTTGAACACGTTCTATCTGTTCTTTTACTTTTTGAGGCAAAATAATATCACGCAGTTGGATAGATTGTAGAAGCACCGGCTTATTTTTCAAACTATCAATACTTGCACGAATACCATCTTCAATCTCTGTTGCAACCTTATTTCTTATCATTGGCAAAGACTCTGCATCATACTTACCAATAACATTACGAACAACATCACGTACAACAGGGTTAATAATTTTCTCTTCCCATGAAAATCCCCAATTTGAAATTGTTTGTGCAGCAAATTGAGCATTAAGTCTATACTGAACAGTAAGCTCAATTGAAACAGGCAAACCACGTTTATCAAGAACAGTAATGGCTTTTTTTGCATTGATTCCAGAAGAACGACTTGTAACTTCTAAATGTGACGCATAATTGATAATACGTACTTTTGTATCAACAACATAAACTTTTTGAATCACAGGAACAATAAAATGCAAACCTGGAAGAAGTGCCTGATCTTGATATTTACCATTTGTACTTAAAATACCACGCTCACCCTCTTGAATAATTGTAAAAGGTTTTGCCAATACCAAAACAACAACTACAGCGATGATAAAATAGAGCAATGCCGCTTTTGAACCGCCAAAGTTCAAGTTCATATTCGGCATTTGCGGACCTTTTGGACCATTACCACCACCTGAGTTAGAGTTATTAAAGCCTCCACCCTCACTTTTTTTCTTATTAAAATAGTCATTCATATCTGACGCCATTAGTATATTTTCTTTCAATTGTATCCTTTTTAATTTCTATCTACATTATCTACATAGGTAAGATAGTGCTCATATTTTTTATTTCTACCAAATACGATGTCAAAATATGCACTCTGAATTATAGCAGTGATCTCACCACGTGAGCCACAACCGATCTCTCTTGCATCTACAAGAGCAATCGGTGTTATCTCAGCTGCCGTTCCTGTTAAAAACGCTTCATCTGCTACATAAACCTCTTCACGAGTAATACGACGACGAGTTACAGTATAACCCATATCTTCTGCCATTTCAATAACAGTTTTTTGTGTAATAG
>CAZGSK010000037.1:0-10792 GCA_964528435.1 uncultured Sulfurimonas sp. | reverse complement strand
CACGCAAACATATAACAGAACTTTCCTGCGTGAGCTTACAAAAAAGATAGATAGAACAAAGTATCAGATAATGATGCTTGATATTGACTACTTCAAACAGATCAATGACAACTATGGGCATAAGGCAGGAGATTTTGTTCTGACAAAAACAGCTCAAATAATCTCGCAGCAGATTCGTGAAGATGACTATCTTGTTCGTTATGGAGGAGAGGAGTTTTTGCTTTTTATAAAAAAAGGTGAGAATCAAGAAACTCTTGTTCTTAGAATAGCAGAGCGCATTCGTAAAGAAATTGAAGATGCCTCTTTTGAATATGAAGACAAAACAATGCGTATTACCGTCTCCATCGGCATTACAAGTAACCCAGAACATTTTAAAACGCTCTCTTTGGCAATAAAACATGCAGATGAGATGCTTTATCATGCAAAAAGAGAAGGAAGAAACAAAGTCGTCTCTCAAAATACAAAAGATACACAAAAAGAGCATATACAGAGAAAAAATATTCACGAGGTTAAAGAAGCACTTGAAGAAAAGCGCATAGTATGCTATTTTCAAGCAATTGTTAATGTCAGCGATAACAAAATTATCAAGTATGAAGCACTTGCCCGTATGATTGACAAAGACGGCTCAATCATTTTGCCTAGCCACTTCCTTGACACCATTACTCACACAAACCTCTACAATGACTTTACCAAAAAGATTCTAGAAATTGTATTTCAAAAAATTACATCAAAAAAAATCGCTATCAGCGTAAATCTCAACTTCTCAGACATTCTTGACAACAATATCTATAACATCATTTTAAATAAATTGCAAAAGCACAAAGAGCTTACAAAGTGGTTAATCATTGAACTGCTTGAGTATGAAATTATACAGGAGACCTCTTTAATTCAAGAGCGTCTTTTAACGATAAAATCTTTTGGTGTACAAATTGCACTTGATGACTTTGGAAGCGGTTTTGCAAACTATAGTGTCTTTGAAACGCTTCCACTAGATATTTTAAAAATTGACGGCTCTTTGATTAAAAATGTTGACACTTCCAAAACAAGCTATACAATTACACGCTCTATTGCCACACTCGCACGTGAACTTGGCATTACAACCGTTGCTGAGTTTGTCCACTCCAAAGAGGTTTTAGAGATTGTACAAGAGTTACAAATTGATCAGGCTCAGGGATTTTATTTGGCAAAACCATCCGCAGATATATAGCTTATTATTTAGAAAAAAGATGAAAAGCGCGGCAAGGTTCTCTATACACTTTTATCTATTTCTCACTACTCTAACACTAACAAGGCAAAAGAGTTAGCAAAACTCTGGTAAAATGGCTTTATGCAAATAACAATTAACAAATACAATATGCAAAATCTGCAAGCCTTCAGTGAGTTAAAGAAAAAAGATATATCTACACTTATTAACGAAGCGCTTGAAGCATACTTTGTCAATGAAGAGAAAAAACTTTTAGAGAAAAATCTCGCCGATGAAAATGCAATGACAAATCTAGACTTTGATGAATTTTGGGATGATGTGGAGATAGATGAATGATACAACAACATGGCGGCAATATTTATAAATATGCAAAAGAGCTCGGCTGTGAACCTCAAGAGATTATTGATTTTTCATCAAACATCAACTGTTATGCAGTAGAGCCAAAACTTAACATTGATAACGCCAGCATAACAAAATATGCTAATAGCGATTATCCGAAACTAAAATCAATTATTGCAAAAAACTACAACATTCAAACGCATAATATTGCTCTGTATAATGGGGCAACATCTGCCATTTATGCACTGCTAAACAGACTTACAAGTAAAAAAGTCTATCTTTATGCGCCCCTTTATGGTGAATATGAAAAAGCGGCACTTGCGGCAAAAAAAGATATTTACAAAATCAATCGCATTGAAGATATTGATGCAGAAGTTGAAAAAAAATCAATTGTAATTTTTGTAAACCCTTCTACTCCTGAGGGTAGTTTTTACGATTTGGAAGAACTTTTTTTACAATGGAAAGCTAAAAAATGCACCATAATCATAGATGAAAGTTTTATAGAGTTTGAAAAACATAAATCTTTGAAAAATCAAATAAATGACTATAAAAAACTCTATATAATCCAATCTTTTACAAAGTTTTATGCCTGTCCGGGCATTCGTATCGGTGCGATTCTCTCTCACAAAAAGAACATTCGTTCACTTGGCACTCCCCTCTGGAATCTCTCTTCACTTGATGTAGTATTTTTGCAAGAGCGTCTCTGTGATGAAAGTTTTAAAGAAGCATCGCACGCAATACATCAAGAACAGAAAAAAGAGCTCCAAAGCATCTTAAAAAACTCAAAACTTTTTCATCTCATCGTAGAGAGTGAAGCAAATTTCATCCTCACGCAGTCATCTCATGCAAAAGAGATTTTTGAACATCTTTTAGCGCACAAAATATTAGTTAGAGGCTGTGAAAGCTTTGACTTTCTTGATGAGAGTTGGATACGATTTGCCGTAAAAGACAAAAATGCTCACGCTAAACTTCAAAAGGCGCTTGGTGCATTCGCTTAGTATCTTTGGAACAAGCAGTGATGCCGGTAAATCGACACTTGCTTTTGCCATCACCTACCTACTGCACCAACAAGGCATAAAAGTTGCCCCTTTTAAAGCACAAAATGTCTCGAACAACTCCATGGTTACAGATATAAATACCGGAGAGATTGCCATTCCCCAAGCCTTTGCGGCAGAGGCCATAGGGCTGCAAACAACACCGCTTTTTAATCCAATACTACTCAAATCTGGGGCGAAAAACAGAGCTCACCTCATTATTAACGGACAGAGTTTAAAAGATACCGATGTCAAAGCCTATTATAAAAACCTTGACAAACTCAAACCTATTGTCAAAAAAGCCTTTCAAAGACTGCAAAAAGAGTATGAGTGCATTGTAGCAGAGGGAGCAGGAAGCCCGGTTGAACTTAATCTCATGGACAAAGACCTCTCAAATCTTTATGTTGCAAAAGAGTTCAAAACAAAGATTATTCTTGTAGCTGACATTGAAAGAGGCGGTGTTTTTGCTTCTGTTTATGGTGTTTACAAACTACTCCCTAAAAAACTGCGTAAAAATGTTATTGGTGTTATCATCAACAAATTTCGAGGAGATATGCGCCTTTTTGATAAAGGCGTAGATATTATCGAGAGTAATTTTGGCATAAAAGTTCTAGGTGTTGTTCCCTATCTTGCTTTTAATCTCGGTTTTGAAGATGCCGCCTCTTTAATGAACTACAGACAGGAAATAAGCAAAGCCATTATAAAAGTAGCTGTTATTCAACTGCCTCACATCTCTAACTTTACGGACTTTGAGCCCTTAGTCGCAGATAATGAAATTGAACTCAACTTTATTACAAGCCCGAGTGAAGCAGAGCATTATGACCTGCTCATAGTTCCTGGAAGCAAACGTGTATTTGATGATTTAGAGTGGCTGCGTGAGAGAGGCTTTGACAAACTACTGCAAGACAAAACAAAAAGAGTCTTTGCCATCTGTGGCGGATATGAGATGATGTTTGAGAGGCTTATTGATAACAGTGGTGTTGAGTCTGATAAAAAAACACTCAAAGGCTTTGGACGACTCAGAGGAGAGGTAGTGTTTGAGACTAACAAAGTGCTAACAAAAGGTTGCTACAATCTTTTTGGAACTATGTGCAATGGATATGAGATCCATTATGGAGTAACAAAAAAACGAGCGAAAAAAGCAAAAAATTTTTATGGCACCTTTGTTCACGGACTCTTTGAAAACAATGCTCTACGTGAGAAGATCTTTCGCAAGATTCATCCTCACTACAGAGGCTATGACTTTCAATCTTATAAAAAAGAGGCTATTGGCACATTTGCACAACATATAAACAAGCATATAGATTTACATTATATTATAGAGAAACTGCATGATACTTAATAACTTACTAATTGCCTTTTTAGCGTATATAATAGACAGAATTTTTGGTGAATTTCCTTCCATTAAGCACCCTGTTATTCTTATTGGAGAGATTATCTCCTTTTTTGAAACAAAACTTTACAAAAACTCTGTCATTCGAGGCGTATTTCTTGTTCTGCTTGTTTTAGCTGTTATTACTCTTGTTAGTTTTACCATCAGCAGTTATCTCCAACTACTCAATCCCTTTGTTAACATCATCATAAGTTCTCTAATAGCCTCAATTTTTCTAGCACATAGAATGCTTTATGACTCCGTAGAAGAGATTCTTTACGCAGAGAACAAAAAAGAGTTGCTCTCTATGTTAGTCTCACGTGATACAGAGAACTTAGACGAAAGTGCAATCTACAAAGCTGCCATTGAGACCTATGCAGAAAATCTTAGTGACGGGGTTATTGCACCACTGTTTTATCTTATTTTATTTGGACTGCCCGGCATTATTATCTACAAAACCATCAATACAATGGATTCAATGCTTGGATACAAAAATGAGAAGTATGAAAAGTTCGGCAAAGCCGCTGCAAGGCTCGATGATGTTGCAAACTACATTCCTGCTCGTATAACCGCTCTTTTAATTATGCTTTTTGCAAAGAGAAAAAATATCTTTGCCTTTTATAAAGACGGCTCCAAGCACGAAAGCCCCAATGCCGGACATCCAATCAGTGCTATGGCTTATGTTCTTGGAGTAAAACTCGGCGGTCCGACTTCCTACTTTGGCACCATAAAAGAAAAAGCTTTCTTCGGAGAAGGCAGAGAAAAGATTGAAGCTGATGATCTGCGAAAAATGCTCAGCCTAAGGAAAAAAATTGATCTTTTTATTTTAGCTTTTTTACTTCTGCTTGCTATTGCTGTGCGCATAATATAAAAAAATAGACTTAAAGTTATTTCGATTCAGAACTATTAAACATTTCCTGCATCATCGACTGCTGCATTAAACCTTCTATAAAATCCGTATCTAGTTCTACATAGAACTCTTCTTGATTCTCTTCGTTTAACTGTACGGTATATTCAATATTAGCTGTTACATTATTATCAAAATGTGCTTCTGCTTTACAGCTTCTAAGATTTACCTTCTCATCATAAGCAACAGGACGAACAGCACTTATAGAGACTATCTCTTTTGGGAGTGCCCCCATAAAAATAGCAGCCATTGGATTGTTTGAGAGCTTTTGCAGGCTATCTTTATATAAATCTTGAACCACTCCTTTTACATCGGTGTCTGAACATTTTGGTGCTTCACTTTTAAAGCATCCACTAAGCATGAGCATAAGCGTACAGGCAGTAGCAATAGTTACTATTTTCATCTGTTATTTCCTATTTTTTTACTAATTCTATCTCAAACGCACAATATTGTCAATTAGTCAAAATTCGCTAAAATGGTAAAAAAATTTCAAAGAGCCTACAACCATGCAGATATATAATATTTTTACAAACAAAGAAGATACTCTACCGGCAGGAAAAGCCGACTTCATTTTAGCAGCGAGTGTAACAAAAACCTGTGAGATAGAGGGCATCACGCAAGCCGGTATTCCTGGAATGATTCCTCTCACCCCCACCCTTGATGCAGAGTTTATCTCTACACAAAAAGTTTTCTCTCTTGGAGAGTTGGCTGAAACACCTACGGGAGTTCCAACCCCTGCTCTTCTTACTCGAGCCGTACATAATCTTAGCCATTTTGCAACAATTGAGATTTTTGATTTAGGACTCACTAAAAAACCACAAAACTGCACTCTTCACAATTTTGATATAAAGCCTTCCAATGCTATCAATAGAGGTGCAAAAATAGATGCAGAAAAAATCTTCAACAAAGGCCGTCAAGCAGGAAAGAGTTATGAGCTAAAAGGGAGTTACTTTATCTTGGCAGAGAGTACACCTGCTGGTACAACTACAGCAACCGCTTCAGCACTTGCACTTGGATATGATGTGGCAAATGACTTCTCATCAAGCTTTTTGCATGTTCCAAATAACATCAAAAAAGAGACGATTGATGCAGCACTCTCCCTTATAAATGATGATATGAGCAACTTTGAAAAACTTGGAGTTGTCAGTGACAATATGCTTCTTTTTTGTGCCGGTTTTATCTTAGAGGCAAGTCGCCGTTTTCACATTGTTTTAGCAGGAGGAACACAGATGGCAGCATGCCTGCTTATTGCTGACGCTCTGCGTGAGGATGTTTTAATGCGTGTAAAACATGAAAACATCACTTTAGCAACAAGCCAATGGGTTGCCAAAGATAAAAACGCAAATATAACCCATATTTTAGAGCAACTAAGCTACACTCCCCATGCAATTTACACAACATTTTCTTTTGCAAAATCAGAAATTCCTGTTTTACACAAATATGATGAGGGAGAGGCAAAAGAGGGCGTTGGAGCAGGTGCAGCACTCGCTTACGCAAAAAAACAAAGCATAGAAAATACCGAATTATTAGCGCAAATAGAACTTCTTATCTATACCATGTGATATTTTTAAGATAACATTCTGCTATAATAACAGCTACAAATATTATTTTTAGCAGGATTTGTCATGTTTACCTCCGTTAAATCAAAAGTTATTATCTCTATTTTATCACTCAGTATTATTGGTCTGCTCTCTATTAGCTATTATCTCTCACAAACACTCCATGAGCTCTCCAATGTAACAGCGAAACGCTCTTTAAAAATGCTTAGCGAGTCCATCTTTCAAACAATGACAACAAGTATGATGATGGGAGATCCTGAAACCGTGCAGAATGCTTTTAAAGATGCTCGAAAAATTGAGGGTATTAAGAATCTTGATATCATCAAATCAAAAGCGGTAATTGAAGCATATGCCCCTAAAGAAAAGTTTACAGACAACCCTCTTATTCGTGATGTACTGACAAATAAAACAACAAAAATTATAGAAAAAAATGAGAATGGGCACCATATTATTCGCATGATAAAACCAATGATTGCAGAAAAACGTTGTCTGACGTGTCACTATAATGCTAAAGTCGGCTATGTTTTAGGCGCTATGGATTTAGTTGTCTCACTTGATAAAAATGAT
Organism: uncultured Sulfurimonas sp.; assembly: GCA_964528435.1. Taxonomy (GTDB): domain Bacteria; phylum Campylobacterota; class Campylobacteria; order Campylobacterales; family Sulfurimonadaceae; genus Sulfurimonas. The sequence goes on along the minus strand of CAZGSK010000037.1, from coordinate 3,810 downwards.
GCACAAATCAAGCAAACAAATATTACCCTTATTATCTCTCTTATTGTTGCAGGCATACTTTTTGCAATAGCTGCCCTTATCTTTTTTGTGCGTGAGATCTTTACTCCTCTTGATACACTGCGTCAAAAAATTGCTTCTCTTGTGAGTGGCGATAAAGACCTGACAAAAAGACTTGAGCACAAAAATGGCAATGAGTTCGGTGAAACTGCCAACGAAGTCAATAACTTTATTGGGATGATCCAAACAACTATAAATGATGTCAAAACATTAGGGTATCAAAATAAAGAGATTGCCAATGAGATAGAAGCAGCATCGCATGTCATTCATGAAGGAACAACACAAGAACAGGCTCTTGTTGAAAAGACAAGTCAAAAAAGTGAAGATATTCAAAAGATTTTGGATGATAGTATTGAGGCTGCAGCTGAGACACAAGAAAAAATCCTTGCAGCCGAAGAGGAGCTCTCAAATGCAAAAGAGTCTCTCGACACTTTAAGCTCAGAGGTGACAAGCTTTGTAGAGACGGAAGCAGAACTTCTTGATGAGCTCTCCTCTTTAAAAACTGATGCCGATCAGGTGAAAAATGTACTCGATATTATTCGTGAAATTGCCGAGCAGACAAATCTCCTTGCACTCAATGCTGCCATAGAAGCAGCTCGTGCAGGTGAACATGGACGTGGTTTTGCCGTTGTTGCCGATGAGGTAAGAAAACTTGCAGAGCGCACACAAAAAGGGCTTGGGGAGATAGACATCAGCGTAAGCACTATTGTACAATCCATTAATGATGTCAGTGATAAAATGGCAAAGAATACGAAAAACATTGAAGCACTTGCAGATGTCTCTGCAGATGTTGAAGCTAAAATCAACATCACAACAGATGCAATGGATAACTCCACACGAGTCGCAAACAGATCAAAAGAGGACAGCCTGAAGATGAGTGAAAATCTCAAAGAGATTATTCAATACATCACCGACATTGAAACACTCTCCACTACCAATAAAACAAGTGTGGAGAGTATTGAGAGTGACCTGCAAAGACTTGTTACTGTTGCATCTTCACTCCAATCAACCATAGAAGAATTTAAAAGCTAAAAATATTTAGCGTGGCCGTCTTGGTCCTCTCCTGTGCGTATAATTCTTGCGAAAGCAGGATTGGCAGATCGCATACTTCGAATTCAGGGGCAAAGGTGCTTGACAGAGCTTGCACACTTGTGCCAACTGTGTCTGCTGTAAAGTATTTTCTATATATTTATTTAAAACACCTCGATATTGTCTTGCTTTTGCCTCATCTACAAAATAATCTCCAAAGCGGTATGAGAGCCAAAGGTACAGAGAGATTTCTTTAACCATATCTTCTGCACGCAAAAGTTCATCAGAAGTCTGTGCGCATGAGCCTTGCAGACGTGGCGGATGATAATAGACAGGCTCTTTTTTCTCCAAAGCATGAATATAACCCTCATACGCTTCAATAATATAGGAAGATTTTAAAGTTAGCGGTGCACATGCCAAATGATACTTTGTTGCAATATCAAGATCATACGAATCAACAATGCGTGAAGCTTCAAGCATATCATCCAGACTTGCAGCATAGAACGGACCGTTAAACTCCATATTTTTTATAAAAAAGCGCAAAATCTCTTCGAGTGAGTTCTCCTCCAAAATAGAGCTAACAAGCCTGATATGATCAAGTGAAGCCATCACTTTAAAAGGCGTTTTTACCTTTTTTGGCTCTTTTGCAAAGTTCTTTTTGATGATAGAGAGTGCCTCTTTATTGAGTGCCCCTACATAACCGTTTTCATGCAGTCCATAACGCCCTGCTCTGCCAGAAATCTGTTGAATTTCTGAAGGAAAAAGATTGCGCTGTGCTATGCCGTCAAACTTCTCAGCTTTTGAAAAAAGTATGGTCTTTATGGGTAAATTCATTCCCATTGCAATGGCATCTGTTGCCACTAAAATCTGTGTCTCACCTTCGCGAAACCGTCGTGCTTCTTCACGACGAACTTCGGGAGAGAGATTTCCGTAAACAACACTCACACTAAACTCAGTAGAGAGGCGTTGTTTGAGCTTTAAAACATCCTTTCGACTAAATGCAACGACGGCTGTTCCTGCTTCTATCTCTTTAATATCTGTTGGTTTTTCCAAAAGTTCCAAGGGATTTTTTCGCTCAAACTCAATGATTTCCAGCTCTTCGCCCAAATACTCAGCAAGTGCAATAATGGCATCTTTTACATTGGCCGAACCAGTCATAATAATCTCTTGCGCAGGTGCACCAATGATGGCATTTGCCCAAGCCCAACCACGATCTCGGTCATCTATCATCTGCACCTCATCAATCACACAGACATCTACATCAACATCATAGTTCATCATCTCAATGGTTGAGCTGATATGAGTTGCATCATCATCTAGTATCTGCTCTTCTCCTGTTATCAAAGAGGCATCAATACTCTCAGCTTTAAGATTTTCATAGCCCTCTAATGCCAAAAGTCTCAAAGGTGCAAGGTAATAACCTGTATCTGCCGCTTTGAGATGTTGCATTGCAGTATAGGTCTTTCCACTGTTGGTTGGACCAATATGTAGTGTCAGTTTTCGCTTCATTCCCCGTGCAATCGGAAAAAGGTTTTTAAAGTCACGAATTGTTCTAGCAAGAAGTTCTTGACGTTGTTTTTTAATTAACTCCCCTTGAATAGAGTGCAAGAAACGTCGTGTTATCTTTCTATGAAGCTTCTGCGTGAGATGCAGAGTTCTTGGTAAAAGCTCTAAGACAAACTCATAAACTCTTGCGTGAAGTTCCTCCTCACTAAAATGTAAAAGCTCTGCATATCCCCTGCACTCGTCAACAAGCTCACGCAACTCTTCTAAAAACTCCTCTTCATACTCTTTTTTAACCTCTGCGTGAACTGTATCAAAATTAAAACGTTTTGAGAGCCATATCTCTTCTAGTAGCCCATCTAGTTCAATATGCAACTCAAGATTATAAGCTACTTCAAGTTCTGAATATGGCAGCGTAAGATGTTCATTGACAACTATAAGTACCTCTTCACTATGCAACTCTATCTCTTTTGCATCAATCTTTTGTGCGACAATGCGTTTTAAAACCTTAGCACTAACAAGCGGATATGTTAGTCGTGTTTTAGGAGGTGAAGCGCGTAGAGAATCCAAAATCTCTTTAGTGGAGAGATATGCGTGAGGATATTTCAGCCCTTGTAAAAAAGCATCAATCTGTTGCTGTTTTTGTTCTACAACTGCTACTTTGTCTCTGCCGATTATTGCAACAATCTCTTCATAGGGCTTCTCTTCGATAAACTCATACGAGTAGGGTTTTGTATGGAGTGTTAAGATTTTATGAAAATGCTGGTCATAAAGCTCATATTTGAGTGAAGCATTAAATTCAAAACTATCATCAATGTCAAAAAAGCCCTCTAACTCTCGTTCAAGTTTCTCACGCTTAAGCTCAAAACGAATCAGGCGGAGTTTTGACTCCATCTTCTCGATCGTTATCTTTTTTGATCGTACCGTTGCAAATGCCTCACGCAGACGCAGTGCCTCTTCTTCATTGACATCAAGTTCTGCCAAAATCGCTTCAATCTTCTCTTCACGGTTACAATGCGGTTCATCTTTTGGCTTGTTAGATTTATAGACACGCCCATCTGCCTCAAAAAAATGTAAAATATCCTGACGCATCACGCTCTCAGCCTCACTCCATATCATACGAAGCGTTTTTACCATCAGTTTTTTATTGTGCTCAATATCATAAATACCAAGAGCACTGAAAATCTCACTGAGTGTTTTGCTCTCGACACGTTCTATCCC
>CAZGSK010000036.1:0-10848 GCA_964528435.1 uncultured Sulfurimonas sp. | reverse complement strand
TACTTTGGCTGCAAATGTTGCCTATGGAGAAGAAGAAATAGATGAAGAAAAAGTTATAGAAGCACTCAAACTTGCTGATGCTTATGATTTTGTAATGCAGCTTGAAGACGGTATTCATACTATGATGAATGAAGCCGGAGCAAATCTCTCTGGTGGACAGCGTCAGCGTATAGCGATTGCCCGTGCTATTTATAAACATGCCTCACTGCTTTTGTTTGATGAAGCAACAAGTGCCCTTGATAATGAGAGTGAAAAGCGCATACAAACAGCACTTGATTCTTATACAAAAGATAAGATAACCATTACGATTGCGCATCGTCTCTCAACGATTGAAGATGCTGATAAAATTCTGGTACTGCAAAAAGGAAGTATTGTTGCAAGTGGAACGCATAAAGAGCTTTTAGAGTCTTCAAATGTTTACCAAAGACTTGCAGGAGAGTTGAAGAAGTAGGGTAAAATGCAAACTTTATCAATTCTTCAACACTTTTTAGAGATAATCACGAAAACTATACAGCTATAATAGACTACGTTATGAAAAAGCAAGCAAAGGACACAACACATTATGGAATTAGATTTCGCAAAATTTACAAAATACTCTAAACCAGGTCCACGATATACATCGTATCCGACAGCTTTAGAATTTAAAGATGACTTTTTATATGATGATTATATTAAAAAACTTGAATCTCAAGATAGCTCTCGTCCGTTGAGTCTATATTTTCACCTGCCATTTTGTAAAAATGCCTGTTACTTCTGTGGTTGTAATGTTGTCTTTACCTCTAAAGAGGATAAAATGCTTCGCTATATGGATTACCTCAAACGTGAGCTGAAAATTCTCTCAGAGCATCTTGACTGCTCACGTGAGGTGATTCAGATGCACTTTGGTGGTGGAACACCTACATTTTTTTCTGCCGCACAGCTTGATGAGATTATTAAAGAGATAAAATCTTACTTTCCTAATTTTGTAGAAGATGCTGAAATATCTTGCGAGATTGATCCGCGTCATATTAATGAAGATCAGATGCGTGTGATGAGTGAACATGGTTTTAATCGTGTAAGCTTTGGTATTCAAGATTTCAATGAAAAAGTTCAAGTTGCAGTTCACCGTGTGCAACCGTACAATATTACAAAAGATGCGATGGATTTGGCACGTAAGTACAATATGCACTCTGTGAATGTGGATCTTATTTATGGTCTGCCGTTTCAAACACTCGATACTTTCAAAGAGACACTCTCTTTAGCATTGACACTCAATCCTGACAGATTTGCGGTCTTTAATTATGCGCATGTTCCATGGCTGAAAAAGACTATGAGAAAGATTGATGAAACAACATTGCCACTGCCAGATGAGAAGCTTGCTATTATGCAATATACTATCGACTTTTTAACTGAAAATGGCTATAAAATGATAGGAATGGATCACTTTGCAAAACCTCAAGATGAACTTTTTCAAGCGATTGAAAAAGGGGAACTTCATAGAAACTTCCAAGGCTATACGACAAAAGGCGGAGCAGATCTCATTGGAGTAGGGCTTACTTCCATCGGTGAGGGAGTTGATTATTATGCGCAAAACTTTAAAGATATGCCAAGTTATGAAGCGGCAATAGATGCAGGAAAATTACCGTTTGAGAGAGGTGTGGTGATGAGTGAAGATGATAGGATTCGCCAGTATGTGATTATGGAGCTTATGAGTAATTTTAAGCTTGATATTAAGCGTTTTGAAGCGCTCTTTGATGTTGTTTTTGCAGAGTATTTTGCAGATGCCATTGCAGAGTTAGAACCTTTTGCAGCAGAAGAGTTAATTACTATGAATGATGAAAAAATTGAGTGTTCACAAACAGGAACGCTGCTTATTCGTAATATTGCTCAGCCCTTTGACGCATATATGAAAAAGTATGCACAAAGCGATAAAACATTTTCAAAAACGGTGTAAAAATGGATAAAAATTTAGATGATATTTTTGGCTTTGATGATATTGCTGATGATTGCATAAAGTGCGGAAAGTGTATTCCTGTATGTACTATTCACAAGGTTAATGCTGATGAGGTAACCAGCCCTCGTGGATTTATTGATCTTTTGGGTGCGTATAAACGTGGAAATTTAGAGCTGGATAAAACGGCAAAAGATATTTTTGAGAGTTGTTTTTTATGTACCGCTTGTGTTGAAGTGTGCCCTAAATCACTCCCTACAGATATGCTTATTGAGCAGGTTCGTTCTGATATTGCTCAAAAATTTGGTATTGCTTGGTATAAAAAAGCTTTCTTTTTACTGTTGCGTCACCGATGGCTCAATGATCTTGCTTTTAAACTCGGTTGGGTATTTCAAACCTGTGGTTTTAAGATAAAAGCTGACATAGACTCGATGCATTCGCGTTTTAATATTCCAATGTTAAAAGCGGACAGACTGCTGCCAAGTTTGAAAAAAACCTCTTTTTTAAATGCACATCCTGAAAATATCAACAATGGCGGTAAGCGAAAAGTTGCTATCTTTATTGGTTGTTTGGGTAACTATAATTACCGTAATATCGGAGATTCGCTTTTAGAAATTTTAGAATATTTAGAGATTGATGCTTTTTTGGCAAAAGATCAAAAGTGTTGTTCTGCACCTGCTTATTTTACGGGTGATTTTGATACGGTGGATCATAATGCGAAGTTTAATATTGAGTATTTTGAAAAGTTTGCTGATGATGTAGAAGCTATTATTGTCCCTGAAGCTACCTGTTCTGCGATGCTGAAAATTGACTATGAACACTATTTTCACGATCAGCCGGAGTGGCAGGAGCGTGCACGCAATGTGATGAAAAAGGTTTTTATGGCTACTGAGTGGTTACAAAATCATACAGAGTTAGAGTCGATTTTGGCAAAGAAAAAACAAAATACTAAAATTGTAACCTATCATGATCCATGTCACGCAAGAAAGATGCAGGGGATTTATGAAGAGCCACGTAATCTTATTCGTCAAAACTATAAAATAGTAGAGATGAGTGATCCAAATTCATGTTGTGGTTTTGGTGGGGTGACGATGCAGTCTGAGAAGTACCATTTTGCAAAAGCAGTAGGTGCTCCAAAGGCAGCAATGATTAAAGAGACAGAGGCAGATGTTGTTAGTGCTGAGTGTTCAGCTTGTCGTATGCAGATAAATGCTTCAATGAACTATGCCGAGGTTGAAACAGTATTTAAAAACCCTATTGAACTTATTGCAGATGCACTGAGAGAGCAATAATGCACCATTTTGAATGGAGTGCTGATCCTGTAGCATTTGCATTTGGACCTATTCATGTCTTTTGGTATGGAATTTTGTTTGCAATTGCTATTCTTTCAGGTTTAGAGTTTATGAAGTGGGTTTATCGGCGTGAGGGTAAGAATCTTGATGCGCTTGATACACTCTTTGTCTATATTGTTGTTGGTATTGTCGTTGGCGCACGTCTTGGGCACTGTTTTTTTTATGAACCAGATTTTTATTTAGCACATCCAATGAAGGTTTTTGCTGTATGGGAAGGTGGACTTGCTAGTCATGGTGGTGGACTTGGAGTTATTTTAGCACTCTATCTGTATGCCAAAAAATACAAAGCAGATATGCTTTGGCTGCTTGATCGTCTTGCTGTTCCAACGGCTCTTTTTGGATTTTTTGTTCGTATGGGTAATTTTATGAACTCTGAGATTATTGGTGATCCAACGGAGTCTGTTTTTGGTATAGTCTTTACTCGTGTCGATATGCTTGCACGTCATCCAACACAGCTCTATGAAGCTTTTTCTTACCTTTTAATCTTTTTTCTTCTTACTTTTTTGTATGTGAAAAAGGGTAGTAGCTTTCAAAGAGGGTTTTTATTTGGTCTTTTTTTATTGCTTATCTTCTTAGCTCGTTTTATTATTGAGTTTGTGAAAACACAGCAGGCAGACTACTCATTTGGTATTGGTCTGAGTACCGGACAATTACTCAGCATACCTTTTTTACTGCTTGGTCTTTATCTGCTTATGCGAAGTGTAAAAAAGAAGCATTGATGCAAAGAGTCATCTTTTACTATTTCCTTTTTATCAACTTACTTACTTTTTTGATTTATGGCTATGATAAATTTGTCTCTCGTTATGCAAAGAGACGCAGAATCTCTGAAAAAGAGTTACTGACTTTTTCTATGATAGGCGGATTTTTAGGTGCATCATTGGCAATGGCACTTTTTCATCATAAGATTGCAAAGAGCAGTTTTTTAATGAAGCATATTGCAGTGTTATTTTTGTGGGTAGCTGCTATTTCGTACTACTTCACGCAGATTGATGTGATCAACTTTTTGCGTTAGCTCTTTTGTCTTTTTTATCTTTTCTCTCTTTTTGAACAGAACTTTTCCACAAAAAATTAATCAAAAAATATGCCGAAAGTGAACCAAATATGGAGTACATTGCCGTTCCAAAATAAAGAGGAATGAAAATATCACCAAGATTATTTTTAAACCACTCTAAGGTCATCTTCACTGGTTCAGGCTCAATGCCAAGTAAGAATGAACCGGTAAGGTACTCCATATAGTACATTGGAGGCATTGTTACAGGATTGCTTAACCAACACATAGCAATGGCTACAGGAACATTAAATCGTATAAATGGAACAAAAAGAAGAACTGCCGCCATCTGCATTGGCATTGGTATAAAAGCGATAAAGAGACCAATTAACACACCGCGAGAGATCATTTTTCTATTGGTTGAAAGGTACTCTTGGGGAATTTTATATTTTTTTATAAAATCTTTGAGTTTTTTATGGCTGGAAGTTTTTTTAAGTGTTTTTCTTATCATTTATGATGCTTACTATTTGTTTTTGGCAATTATAACGATAAAGAACTTATAAAATATATATATATATGATAAAATTAGATATTAAAAATAAAGGTATAAAATGTCATTTGAAAAACTAGGAGTTTTTAAACCTCTGCTTGATGCCATAAATGATTTGGGCTATACAAAGCCAACAATAATTCAAACAAGAGCCATTCCTTTGGTTTTACAAAAAAAAGATATTTTTGCGACTGCACAGACAGGAACAGGAAAGACGGCTGCTTTTGCATTGCCAATTCTTCAAAGGTTACGAAAACCGATAGAGGGCAAAGGTGTGCGTGCTGTTATTCTCTCTCCTACGCGTGAGCTCTCTATTCAGATCCATGATGATATACAAAATTATGCTAAATATATGGATATAAAAGTAGATATTTTAGTCGGTGGAAAAGATCTGCAAAAACAGCGTGAGCGTCTCAAAAGAGGTACTGAAATAGTCATTGCGACACCGGGACGTCTTTTAGAACATATTGAAAATGGACTGAACCTGAATGATGTAGAGATTTTTGTGCTTGATGAAGCAGACAGAATGCTTGATATGGGTTTTACAAAGGACATAAGAAAGATTCATCCACTTTTGCCAAAACGTCATCAGACACTTCTTTTTTCTGCAACCTTTTCAGATAAGGTGCGTAAGCTCTCCAAGCTTATCTTGACAAAACCTGCTTTTATTGAGACTGCAAAGAAAAATACAACGGTAGATACTATTAATCAGATCGCATACAGTGTGGATACTGCAAGAAAAGCAGAACTTTTAGCATATCTCATAGGCTCACGCAACTATCCTCAGGTTTTGGTCTTTACACGAACAAAAGCAAGTGCAGATGAACTTGCACAAGAGCTTAAAAAAGATGGCTTAAAAGTTGGTGTGATTCATGGAGATAAAACAAAAGCAAATCGCCTCAAAACGCTCACGCAGTTCAAAGAGGGTACATTTAGAGTGCTTGTTGCAACAGACATCGCCTCACGTGGGCTTGATATTGAAGAATTGCCATATGTCATTAACTATGAACTTCCTTCTATTCCTGAAGATTATGTGCATCGTGTAGGGCGTACCGGACGTGCAGGGCGTGAGGGTGAAGCTATTACACTGATAGATATCTATGAAAAATTTGATATTAAAGAGATAGAAAAGCTCATTGGTCAAAAAATTCCTAAAGAGGTTGTAGAAGGTTTTGAGCCTGATCCGAACATCCGTCGTAAAGATATTGATGAAGTAAAATTAAAAGCAGAGCATAAACGAGAAGCAAAGAAATTTATAAAACACAAAAAAGAGCCAAAGCGTGTAACGGCAAAGCTCTTAAAAAGTGCAAAGAAAAAGCGAAAAACGACAAAAAGAGATGGTTAATCAGCTCTCTGGCGGATAGATTTTCATAGGCTCTTTTGGTGGTGTAATCTCTTTTGTCTCTTGTGTTGTTTCTTCTCTAGGCTCTTCATTGAAGTTTTCTTCTTGCACATCATCAAAAAGTCTGTGGTAGAGAAGACCATAAGTAATATATGCGGTTGGAATACTCCAGATGAGTCCAATACCCATAGGAATAGCACTAAGCACTATGATAATTGTCAGTACAACAGCAAGTCCAAAAAAACGAAACCACTGTTTTGTAATGGTTTTGCGTGAGAGTTCCATTGCATTCCATACGCTCATATTTTTATCGGCAATCAATGGGAGTGTATAGGTATAGGCAACAGCGAGATAGATTCCCGGTACGACAAGAGCAATAAATCCAAGCAGTGTAAAAAGTGTTATTAAGATGTATCCAAGTAAAAGATATGGATAGCGTCCAAAGTAGTCAAATATCTGTTTTACTGACAACTCGTTTCCTCTTGCGCGTGAGATGCCAAGAATGATAATCCCGACTGCAATAGGCAGTGTGAGTATATTTAAAAGAAGATCCAAATAGTTTTCAATTTCAGGCATAACAAGTAAAAGCACAAAAGCAATAATAAATTGAATGAGTAAAAATAGAAGCAGTGAAGCGATAAAGGTCCATTTTACGCCATCTGTTCGCCTAAAAGCCTCTTTAATAACACCAAATATGGAAAATGTGTACTCCTGCATAAAAAAACCTTTCATATTTTTTTTGTTATTATACTTTTACTTATAGAAGATTGCAAGCCAAATTGTCTTTTTATCTTCTGCTGTCTGGATTACTTTGTGCTTTTCGTGTGCTTTTATATTGATAAAATCGCCTTTTTTGAGTTTTACTTCCCTCTGTGCAAAGGCTAAAGTAGCACTCCCTTCTAACACAATAACCCACTCATTCTCTTCTTGGTCATACCATCTCTCCTTTGGTGAGATGTGTCCATGGGAGATGATGCGTTCTATGCGGATATTATCTGCTTCAAGCAGTGTCTCAAAAACCTCTTGTGATAAATCTGATGGAATATTTGTAAATATATTTGATCTTTTCATAAGAGTATTATAATACTATTTCATTATGTTTGAAAATTATGAGTTAGAAATTCTTTATAAAGATGAATATTTGGTCGTTATCAATAAGCCAAGTGGGCTCTTGGTTCACAAGTCTATGATAGACAGGCATGAGATCTATTATGCAATGAAGATGTTGCGAGATCAGATAGGTGCATGGGTATATCCTGTGCATCGGCTTGACAAACCAACTTCAGGGGTGCTTCTTTTTGCACTTGATTCGCATACGGCAAAACTTTTAAATGAGCAGTTTAAAGCTCATACAACAAAGAAAAAATATATTGCCGTCGTTCGTGGATATACAAAAGAGAGTGGTGTGATTGATCATGCTCTTAAAGAGAAACTTGACAAAATCAGTGATAAAGATGCAAAAAAAGACAAAGCGGCACAAGATGCTATTACAGAGTATGAGAAAGTTGCAACAATTGAGATTGACAGAGCAGTAGGACGTTATGAAAAAACACGATACTCTCTGGTAGAACTTCTTCCAAAAACAGGTAGAAAACATCAGCTTCGACGTCATATGAAACATATTTCTCATCATATTTTGGGTGATACAAAATATGGGCGAGGGGAGCATAATAAGTTTATTCGTGCAGAGTATGGGGTTCATCGACTTTTACTACACTGCGTGAGCCTTGAATTACAACACCCCTACACGAAAAAAGAGTTGCTCTTTAGAGCAAAATTAGATGCCACATTTCAAAAACTTTTTAATACATTTGGATGGCAAGATAAGATAAAATACTATAACTAATATAAAAAGAGATAAGAGATGAGTAAACAAGCAAAAACAATATATTTAAAAGATTATAAAAAACCCTCTTTTGCCATTAAAAGTGTCCATTTGACATTTGAGCTGTATGAGCAAGAGACAATCGTTACAAATATTATGGAGTTTTTAAAACTGGAAAATGTGGTTGACTTGCAGCTTCATGCTGAAGAGTTGGAACTTTTAGCAATTGAACTTGATGGTAGAGTACTCTCAGGTGAACACTACGATATTGATGAAGAATCACTAACTATAAAAAATGTTCCTGAAGTTTTTAAACTTAAAATTATTAATAAAATCTACCCTCATAAAAATACAGAGTTAGAGGGTCTTTACAAATCAGGAGATATTTTCTGTACACAGTGTGAGCCGGAAGGTTTCCGAAGAATTACGCCTTACTTGGATCGTCCTGATGTAATGAGTGTCTTTACAACAACAGTTATTGCAGATAAGAAGAGCTATCCGGTACTGCTGAGTAATGGAAATAAATTGCAGTGTCATGAGAGTTTTGATGAACGTCATGGTGTAACATGGCATGATCCACATCCAAAACCTTCGTACCTGTTTGCTCTTGTTGCTGGAGATTTAGGGAGTGTAAGTGATAGTTTTACTACCGCTTCAGGGAATGAAGTAGCATTAAACATATATGTAGATAAAGGAAATGAATCAAAGTGCTCTCACGCAATGGTTTCACTCAAAGAGGCAATGCTTTGGGATGAAGAGCAGTATGGACGAGAGTATGACCTTGATATATATAATATTGTAGCAGTTGATAGTTTTAATATGGGGGCTATGGAGAACAAAGGGCTTAATATCTTTAACTCCGCCTATGTACTTGCAGACAGTGACACAGCTACAGATGCAAACTTTATGGGAATTGAGTCTGTAATTGCGCATGAGTATTTTCATAACTGGACAGGCAACCGTATAACCTGCCGAGACTGGTTTCAACTCACACTCAAAGAGGGACTTACTGTCTTTCGTGACCAGTGTTTCTCAGCAGATATGAACTCACGTGAGGTACAGCGTATAGAGGATGTAAAAGGGCTGCGTGAGCGACAGTTTGTTGAAGATGCTTCACCGACTCGCCATCCGATTCAGCCTAAGTCTTACATCTCTATGAATAACTTTTATACTGCAACTGTCTATGAAAAGGGTGCCGAGGTGATTCGTATGATGCATACGCTTCTTGGCAAAGAGAAGTACCGTGCTGCAATGGATCTCTATTTTAAAAGCTTTGACGGTGAAGCAGTGACTACGGGTGACTTTGTCTGGGCGATGAGCCAAGCAGGGGAGATTGATCTTGAGCAGTTTAAGCTCTGGTATCATCAAAGCGGTACGCCACGCCTTCGTGTAGAGGAGCACTTTGAAAATGGCAGCTATAGACTAAAGCTCACGCAGAAGATTCCTAATGCTGTTGATGGCTCGAAGCAATCTCCTATGTATTATCCTTTAAAGATAGCCTTGATAGATGAAAAGGGAAGTGAAGTTTTAGAGCAGATGCTTATTATTTCAAAAGAGCAAGAGAGCTTTACTTTTGAAGGTTTTGATGCAAAGCCGGTTTTATCAGTAAACAGAGATTTTTCTGCACCTATTATAGTAGAACAAGATGAGATTGATTATGCTTTCTTAATGAAGTACGACAGAAACAGTTTTACGCAGTATGAAGCAGCGCAAAATTTTGCTGTAGAGACGATGGAAGCAATGATGGAAGGGCAAGCTGTTAATGATGCTTACATAGACTCCTTTGGTTATCTGCTTGATCTTGATATTGACCTTTCCTATAAAGCGCTCCTTTTAGAACTGCCTTCTGTTTCTACTTTAATGCAGCGACAGGAGTTTGTAGATTGTCAAAAAATTTATGCAGCACAAGAAGATTTGCTGAAAAAACTTGCTGTTACATATAAAGAAAAACTCTTAAAACTCTATTATACAAACCATGAAACAGGAGCTTCTTTAGATGCACAAAGTATTGCAAAACGTGCTATTAAAAACAGAGCCTTAAAACTACTCTCCTCTTTAAAGAGTAAAGAGACAGCCCTTCTTGCCAAAGCGCAGTATGATGAATCACTTACGATGACAGACAGAGTTGTAGCTCTTGATGTATTGGAGCATACAGATGAAGCTTTGGCAGAAGTGGCATTTAAAGATTTTTATAAAAAATATAAAGAAAACAGACTCGTTATGAACAAATATTTTGCTCTGCTTTCATCCTCTTTGCGTGAAGATGTCTTACATCGTGTAAAAGCCTTGCAAAATGATGAGGTTTATGATGATAAAGTGCCAAATCTTGTACGTTCGCTTGTGGGTACTTTTGCAAGAAACCATAAACATTTTCATGCAAAAGACGGAGAGGGGTATAAGTTCGTTGCAGATAAAATCATAGAGATCGATAAAATCAACCCGCAAATGGCTTCTGGTCTCTGTTCAACATTTAAAATTTATAATAAAATGAACAGAGAAAACCAGAAACTAATGAAGCGAGAACTCTTGCGTGTAGTTTCTACACAGTCGCTCTCAAAAAATTCTTTTGAGATTATTGATAAAATTCTGAAATCTGAGTAGTTTTTTTATTTCAATATCTTTGAAGTGTCCTAAAATAGGGAGTTATAGAGTATTATATTGATGTCTTATTATAAGTATAACTACTATTAATCATGTTTTGTGATAGCTTTGTGATACAATTTTGATAACATTTTTTAGAACTTGAAATAGAGGATAATTATATGGCAAGATTAATTGTATTAGGTGGTGGTGTTGCTGGTCATACGACAGCAACATTCGCTGCAAAATGGTTAGGATCACAACATGAAGTTGTGGTAGTT
>CAZGSK010000035.1:0-10931 GCA_964528435.1 uncultured Sulfurimonas sp. | reverse complement strand
TACCAAGAGCACTGAAAATCTCACTGAGTGTTTTGCTCTCGACACGTTCTATCCCTACATCAAAAGGATCTCCATCAAAATATTTTCGTATTCGCTGATTGATTTTGCTGTTTTTTTTGCTTTTCTTTGCCATTTACATCCGCTGCTAGTACTGATGAAAGTACATAGTTCCCACTATGCCATCATTTGTTGATTTGATCTCTAGGTCTGTATCTATCGGAGATTTTCTCTTTTCTAAAACTTTTTGTAAATCATGTAAAACGATTCCGTAGTTTCTAAACATTGGAATGGTTACCTCTTTAACCTTTGCTTGAGCCACTTCATCTCCAAGTGCTCGGAGTGCTGCTTCATAAACACTCTGATTTGTCACATACTGCAGATAGTAGTCAGTCATAATATCGATGTTTTTAAGCCATGCTCTTTTTTCATCTGCTGTTATTGAGTTGTTTTCATCTACTCTCTCTTTGAGTCCATCTACCAATACTTTTGCCTTTTCTACTCTTGCTTCATAGACTTTATCAAGATTCTTTATGTACTTTTTCAAATTTTCCAAAAGTTCTTCAGGTTTTAGGTCTTTATGCTGGCTCTTATAAAGATGTTGTGTCGTTTCAGTTGCTCCATAGCTCAATGCTTCAAGCAACTCTAATGCTGCATGAAGATAGATATATTTGTCTGGTTTCGTACTGTCAAATCCGACACCGTATTGTGAAACTCTTGGCATATCACCTATATATTTTAATTCCATCTTCATCTTCCTCAATTTTTTCTATATTGTAGCACTTTAAGAGCAATCGCAAACTTAGTTTTAGAAAAAATAACTATAATTCTTTTATGAATTATCCAAATGAATGGACTCAAAAAGAGTTTTTAGAGAATAAAAAACGGCTTGAAAAAGAGGGAAAACAGGTACTGCTTGTAGATACAATACTTGCACCCATCGAAAAAGCCAACACCATTACATACAATCCCTATGAACTAAAAGAGTATCCTAAGGGGAGTGTTTTTGTCTTCTACTGTGACACAGGAAAAGCCACACTTGACAGACTCAAAGAGTACAAAAAGAAGTTTCCAGACCACCACTGTATCTCGCTCAAAGGCGGGCGTGGGTACTGGCGTAAAAATATGCAACTCCTTGACAACGATGACACAGAGTAAGATTAACGAATTCAAAACATACCTGCGTGAGGAGCGCTTCTATGAGGCACATGAGGCACTTGAAGCACTCTGGTTTCCTCAGAGATTTGAAGCAAGCAATGAAACAAAACTTCTTAAGGGCTTTATCAATGCAGCAGTTAGTTTTGAGCTGCTAAAACGGGGCAGAATCAAACAGAGTAAAAAGGTATGGAGCAACTATCTCAAGTACAGACAACTGCTCTTTCGTATAGACTCTCCATACCAAAATGAATACTACAAGCTCTCACGCACACTTGAACACCTTCACAAAACCTCACTACTTTCTCACACCTCTAAGCTATAATTACACAACTTCATATAAAGGAATGCCCTATGGACATTAATTTTGCTCCCTATCAAGACATGGTAGTAATGTACGCAAGTACATATGGACTTAATCTTATCTTTGCTATTGTTATTTTTGTTATTGGAAAATGGCTTGCAAACAAACTAACGGCTTTTATCAAACATTTGATGACAAAAGCACAAATTGACAAGACCTTAGTTGAGTTTAGTGAAAGCATTATCTACTTCACTCTTTTACTTATGGTTATTATTGCCGCTTTAAATCAACTCGGTGTAAACACAACCTCTTTTGTCGCTGTATTTGGTGCAGCAACACTGGCAATCGGTCTTGCTCTTCAAGGCTCGTTTTCAAACATTGGTGCGGCAGTGCTTATTATCCTCTTTCGTCCGTTTAAAGTTGGTGACGTTATTGAAGCTGCAGGTGTTACAGGCGAGGTAACAGACATTAATCTCTTCTCAACTATCATCACACCTGTTGATAAACGTATGGTAATAGTACCAAACTCTTCTATCATCGGCGGCAACATCACAAACTTTTCAAACAGAGATACACGTCGTGTGGATCATGTCTTTGGTATTGGCTATGATGATGACTTAAAACTTGCAAAAGAGACACTTGTAGAGATTGTCAATGCAGATGAGAGAGTATTAAAAGATCCTGCACCATTTGTTGCTGTTACAGAGTTAGCTGACAGTAGTGTAAACTTTGTTGTTCGCGCATGGACAACTACAGATGATTACTGGGGCGTTTATTTTGATATGCTAGAGACAGTAAAACTGACATTTGACAAAAAAGGAATCTCTATTCCTTATCCTCAGATGGATATTCACCAAGACAAAGAAAATTAAAAAAAGGAAATCATGAATGAATAAAATCGTATTAAGTTCACTTTTAGCATCAACACTCTTCGTGGCTGCTCACGCAGAAGATGTAAAAGTAACACCACTCAAAACACATGCTGAGTTTGGCTACATTGAGACAAACGGAAACACGAAGACAAAGACATTTAACCTTGAGGCAAATGCAAAAAAAGCATGGAATAAACATGAAGGTAAAATTAAATTTGACGGGCAATATGCTGATGATGGTGGTGATGAAACAAAGAACAAATATCTCATTGAGTTAAATTATAACTACTCATTTACAGATAGATTTGCATTTGACTACCTTGTTGGGTATAAGTCTGATAAGTTCTCCGGTTATGACTACCAGTTCTATACCGGTCCGGGTGCACAGTACAAAGCAATCGTTACAGACCAGCACAAACTGACACTCTCTGGAAACATTCTTTATTCACAAGACCAAAAAATGGACATTCATAGAGATGCCAGTGGCGCTATTGTTCCTTACCCTTACAACACTCCGTATGTAACTACAGAATCGGGTAAAAAAGATGACTATGCTGCATACAGATTAAAAGGTGAGTATGCGTATAAGATTACAAAAACATTAAAATTTACTCAGGATCTCAGCATACGTGGTGATCTTGAAAAAAGTGAAAACTATTTTGTTTTTTCAAAAACAGCACTCAGCTCTAAAATCTCAGATATCTTTTCTGCGGGTGTAAGCTATAAAGTTGACTATGCAAATCGTCCACCAGTTGACAAGAAAAAAACCGATACAACATTTACATTCAATCTTATTGCAGATTTTTAAGCGCTACTCTTCTCAAATCTAACAAGACTCAAGGGATCAGGATTAACCCTGATCTCAACTATTTGAACGCCCAAGCTCTCTTTTATACCAACTTATCATCAAAAATGCGCCAAAAGCAATAGCAGAAGAGCTCAAAAAAAGATAAGATGGATAATACTCATAGATAAAACCTGACAACAAAGCCCCACTCAAACCTCCCAAACCGTAACTAATACCTGAGAAAAACTGCTGAGCAAGACTTTTGTGCTTGTAGTGAACAAACAGGTAAGAGATAGCGGCAGAGTGAAAAAGGGCAAAACTAAGAGCATGAAGTGATTGAGCGAAGAAGAGAACACTAAGCGTTGTCGGAAAGGCAAAAACTAAAAACCATCGAATAATTGTCGCAAATATTGTCACTTGCAACACGCTCAAAAGATTAGCACGTAAAAATCTTCCTTGAAAAAAGAGCATTGCCACCTCAACAATAACACCAAAACTCCAAAGATATATTGTCATATCAAGAGAGATACCTCTGTCTGTTTCATAAATCGTAAAAAAGTTATAAAAAGAGCCAAAACTCATCTGCATAAACAGAAGTCCCAGCCATAGTTTATAATCTTGTAAAAGATGAATATCATTTTGAATAACTGCATCATTTTTTGACTCTTTTGATACAGAACAGCTCTGAACAAAGTAAGCTACACTAACCATAAGCAGTGTTAAAACAAACAAAAAATGCAAGGCAACATCAGCCGATGACAAAAACTTTACAAGAACAAGCGCTACAATAATAAAGCCAAGTGAACCAAAGAGGCGTACTTTTCCGTAACGCTCTTTACCAATGGAATCAAGTGAGATGAGCTCAACATAAGGAAGAATAAGACTCAAACCTACACCAAGTCCAATATTTGAGAGAAGTAAAAGGTAAAAATGCTCTATTGAGAGATAGAATGAAAATGCACTTACAACAACCAAAACCAAAGAAGCATTAAATATCTTGGAATTTAGTTGCAGACCACGGATAAATAAAAAAGGCAAAATAAAGCGGATAAGCGGTGCAGCAGCAAAGATAATGCCTATCTCACTTGCACTGTATCCAATACCATCTAAAACCTTAGGTAAGAAAATGATATAGATACCGACAATAGAAAAATAAAAATAATAAAATAGACAAAGTAATAAAACCATACTCAAATTATAACCGCATTTGCAATACTTTTATGCTAAAATACACCCTATCACTAAAAAGAAGGTGGAAAATATGACACTAGAGATGAATGAAGATGACTTCATCGTATCAAAAACAGATACAAAGGGAAAACTTACATACGTCAATAAAATCTTTATGGATATGGCGGAGTACACAGAAGAAGAACTTCTTGGAAAGCCTCACAATATAGTCCGTCATCCAGATATGCCAAAGGCAGTCTTTAAACTTTTATGGGATCGTATCCAGAACAAAGAAGAGATTTTTGCCTATGTAGTTAACAAAACAAAAAATGGAAATGAATACTGGGTATATGCCAATGTAACTGCTTCTTTAGATGAGAGAGGTAATATTATCGGCTACTACTCCGTACGTCGCAAACCAAATCCAGAAGCACTTGCCATTATCAAACCACTCTATGCACAGATGCTTCAAGCTGAAAGAAGCGGTGGGATTGCAGCAGGAGAAAAAGTCTTAAATGATTTAATACACAAAGAAGGAGTAAGTTACGATGAACTTATCATCTCTATTCAAAAATAAGCAGTCTTTACTGCTGTTTGTAGCGCTTATAATTATTGCTCTTTATGGGCTTGTAGCTATGAATTTTATTGTTGTTGGCATCGCTTTGGTAGCTCTTTTAGCCGCACTTTTCATCCCTGCAGGGCAAAGTGCATCGACTGGTAGTAAAGCAGTTCAAGATATAGAACGTGTCTTAGACAATGCCGCTAAAGGAAAACTCGAAGATCGCGTAACACACATTCCTCAAGATGGCTCAGATACATCAAAAATTGCATGGGCAATAAATGATACACTCGACCAATTAGAAGCTTTTATGCGTGATATTGCAACTGCCATTGAAGCAGCATCAACAGGTAAAACATATCGTCATACCTACCCGCAAGGTCTGCAAGGTATCTTTAAAACAACTGCAGAGAGTGTTAACAAAGCCATTGTCTCTATTGCTAACGGCTATAATACAAAAATCAAAGGTGAGCTCTCACATAAATTTGCAGAGCTCGGTGGAGGAATTGCTGAAGGGCTTAGCATTATTCAACAAGACCTTACTATCTCTTCTGATGATGCAAGTGCCATTGTTGATGTATCGCAACAAACAGCAAGTGAATCTGCAGAATCACTTAAAAATGTCTTGGAGATTGGGGAGAGACTCGGTTCTCTTGTTGAGCTTATCGCTTCATCTCATGAAGGCATTGTCTCGCTTGAAGGAAGAAGCAAAGAGATCTCTGAGGTTATCGGCCTCATCAAAGACATTGCAGATCAGACAAACTTACTTGCCCTCAATGCTGCCATTGAAGCTGCTCGTGCTGGAGAGCATGGTCGTGGTTTTGCCGTAGTTGCCGATGAGGTAAGAAAACTTGCAGAACGTACACAAAAAGCGACAAACGAGATAGAGATTACCATCTCAACACTCCAACAAGAAGCAAACGATATGCGAAGCAACTCTGATGAGATTAGCGATATTGCCCAAGAATCCAGCTCTGTTATTAATGAGTTTGAAACAACATTTAAAGAGCTCAACGCTCTTGCAGAAGATGCTTCCAGTGGTGCTATTAACATCCAAAACAGACTCTTTACAACACTTGTTAAAGTTGATCATATTCTCTTCAAATCAAATGCATACTCAACAGTGCTCAATGATGACAAAGAGAGAAGCTTCCCAGACCATAAAAACTGTCGTATGGGTAAATGGTACCTTGGCATCGGAAAAGAGCGTTTTGGCGCAACAAAAGCATTCAAAGAGATGGATACTCCTCACGCAACTGTACACAATATGGTATTTAAAAACTTTGAGTATGTTCAAAATGGTACTGTCATCAAAGCTGATCATCCTCAACGCATTACGGAGAACTTTGCCGTTATGGAAGATGCGTCACAAAAACTCTTTAAAGAGCTTGATCAGATGCTTATAGAGTATAAAGATACAAAAAAGTAAATATTAGGTTATTTACCTAATATTTACTTATAATTATTATAATTTCACATCTCAATTATGTTTTCCCCCTTTCATAATCGAGACACATATACTCCTATAAATTTTTCAAACAGCCAAGTTTTCCCCTTTTATTTCTCTTGGCTGTTTTTTCTAAAAAATATTTTTTATGTTACACTTCCTTTATGAAAATCATTTTAAGTACGCTAAATTCCCGCTATACCCATTCTGCCATCGGTCTTCGTTATCTTTATGCAAATATGCAAGAGTTACAAACAGATACCGAAATCTTAGAGTTTAGCATCAATGATGCACTCCAAAGCATTGCAGAAAAAATTCTAGATTGCAATCCCGACATTATCGGTCTTGGTGTTTACATCTGGAATGCAAGTCAAATACATGAACTTATTCATATACTCAAAAAAGTTGCGCCACAAACAACCATTATTTTAGGTGGTCCAGAGGTTACCTATCTTCCTTTTCGTGTTAATTTTGATCTGGCTGATTATATTATTCAAGGTGAAGGTGATTTGGCCTTTTATCAACTCTGTAAAGATATCCAAAACAAGAGTGCAAATGAGCGCATTATCCGCATGAACATACCAGATCTTAAAAAGATACAACTTCCCTATGAGCATTACAGTGACCACGATATACAAAACCGCTACATCTATGTAGAGGTCTCACGTGGATGCCCTTTTGAGTGTGAATTTTGTCTCTCTTCAATGGATGAAAAAGTACGGGCATTTGATTTGGATGAAGTTCTTGAAGCGTTTGAAAAGCTATGGCAGCGAGGGGCTAGAAACTTCAAATTTGTTGACAGAACTTTTAATCTTAATATGAAAACAGCCAACAGAATACTTGACTTCTTTTTAGCCAAAGAGCCGCCCTATTTTGCACATTTTGAGGTTATACCCGATCATTTCCCAGAGAGTCTGCGCGAGAAAATAAAATCTTTTCCAAAAGGTGCACTGCAGCTTGAGATCGGCATACAGACTCTTAATTTAGAAATTGCAAACAACATTTCACGCCAGCTCAAGCTTGATAAAATCAAAAGCAATATTGCCTTTTTAGAAAATGAAACCAATGCACATATTCATCTTGATTTAATTGTCGGTCTTCCAGGAGAGAGCTTAGAGAGTTTTGGTAAAAATCTTGATGAGCTTATGCGTCTTAGTAGCTGTGAAATTCAAATAGGCATACTCAAAAAGCTCTCTGGTACACACATTAACCGTCATGATATTAAGCATGGCATGGTCTATAGTGACATTCCCCCTTATGATATTCTCAAAAACAATCAACTCAGCTTTAAAGATATTCAAATTATGAAGCGTTTTGCACGTTTTTGGGATCTCTACTACAACTCCGGCAATTTTAAAAAATCACTTCCTCTGCTATGGCAAGAAAAAAGTGTCTATGAGAGTTTTTATGCCTTTTCACTCTGGATATATGCACAAACTGACTCTACATGGAAGATCTCCCTACCTCGCCAAGGTGAACTGCTCTTTAACTATCTCACGCAGAAAAAAAAGATTTGCCCAAGGGATGTTGCACAGCTCATGTTAGAAGATATGATGAAGCTCAAAGGCAGAGCCACTCCTTCTTATCTCAAAGCGTATGCACAAAACCTTCACATTGAAGCAAAGTTAGGGAGTTCGGGATTTAATAAAAGACAGCAATAAATTCTGTATAATAAAGTATGAATTTTTTGACAAAGCTTCTCTTGATTTTTATCATATCTTCTTTTAATCTATATGCAGACCAGCTTATAGATAAAAAATTAGAAGAACGTGCGGAAAAAAAATACGGAGCTTTTGCAAAAAATCGTTTTGTCGATATAGACAGATCACTCCTACACAAACTCAAAAACGCTTCTACTATGAAAAAACTCAATACTGTAAATACGTGGGTGAATTTTATAAAATATGCGAGTGACAAAAAAGTGTATGGTGTTAGTGATTATTGGGCAACTCTTTATGAATTTATCGGCAAGAATAAGGGGGATTGTGAAGATTATACTATTGCGAAATACTATATTCTCAAAGAACTTGGCATTGACCCCCATAGAATGAAATTTGCTTATGTAATCTACAAAAGCAGACGAGGAAAGAAAAGCTCACATATGGTTTTGGCATACTTTAAAATACCAAATCCAAAATCTAAAGATGATATATTGATTTTGGGAAACAACAACAGGTTGCTCCTGCCTGTATCAAAACGACCTGATTTGATAAAAATGATAAAGATGATAAATGGTGACACCGGACCAAAATCAAAAAAATGGAAAAAGCTCGAAGCCAACATGAAAAGGAAAAAACTATGACACTATTTAAACAGATGGCACTCGCTCTCTCACTGATGATAATAACAATTTTAGGCTCTGTTATGGTCATTAACTATAAAACAGCCAAAGAGGATATGCTTGAGAGCCTCTATCAGACAACTGTCAATAACATCTCTGCACTAACAAACAAGATTGCAGAAACAGGAGGAGAACCTGTTATGATCACCAGCGTCATTGACTCTGAGTTTGACAGTGGTTATTACAAACGTATAGAATTCATCTCAAACGATGCAAGTTTTTCTTACAAACAAGAGGATTATGAACCCTTAGAAAGTGTTCCAGCATGGTTTGTAAATTTTGCAAATATTAATCTAAAACCTGTGACAGCCGATGTAACAGCGGGATGGAGTATCATAGGAAAAGTCACCATTGAAGCAGATACAGCTATTGTTTATGAAGCACTCTACCAAACATTTACAAAACTTCTTTATCTCTTTATTGTCTTTGCTACCATATCTCTAGCAGCTTTGAGTATTATGCTGCATTTTATTCTCAAACCTCTCAAACGTATTCAGCATCAAGCAGAAGCGATTCTTAACAATGAGTTTGTTATTGAGACAGAAGAGCCTTATACTACTGAGTTTAGAGAGGTATCTCACGCAATGAATGCAATGGTGAAAAAAGTCGAAGAGATCTTTAACAAAGCAAATGAAGCTGCACAAAGAAATCGTGAGCTGCTCTATAATGACCCGGTTACAAAACTCTTCAACCGCCGCTATCTTATGCTCAAACTTCCTGAACTTATCGACTTAGAGACAAAAAATGAGGGTGGAAGTGTTATGCTCGTAGCTCTCAGTGGTGCAGAAATTCTTAACAAACAATTAGGACGTAAAGAAGCAGACAACTTTTTTTGTAAACTTGCAAATATTTTTAAAGAGGAGTGTAAAAATGTAGAAGAGCACATCATTGCCCGTGTTAATGGTACTGAGTTTACACTTATGCTGCCTGATTGTGAATCATTTTTATCAGAGTCAATTTCACGTACAATTTTTGAAGATTTCCTTGAACTTGTAAGCGAGTATGACATCACGACTAAAGAAGTTTATATTAACATCGGAATTTATCGATATAGACCAAATGTAACTGTCCACGACCTGCTTACACGAGCCGATGATGCACTAACAAAAGCAAAAGCTGATGAGCGCAAGCATATCTATGTATATGAAGAGAACAGTCATAATGCCCTGCCAAAAGAGGAGTGGCGTACTATCTTGGAAGAGTCTATTGAGAAGAACTATTTTAGTCTAAAATTCTGGCCTACAATGGATATGCAAACCAAAAAGATCAACCATAAAGTAATGACCTTTACAATTGATGGCAAAGAGAAGAAACATTTCTATTATGGTGACTTTATTGCACCGGCTATCAACCTTGGCCTTGTTGGTAAAATGTACCTTGTGGCGCTAAAAAATCTTCTTACTACCAAACATACAGAACTCAACAATACAATATGTTCTATACGCCTTTCAAATGAGTTTTTAAAAGATTCAAAAGCTTTTGATGAGCTTTCAACACTCTTTTATCTTTATGCGAAAAAACTTAACTTCAAACTCTGTTTTGAAGTCTCTGATAGTTTTGCATCACACAATACAGCGACCGTAAAAGGCTTTGTAGATCTCTTTAAAAAGTATGGATTTGGATTTGGCATCAATGCCTTTACAGGTGATAGCAACGACTTTAACTATCTTAAAGAACTCAATCCTGAGTTTATGAAAGCTGATGTTACATTCCTGCTTGATCAGACACAAGAATCTATGAACGCTCTTGTGGTTGTTACAAAATCACTTGGTATTGAAATTATTGCAACCTTTGTAAAAGATCAAGAAGAGCTAACAGCCTTACAGAAACTCCATATCCATAAAATACAAGGACCGATTACAGACAACTTTTAGTTTAAACTTGTTAGAATGTAC
Organism: uncultured Sulfurimonas sp.; assembly: GCA_964528435.1. Lineage (GTDB taxonomy): Bacteria > Campylobacterota > Campylobacteria > Campylobacterales > Sulfurimonadaceae > Sulfurimonas. The sequence goes on along the minus strand of CAZGSK010000035.1, from coordinate 404 downwards.
TACTATAAAATTTGATGGGAGATTTATATGTTTGGATGCAGTTCAAAAATAGAACGTTTAGAACAAGAGTATAAAACCAAAATAGCACAACTTGAGGCAGAAAATGCAAATCTGCAAGAGCAGATTTCTATTTTACACCAACAACCTCAAGAGAGCGAACCTCACAACAGCACAGAAGATTATATACAACTTCTGTTACAAAGCTACGATAGTGGTACGCAGTTTTTACAAAGAACGATTGAAGACAATCTTCTTATGCTTGATGATATTAATGATCTCAATGCACGCACGAATGGGAGAATGAATCATGTTCAAGAGCAAACAGTAAGCATAGACAACACCATTCAATCAATTCAGCAGCACTCAAATTCCCTTGCAGATGATGCAAGCTCACTCAACGACAG
>CAZGSK010000034.1:0-10936 GCA_964528435.1 uncultured Sulfurimonas sp. | reverse complement strand
CAACGAATTGCGCTTTATTCATAGATTTACCCTTGGATTAAAATTTTCCGAATTAAATAATTCAGCTAGAGATACTTTATAGTTTATTTGCTTAAATTTTTCTTCTTTTTGGCAAATTTGAGTAAAAAATGTGATATTTTTGTTACTTTAACTCCATATTTCGCCTGTTTGAGGAGTTTTGTGAAGTTGAGTGTTCTTGGCTTAGAAGTAATTAAAGCTGATAAATCTTTGAGTTTTTCATACTTTCCAACACCCTGAATCGATAAAAATACATCCTCTAAACCATCTCTTTCATTTTTTGTAAGCGCTCCCATTATTTTTCCTCTAGTTTGTTGATTTTTCTTACAGCTCTAATGATCTCATCATCATCTAATTTGCCTAACATCTTCATAACTACGGCTGCTGCCTGTGGTTTTGCACGGCCGAGCTTCCAATCTTGGTATGTACGCATAGAGATACCCAACTCATTGGCCATATCTTTGAGTGATATTTTTTTGCCATTGTTTTGTGACTCTATTGAGTTATGAAGAATATTAAACAGATCATCAATTTGCATAAAAATGATTATACGGTTTTAATACTTAAATATACATTTTATTTAAGTTAAAATGCTATTAATAGTATTAAATAGTGTATATATAGAATTAAATATAAATTATAATATATATTATATATAGTATATTTTATAAAATATACGGAAATCCGTGTTTTGTAAAGAGAAAAACAACCTTTAACATATAGAGAGCAAAGAATATTATTCGATTATTAAGGAGATTGCTGGAGGGAGAAGAGTGATTTTATTCTCTTGTATTTTTAGATGGAAAGGAAGATAGGCTTTTGTATCTGTTTTGTAATGGAGTTCATGATCTTCATCGATTGTAAAGATTATATGATTTAAACCCCTAAAAGGTTGTTCAACAGAGATGGTTGCATTTTTATAGGAGTTTATAATGCTTTTTTGTTCGGTTTTCAGTGATGCGATTTCATCTTCTAAAAGTTTTATCTCATCTCTATTAAAACGCTTTGCCTGCTCAAGTTTGTATTTTAAATCATCGAGCTCTTCATTGATAAACTCAATTTTTGATTTTAGCACAGGAATATCTCTAAAATTGATCTTAAATAGATTGTCCTCACCGCTTACTAATCGTACAGTGATAGAGTTTGAAGCATAGACTTTGAGGTTGTTTTTTGTGTGCCCGATTGTAACATCTTGAGCATACACTTGCCCACCGAGTGATGATTCTATATTGACCTTGGTCGCATGGACTATACCACCTTCAAGCAGACCAATTTCTGCTTCATGGCAACGCAATGTTCCTTTGTGTCTGTTGATTTTTGCAAACTTTGCATACTGTTTGGAGTCTTGGTGCGTTGCACCGTTTATCTCAAGTTGTAGTGCTTCAAGTTTTGAATTAGCGCCAACAAAACCTTCGACATGAATAGACTCTGAGATGAGTTCCACACCTTCACCAATAGAGTCTTTTGTTGTATCATGCTGGGCTACTATAATATCAATATTATTTTCTTCATCTTCAGTGTCAATAATATGTTTAGTACGCGAGACTTCGTGCAGACGCAGTCTGTTATCAACAGAGAGTTTGAGACCATCATAGTGCACATATCCTCGATGAATACTAATATAGCGTTTTGAATTTTTATCTTCTTCTATGCGTATAGATGCTGGATCTATCCCTATATGAATATCATCAGAGTTCTGTGCATAAGTAGTATCAATGTTTTTTCCATGAGCATTAAGACCATTTCTGCCATAAAGAGGTTTTTTGTACTCGATAAGTATCTCATCCTCGTCAACCTCAATAATTTTATTGTCTTGCTCTTTCTCTTTAAACCAGAAGATAACTTTGCTTTTGCGTGAGATAATAGGTTCAATCCCTTCAAAAAGAGGAATCTTTACTTTTTTGGTAAATTTACCCCCATAGAGATGTTTGATGAAACTTTTTAGTGTTTTTTTCATCTTTTCATCAAAAAGTTGGATGAGTATCTCATTGTATGCTTTTATTTTGTTGATTTCACTATAGAGAAGTCGTAAAAGATCTACGGGTTTATAAAGTTTATATGGTATTTTTGATTCGGGTGAGAGAACAAGTTTTGGGTGTGTTGCATAATGGCCATAATCAATAGTATAAAGTAGCTCTATCTCCTGCTTCTCTTTTTGCATTGCAGTTATTGTATATATCTGAGCAAACTCTACATGTTCATTGATGAGTGTATCATAATCAAGATATTTAGCAAGACGATCTTTTGTATAGTGCTCAAACTCATGGTTACGGTTATTCTTTACAAGTGTTTCTACTTTGTTGATTGTAAAGTCACACTCTGAGAGTGGAATAAGGTTGTCAGTAGCGTAACGTGTGAGCGCATCTTTGATACGCTTTGTTTTGATAAGCTCTTTTGTCGGCATCTAAATTAATACTCTAAAAGGTCACTGTAGTCGTATTTTGAAAAGTTTAGATAGAGCTTTCCGTTTTGTTTAATGATGCGTACATCTTTGTCATAGACCGCTAAAAATCTTTTTTTAATGATTTTTCTCTGATGTGGTTCAAGATCAAGAGATTTAAGGTACTCTTTTAGCTCAACTATCTCATTATCTTCTTTTTTTGTTTTTTTACTTATCTTTGTATCTACAACTGCATCTACATCATGAACGGTCTGTGTGTTTTGCGTGAGGAGCTGTCTGTTCATAAGCTCTAAGATATTTTTGAGCTGTTCATCTTTTTTTGAGTAAACCTGTTCTATCTTATTCATTTCATCACGCAGCATCTGTTCTTTGTCATCAATGAGTTTATCTATCTTCGCTTCAAGTTGGACAATTTTTTCTTTGAGTTGCTGGTTCTCTTTTTGATAGAGTGAGAGTACCATGGCAACTGTTGTTTTTGGCTTTTGTGGCATCTGTTTTACCTCTTGAGTCTGTTTTTTTACTTCTTGTGTTTGTTCTTTTTTCTCTTTATGAATTGCTTCTCTTTTGCTTTGATCAAGGGAGCTTCTTGTTACGATAATGTATGTTACACCATCTTCTATAATGTAATTAAGTTTTTTTGCACGCAGCTTGGAATTTATCATCTCTTTGGACATTTTAAAGTGTTTACTGTACTCATCTAAAGTAAGTCTCATTTTTTTGCTCCTTCATGCTGCAGTTTTAAAATTTATATTTTGGAGGAGTAATTATACCCGATTTTCTCATCCATACTAAATAGCCACGTTTTGTCATATTGTGTTTGTCTTTAAATACATAGGGCTCTGAGTGTTTAAACTCCCGTCTTTTTAGCAGTTCATTGTAATCTGCTCTTTTTTTGAGAAATTTTTTAAGATGCTCATAAGCGATATCAGAGACCATAACAGTTGAGATTGTAAAATCTTTTAACTCTAAATACCTGGCACAGTCATTAAGCCCATCACCTATGAAGTTTTTATGTCCTAAAATATCGCGAAACTGATTAACTCCTCCTGTATGGACAGCGATGCGTATGCCTTGAAAATAGGGAAACATTTTTGCTATCTGATCAGAAAAATGGTTGAAACTCAGCCCAAGAATAACACCATAACCCTTGTATTTTGGATTGAGTATGCAGTAAAAACCATCACCAGTTGGAATAAACCCCATCATAAAACTTTCCAAGACTATCTCAGAGTGTGAGAGCATCTTTTCAATTACCTTACGGTAACTGCGTGTTAAAAATGAGACAATCTCAAGCTGTTGGTGTGAATCAAGTTTAGAAAAGTCTATGATATCTATTAAGACGATATCGGTTGTGATCTCTCTTTTTGTTGTCATAATCGATTTTAACATAAAGTTGTTTTAAATGAACTATATATTATAATAAGCCAATTAATTTTTTTAGGGAAGTAAAATGAGCAAAGGTATCTTAGATATTGTAAAACCGGGTGTACTTTTTGGTGAAGATGTTTTAAAAGTTTATAATCATGCAAAAGAGAATGGATATGCACTTCCGGCTGTGAACGTGGTCAATACAGAATCACTCAATGGTGTGTTAGAAGCTGCAAAAAAGGCAAACTCTCCTGTTATTATTCAGTTTAGTAATGGTGGCGCACAGTTTTATGCAGGAAAAGGTTTGAGTAATGAAAATGAAAGAGCTGCAATACTTGGTGCAGTAAGTGGTGCTATTCATACACATATGATGGCAGAGGCTTATGGTGTGCCGGTTATTCTTCATACGGATCATGCTGCAAAAAAACTCCTTCCTTGGATCAATGCACTGCTTGAAGCTGGTGAGAATTACTACAAAACACAGGGAAAACCACTTTTCTCTTCTCATATGTTAGATCTTTCAGAAGAGCCTTTGGAAGAAAACATTGGTATTTCCAAAGCTTACTTGGAGAGAATGAGCAAAATTGGTATGCATATTGAGATAGAGCTTGGTGTGACAGGCGGGGAAGAAGATGGTGTTGATAATACAAACATCGATAATGCACTTCTTTACACGCAGCCAGAGGAAGTAGCGCTTGCATACAAAGAGCTGAAAGAGATCTCTGATAACTTTACAATCGCAGCATCTTTTGGAAATGTTCATGGTGTTTACAAACCAGGAAATGTCCAACTGACTCCTAAAATCTTGGATAACTCTCAAAAGTATATTGAAGAGACAATGAAAACTGAGAAAAAGCCTGTGAACTTTGTTTTCCATGGTGGTTCTGGTTCGCTTCCTGAAGAGATTAGTGAAGCTATCAGCTACGGTGTTATTAAGATGAATATCGATACAGATACACAATGGGCAACATGGGAAGGTGTGAAAAACTATGTTGCAAAGTATCACGATTATCTTCAATCACAAATCGGAAACCCAGAGGGTGAAGATAAACCAAATAAAAAATATTATGACCCGAGAAAATGGTTGCGTGCCGGTCAGGAGTCATTAGTGGAGCGTGTTCTTCAAGCTTACAGAGACCTGAATGCAATGGATAGAAACTAAGATTTAGTTTCCTCTCTTTACCTCTTTATGGATATCTTCAACCGAATTGAGATGGGGGTTTTTTGAGTAGTGGATATTGAGTAGTTGGTTGAGTTTATTAAGATTAAATCTCCAAAAACGCTCTTTATCAAACTCTTCGTGATTAATCATTTTTTCATGAAGCTCTTTTACGTCAGGTGTCTCTTGGGCGTTTTTTAAAACTTTATACATATGCTCTATGAGGTAGTTGTGAGCATCCTCCCCTGTATCATCATCCTCAAGTGTTTTGTTAACTAAGAAAGGGTACATTTTCCAGATACTAAGTGCTGTTCCTGCTACAAAAGCTATCATCATCCAAGTAGAATTGCTTATTTCCATATTTTTATAACCTTTATGAGAAAGTTTTCAATTATAGGACAATTTAGATAAAATAGTATTTATGAATGATAAAGTATTTGCAAAACCGATAAAAAAACAGTTTGAATTTGATGAAGAGGTAGCAGCCGTCTTTGATGATATGCTCGAACGTAGTGTTCCTTTTTATAAAGAGAGCCAAAGAATTACGAAATTTTTTGCACTCAAAGCACTGCGTGAGGGGGGTGTTTTATATGATCTTGGATGTTCAACCGCTTCGCTGCTGATCGATATCCATAGAGATTTAACTGCTCACGCAACACTTATTGGTCTTGATAACTCAGAAGCTATGCTCGAGCGTGCACAAAAAAAGATAGAAGCCTTTGGTTCGAATGTGAGCGTTTATAATGCTGATATTTTAGAGTATGAGTATAAAGAGGCTGATGTTTTTATCTCTAACTACACACTGCAGTTTATCAGACCGCTTGTACGTGAGGAGTTAATAAAAAAGATTGCAGATTCACTCAAAGAGGGCGGTGTATTTATATTTAGTGAGAAGGTTATTTCGCATCACGCTAAACTCAATAAAGATTTGATAGAGTGTTATTATGACTTTAAAAAAGATCAGGGTTACTCGGAGTATGAGATAATGCAAAAAAGAGAAGCTCTAGAAAATGTTTTAGTGCCTTATAGTGAGGATGAAAATATAACGATGGCAAAAAATGCCGGATTTTCGCATTGTGAGGTGATCTTTCGATGGGCAAATTTTGCAACATTTATAGCGATAAAGTAGCGGAGAAAAAATAAAAAGATTTCTCTTAAAGTGTTACAATAAACTACCAGACGTTTGAGGTAGGTTCAGGCTCTTTTTTCTTAATAGCCTTTTTCATCGCTTTGTAGGTGATGATATCGTCTTCACCACACTCTTTGTGATAATAACCCTGTAGATCATAATACTCTTTACAATCACTGTAATATTTCATTGATATACCGTGCTTGTTTACACAGGCTGAGAAAAAGAGTGTTGTTAATAAGAGAGTTGATAATAGGATGCGTTTTTTCATACTCATTGATAAAGCAAAGTTTATACCTAAACTTTAAAACTCTCTTTTGTTTTGCACAAGTCTGTTAAAAAGCACTCATCACATTTGGGGTTTTTAGCTGTGCAGATATAACGTCCAAAGAGAACCATCCCTTGATGCAGAGTATGCAGATCATTTTTAAATTTTTTAACCAAAGTTGCTTCAGTTGCTTTTGCGGTTTTGTCATCACTCAGTCCCAAACGATGCGATACTCGAAAGACATGAGTATCAACTGCCATGAGATTTGCCCCTGTATATTCTATCATGACGACATTAGCAGTTTTTTGTCCTACTCCTGCGAGTGTTTGAAGATCTTTCTCATTCATTGGGATCTCTCCGCCATATACTTCAACCACACGTTGTGCCATTTTGATGATGTTCTTTGCTTTGTTATTAAAGAATGAACAAGTGTTAATAAGTGCTTTGACATCATCGATATCTGCTTGGGCTAGGGTTTCTGGTGTAGGGTATTTCTCAAAAAGTGCAGGTGTTATGAGGTTTACTCTTTTGTCTGTACATTGAGCTGAGAGAGCTACTGCAATAACTAATTCATAGGCATTTTTATACTTTAATTCTGTCACTGCATCACTATATCTCTTCACAAATTTTTTCTGTATTTGGGCTATCTCTTTTTTCGTTGCTTTTTTCATAAAATAGATTTTAGCACTTTTTTGTGTTATAATCAAAATTATGAGATTTTTTTGGGAGGGATATGTTTATGGGGTTATTTTCAATTTTTTTTGGCTCAAAGGAAGACAAAAAACATACACCGGTTATTGTAGAAGATGATGTATCGCGGTATCTGGATAATAATTTTTTTCGTTATATTGTTGATACAAATGAGAGTATGACACTCTGTTTTTTAGAGGGTGAAGGGTGGATATGGGCAAATAAATGCTTTTTAGAAGCGATGTCCTATCATGATATGAATGACTTTAAAAGAGAAAACGAGAGTATCAGAGATATCTTTTTAAATGAGAGTGAAGAGATATTTACAGAGTCAGATAAAAGCTGGCTGGATTACATTAAAAAATACAAGAGCGATGGATATCGCGTCAGCATTACTTCAAAAGAGACAAATGATGTCTTGGTAATTGATGCTTTTTGTAGTAGCTACCCTCGCAATAAAAATCTTTATATCTTAGAACTTCGAGATATGACAGTGCTGTATAAAGCAAAACTCAAAACAAAAGAAGTTGAAAAACTCAAAACAAAATTTTTAGCAAATATCGGTCATGAGTTTAGAACGCCGATGAATGGTATATTAGGTTTTGTAGAGCTTTTAAAAGAGACAAATCTGGACAAAAAACAACTTGAATATATTAATATGATTAGTAAATCATCAAAGAGTCTGATGTCCAATATTGAGACGCTCTTAGATCTCTCACAACTACAAGGTGGACGTCTTAGTTTACAAAATGAAGAGTTTAATCTGCTTCCTGAAATGGAAGAACTGATTTATCGTTTTTATAAAATTGCAGAAGAAAAAGGTGTTAAAGTTCTCTCCTTTATTGATCCTAAACTTCCAAAATCTCTCACTGGTGATGTGCATAAAATTCTACAGATTATGAATGCGATTACACAAAATGCAATTAAGTTTACACCACGTGGCGGAAAAGTAATTGTAGAAGTAAAACTACTAAAACGTTCACAAAATGGTGATTGCAGTATTGGCTTTGGTGTTAAAGACAATGGTAAAGGCATCTCTGACGAGCAGATTACTTTTATGTATGAACCATTTACGGCAGGAAATCATGCGGACCAGAGAATGGGAGTAGGTCTTAGCCTCTCTTATGGACTTGCAAAACTTATGGGCTCAGAACTTCGTATTAATAGTGCGCAAGATAGTGGTACCTACGTGAACTTTGTACTTGATTTTAAACATTCAGAGGGACAAAACTTTAAAATGATACCAAAAAGAAAGGTTAAAGTACTTCTCCTTGATAAAAGCAAAATAGATGAAGCAAACTTTTTGACAATCTATCTTCGTGCTTTTGCTATTGATGTTGTCAAATCTAATCTGCTTGACGAATCACTTTATGATGATATTGATGTACTCTACATTGTAGCAAACCAAAATGATTCCTCCTGGATGTTAGAACTTGGTACATACTCTAAAAAAGCACCTATTACGCTACTCTTGGAAGAGGATGAAAAATTACAAACAAAGCTTACGCATATTGTTGATAAGGTTATTCATAAACCTCTTTTACCAAGCAGTATGGTAAAACATCTTTATGACATTCATAAATTTGAGACTGTTCTTGATGAGTCACCGGATTTACATTTAAAGCAAAAACTTAAAGCACTTGTAGTTGAAGATAATCTGATTAACCAGCGTCTTATTCAACTATTACTGCAAAAGTATGACATTATGGTTGCAGCAGCTGTAAATGGGCTTGAAGCTGTGGAAATGACAAAGAAAAACAGATATGATATTATTTTTATGGATATTGATATGCCAGAGATGAATGGTATTGTCGCGACAAAACGGATAAAAGAGCAACTCTCAAGAAAAACAAAACTTCCAATTGTCGCACTGACTGCAATGGCGATGGAGGGTGATCGTGAAATGCTATTAAGAGAAGGCTTGGACGATTATCTCTCAAAACCTTTGACACGTGAGAAATTGGAGTCAATTTTAGATAAATATCTTAAAGTTCCTGCATAAATGAGAGCTGTTTAATAACCATTAATATAAACTTATTAAACTTTTCATAATTAATTACAAGGAACGAGAATGAATAAAGTTACGATTTTACTTTCAGCACTACTCTTAACTGGTGCAGTAGCATCAGCTAAAACTTTAGTAAGTGTAAATGGAAAGCCAATTACACAAGAGGAAGTTGACCAAGAGTTAATGCAGGCTACTCAAGGTAGATTTAACCAGGTACCAGCAGATCGTCAGGCAGCATTCAGACAGCAGGTTTTACAGCAGCTTATTGGTAAAGAGCTTATCTATGATGATGCAAAAAAATCTGGTATTACAAAATCTGCAGAGTATAAAGCAGAGTACAAAAAACTTGAACAAAGAATGAAAAAAGAGCTTGCTATTCAGGTTTGGCAGAAAAAACTTCTCGATAGTATTAAAATTTCTGATAAAGAATTAAAAGATTATTACAAAAAAAATATGGACGAGTTTAGAGAAAAAGAGTCAGTTCATGCACGTCACATTTTAGTAAAAACAGAAGATGAAGCGAAGAAAATCATTGCACAGCTAAAATCTTTAAGTGGTGACAAACTCAAAGAAAAATTTGTTGAACTTGCAAAAAAAGAGTCAACTGGACCTAGCGGACCAAATGGTGGAGATCTTGGTTATTTTTCAAAAGGACAAATGGTACCGGCATTTAATGATAAAGTCTTCTCTATGAAAAAAGGGACAATTACACAAAAACCTGTAAAAACTCAGTTTGGTTACCATGTTATCTATTTAGAAGATAAAAAACCATCAATGACAAGAAGTTTTAATGAGGTAAAAGCATTTATTGAACAACGTCTTAAAATGGAAAAATTCAAAGATGAGATGAAGAAAAAAATGGATAAACTTCAGAAAAAAGCTACTATTAAGTAAGTAGCCATGCAAATCCCTCCTCTCTCTCAAATCTTTTTAGATGAAAGAGAGTTCCTTGTCAAACGAGATGATTTGATAGATCCTTATTTGGCAGGGAATAAATACAGAAAACTCTACACGCTCCTACAAACTCCCAACGAAAAATATACAACAATCATCTCTTATGGTGGTACACAATCCAATGCTATGCTCGCTATTGCTGCAATGTGCAGACAAAAAGCTTGGCAATTTATTTACTATACAAAAGAACTCTCACGAACTCAAAGAGAAAATCCATCGGGTAATTATGAAAATGCACTAAAACTCGGTATGGATCATCGAGAGATAAGTAATGAACTTTATCGAGATTTTATCGCTTCACTCTCGGTAACTTTAGATGAAAAAACTTTTTTGATAGATCAGGGTGGAGCAGTAGTGCAGGCAAAAAATGGTCTAGAAGTGTTAGCTGATGAGCTGCGTGAGCAACTGCAGGAATTTCCACAGGTGCAAGCTTTGGCTACACCCTCAGGAACAGGAACTACAGCTCTTTTCTTGGCATATGCAATGCCAGAGTATAAGGTCTATACAACTCCTTGTATTGGAGATGCGGCATACTTGCAAGAGCAGATGCAAGCACTTGATGCTCTACCGGATAACTTAATAATTTTAGAGCCAAAAAAGAAGTACCGTTTTGCAAAACCTTATCTAGAATTTTATGAGATATATAAAAAACTACTCGGCAGTGGTATAGAGTTTGATCTGCTTTATGCACCTTCTATGTGGTTGACTCTTTTAGAACAAACTCATGAGAAGATTCTCTATATACATAGTGGCGGTGTGAGTGGCAATATTTCTATGTTAGATCGCTATAGAAAATTTGACAAAGAGTGACTCAAGGAGTATAATTTAGAAGACTTTTGCAACTAAAGTAGCAAAGTAAAGCGCAAAAAAGTTCTATACTTACGGCAGAAAAAAATAAAAGGATTTACAAATGAGCAATAATATTTTTGAAAAACTAACAC
>CAZGSK010000033.1:0-11356 GCA_964528435.1 uncultured Sulfurimonas sp. | reverse complement strand
AGATTAAAGTTGCTCAAGGTGCAAAACCGGGTGAGGGTGGACAGCTTCCAGGACATAAAGTTACTCCATTGATTGGTAAACTACGTCATACGGTACCGGGTGTTACACTTATTTCACCTCCGCCACACCACGATATCTACTCTATTGAGGATTTGGCACAGCTTATTTTTGATATGAAACAGGTCAATCCTAAAGCAAGAGTTGCGGTGAAACTTGTATCTACTGTCGGTGTCGGTACGATTGCAGCAGGTGTTGCAAAAGCCTATGCAGATAAAATTATCATCTCTGGTGGTGATGGTGGTACAGGTGCTGCTCCACTTACTTCTATCAAGTTTGCCGGTAATCCATGGGAATTAGGTCTTAGTGAAGCACACAATGCGCTAAAAGCAAATAACCTTCGTGGTTTGGTTGAACTACAGACTGATGGTGGACTTAAAACTGGTCTTGATGTTGTAAAAGCCGCACTTTTAGGTGCTGAGTCATACGCATTTGGTACAGGTGTCCTTACAATTGTTGGTTGTAAAATGCTTCGTATTTGTCATGTAAATAAATGTTCTGTGGGTATTGCTACACAGAATGAGAAGCTGCGTGAGGAGTTCTTTAAAGGACATGTTGATCAGGTTGTTAATTTCTTTACACTGCTTGCCGAAGATGTACGAGCAATTATGGCAGAGCTTGGTTATAAAACTATGGAGGAGATGATAGGTCGTGTTGATCTTCTCAAAGTAAAAGAAGATGATTTTGCGAAAAAATTTGACTTCTCTGCAGTGCTTCATAAAGAAGATGGTATCAATACACATCAACAGCCGTTTAATCCTCCTTTCGATGATAACTCTTATGAAAAAGAGCTTTTAAAAGAGGCGATGGTTGCTATTAAACATCCAGAACATCCAATTCGCATTAAAAGTGAAATTTGCAATTTAAATAGAAGTTTTGGTGCATTGATTTCTGGTGAGATTGCACAATATTATGGTGATGAGGGATTAAAACCGGATACTATCAAAATCAACCTTGAAGGTGTTGCAGGACAGGCTCTTGGGGCATTTTTGATTAATGGTGTTTCGATTTATCTTAGAGGTGTAGCAAATGACTACATTGGAAAAGGTATGCATGGTGGTAAAATTATTATCACTTCAGAGAATGAAGGAGAAGCATACTCAGCAGGTGGAAATACTTGTCTTTATGGTGCAACTGGCGGTAAACTTTATATATCTGGAAGTGTTGGGGAGCGTTTTGCTGTTCGTAACTCTGGAGCATTCGCTATTGTCGAAGGCACGGGGGATAATGCTTGTGAATATATGACTGGTGGTGTTGTTGTTATCTTAGGTCGTACAGGTATTAACTTTGGTGCAGGTATGACAGGCGGTATTAGTTTTGTATATGATAAAGAGCACAGTTTTATTGAGAATGTCAATGGTGAACTTGTAGAGGCTGTTCGAATCGATACGGATGAGGGTGATGAAGCGCGTCACTATCTCAAACGTCTCTTGAAAGATTATGTAGTTGAGACTGGTAGTAAAAAAGCACAGGATCTTCTTGAAAATTTTAGAGTGGAAGTAAGAAATTTCTGGCTCGTAAAACCAAAAAATCTAACAAAACTACCGCTTAACCTTGAGAATGGAGATTAATAATGAGAGAATATTTAACAACAGAGAGAATTGACCCCGAAAAAAGACTTGTCGTTGAGAGAACGAAAGACTTTGGTGAGATTTATGAAGTATTTGATCGTAATGAAGCAGCTACACAGAGTGATAGATGTATTCAGTGTGGTGATCCGTTTTGTCTGAACAAGTGCCCGTTACATAACTATATTCCTCAATGGTTAAAAGCTGTCAGTGAAAAAGATTTGGAGTTTGCATTTAAACTCTCAAATGAACCTTCACCATTCCCTGAAGTTATGGGTAGAGTCTGCCCTCATGACAAACTGTGTGAAGGTGATTGTACGCTTAATGATGGTCACGGTGCTATTACTATCGGTTCTGTTGAAACACATATTACAGAAGCCGGTTTTAAAGCCGGTTATAAACCGGAATTTCCAGGCATTACTACAGATAAAAAAGTAGCAGTTATTGGAAGTGGTCCTGCAGGGCTCTCTGTTGCAACGTATCTTTTACGAAGTGGTATCGCTGTTACAATGTATGAGAGAAGTGACCGTGCAGGTGGGCTTTTAACCTATGGTATTCCTAATTTTAAACTTGACAAAAAAGTAGTTGAACGTCGTATTCGTCTTTTAGAAGAAGCAGGTATGAAGCTTGTTCTTAACTGTGAAGTAGGGCGTGATATAGCTTTTGAAGAGATTGCAAACGAACATGATGCGATGTTTATTGGTGTTGGTGCTACAAAAGCAAAATCTGCAGGCATTAGTGGTGAAAAAGCTTCAAATGTTTATGCGGCTATGGATTATTTAACTGCAATACAAAGAAAGAATTTTAAACTTTCATATGATAAAAAGTTTGATTTTAAAGACTTAAATGTTGTAGTTATCGGTGGTGGAGATACTGCTATGGATTGTCTTCGTACTGCAAAACGTGAAGGTGCAAAATCTGTAACATGTCTCTATCGTCGTGATGAGAAAAATATGCCTGGAAGCAAAAAAGAGTATAAAAATGCAATGGAAGAGGGGGTTGACTTTACTTTCTTTGTATCTCCAAAAGAGATCATACTTAATGAAACGGGAGAGGCTGTTGCTGTTGAAGTTGTCAAAACAACTTTGGGTGCACGTGATGCATCTGGTCGCCAAAGAATGGAAGAGGTCAAAGGGAGTGAGCATAGAATTAATGCAGATGTTGTTATTATGTCTCTTGGTTTTGATCCTGCTGTACCGTCATTTTTGGCTGAAAACGGTATTGAAACAAATGAGTGGGGTGGGATTATTATTAATGATGACACCCATGAAACCACAACTGCCGGTATCTATGCCGGAGGTGACTGTTTTAGAGGAGCAGATCTTGTTGTGACTGCTGCTTATGATGGCCGAGAGGCTGCTAGAAGCATTGCAAACGCTCTTTTAAAATAAAACAGATAAAGAAGATTAGACTCTTCTTTATCTTCTCTTTTACACTTCAAATTACAAAAAAAATCCCAAACAATTTTCATGTTAGTATAAATTTGCTATAATATCGTATGATTATAATATAAGGATATTTTTTTGAATTTACTCAGCCTTTTTGCAAAAACATTTGATAATAAACAGCCTGAAAAAGCCGAAGCTGGTTCTCACTGGATTAAGTGTAAATCTTGTCACTCTTTAATGTACTACAAAGAGGTTGAAAATCAAAACTATGTATGTCCAAAGTGTGGATATCACATTCGTATTGGTGTAAAAGAGCGTATCAAACTTTTGGCTGATGAGGGAACATTTGTAGAGCATGATGCAGGACTGGAACCTGTTGATCCCTTAAAATTTGTTGATAAAAAACCATATAAAAAACGTATAGAAGAGGGAAAAGCGAAAACAGGGAGAAAATCATCTGTTGTTGCAGGAAGCTGTAAGATGAATGGTGTTCCCGTTCAACTTGTTATTTTTGATTTTGCCTTTATGGGTGGTTCTTTAGGCTCTGTTGAGGGTGAAAAGATCGTACGTGCAGTAAACCGTGCAATTGAAAATCGTGAAGGTTTGATTATTCTTTCTGCTTCTGGTGGTGCTAGAATGCAAGAGTCGACTTTTTCACTGCTTCAGATGTCTAAAACATCAGCTGCACTTGGTAAACTCTCTAATGCAAAACTTCCTTTTATTTCAGTTCTTACTGATCCTACTATGGGTGGGGTTTCGGCATCATTTGCGAATCTTGGTGACATTATCATTGCTGAGCCGGGTGCTCTTGTAGGTTTTGCAGGAGCACGTGTAATTGAGCAGACGATCGGTTCAGAACTTCCTGAAGGCTTTCAACGTGCTGAGTTCTTACTTGAGCATGGTTCAATAGATATGATTGTGAATCGTAATGAGCTTAAAAAGACACTTGCAGATCTTCTTCTTTTAATGAAAAACGATTAGTATGCGACTTTATGCTTTATGTGATCAGGATATGCTTGATAAAAAAGGTCTTTCATTAGATACTTTTTTAGAAAAAGCAAAAGAGCATAAAGCAGAGATTATCCAATATCGAGCAAAAAATGCTGATATTGCTTTTATTAAAAAACAGCTTATTGCAATTAGGAAGCAGTATGATGGTTTTTTAATTGTTAATGATGCCTATGAGCTTATAGAGTTTTGTGATGGTGTTCATGTAGGTCAAGAGGATTTGCGTGAGATAGACGAAGATATAAATAAAGCTGTGATGATTTTGCGAAGTGTCATTGGAAACGATAAAATACTTGGAATCTCGACACATAATGAAGAAGAGGTTCTCCAAGCTAACAGTATGGATCTAAACTATATAGGGCTAGGGGCTTACAGAGATACAGCAACTAAAAAAGATGTTGCTAATATTTTGGGTAATAGACTTGATTCGATTGCGCAACTTTCAGATCATTATGTTGCAGCTATTGGTGGTGTGCGATTTGATGATACATTTGAGCATGTTACGTATCATGTTATTGGAAGTGGGTTGTTTATATGAATATAGAGATTATATCTATTGCCAAAAAAGAGAAATCTATTTACGATCCACTCTATAAAGAATTAGAAAAAATGATAAGTCGCTTTGCAAAAGTTAAAGATACAGAGATTTTTACAAAAGATGTAACAAAAGCACACACTATTTCGCAAAAGGCAGCTCAAGAGGCATATACAAAGGTTTTAGAACCCTATGTTAGCAAAGATTTTTGTATAACTTTACATCCTGATGGAAAATTAATTGACAGTTTTGAATTTAGTAAGCTATTAAATGATAAAATGTCCGTGAAATTTTTTATAGGTGGAGCTTATGGCTTTGAAGAGAGTTTTTTACAAAAAAGTGATCGTGTAATAAGTCTTGGAAAAATAACTATGAGTCATAAAATAGCAAAAGCGGTTTTGCTAGAACAGATTTATAGAGGTTTTTCTATACTGAGCAATCACCCATATCATAAATAAGGAAAGCATACGTGCAAGCAAGTGAGTTAAATTATTTCAAAGAAATATTACAGAGTCGTAAAGAACAGATTGAAAAAAATATTAGTAGTGTAAACAGTGAGTTAAATCAACTTAGTAATTTAGAACTGAGTGATGAAGGTGACCATGCCTCAGCAAATAACAACTCTATGGTTGAGAGTGCAATTGTTCAACAGCAAACAAAAGAGCTAGAAGAGATTGACAAAGCACTTTTAAAAATAGCTAATGATGAGTATGGAATTTGTGAAATGTGTGAAGATGATATTGGTTTTCAACGTTTAAAAGTAAAACCACATGCTGTTTATTGTATAGACTGTAGAGAAATAGCTGAAAAATCTAATTAAGGAATTTGCAATGTATATAAAAAGATACTCCATAGCAGCATTTATTTGGATAGCTCTTGTTGGTTGGTATGTTTACGCATATGTAACTCAAGAGAGTATGAGTATTGATCTTTTTGGTATTCCGATGCCATCACTTTCAGTAGCCTTGTGGGTAATTGTGCCATTGTTGGTTCTCTATTTGGCGAGTGTCTTTCATATGGCATTTTACTCTATGCTTGGCAGCTTTAGACTACGTGCTTATGAGAAAGATTTTGAGAAGACAGTAGATGCTGTTATTGATGCATATCTTGGTAAAAAAAGTAGAAGCTATAGTTTTAAAACAGACAGATACAGACTTTTGGGAACACTCCTTGAAAAAAGTACAATTTTTCCAAGTGCTGAGCTTATTGGTGCTACAGGCAATGAAAAGATTGACAGAGTGCTGAAGATGATCGAAGATATTAAAAATGGTGAAGTTGTTGATCTTAAGCCATTTAATCTTCGTCCACAAAATCCTTTAGTAATTCAAAATGAGAAAAACAGAATAAAAAAAGGGGAAGTTAAAATTACTGATGTCCTTTCAAACTGTACAAAATATGCTGATGAATTATGCCAGTTTGTTTATACTGATTATGTTAAAACTGCGACACTTTCAAATATTTTAAAATATAAAGCATTTTTGACAAAAGAGTCTCTGCATGAAATTATGGCACGTATCAATTCTGATGAGCATACCCTCAATATTTCAAATGAAGAGTTACTTGAACTGCTCAATAAGCTTGAACTTACGAAACAGGACTATATTGAACTCTCAATTACACTCTCTAAAGGTGGAATGATTCCAGAACAGAGAATGAAACTGTTTGAAACATTGGGTGATAAAAAAGAGGAAGCTATGGATGCTTATCTCTTTACACTATTTGATCTAGAGATGCTTGCACCTGCTGATGAAGTCTTAGAAAATGCACAGCCAGACGAGTTCCAAAACTTTAGAGCATATCGTGCTCTTAAAGAGTGTGGTAAAAACTTTAGTATTTACCTCTTTATCTAAAAAATATGATTAAAAATCTCTCCTTTGATAAGCCTCTTTATATATTAGCCCCTTTGGCGGGCTTTACAGACTTACCTCTAAGAAGTGTTGTCAAAAAATTTGGAGCAGATTTAACAGTCAGTGAGATGCTAAGCTCAAATGCGTTAGCACATGGTTCACAAAAAACCCTTCATATGCTTGAAAAATCTCCCCTAGAAGATCCTTACTCTGTTCAGATAGCCGGTAGTGATGCTACTATTGTTAAACGTGCCGTAGAGGTTTTAAATGAACAAGAGGGCATTGATATTATTGACCTGAATTGTGGATGTCCTGTACCAAAAGTAGTTGGACATGGAAGCGGAAGTTCTCTGCTTTTGGATTTACCACTTATGGGAGAGATTATTAAAACGATCAAAAAGACATCCAACAAACAACTTACTTCTGTTAAAATAAGACTTGGATTTGAAGAAAAAAATCATGTTGATATTGCAAAAGTAGTAGAAGATAGTGGTGCTGATTTTATAGCGGTTCATGGTAGAACGCGTGCTGGTAAATTCAAAGCACCGGTTGATTATGATGCAATTAAAGAGATAAAAGAAGCTGTGAATATTCCAGTGATTGCCAATGGTGATATAGACTCTTATGAAAAAGCAAAATGGGTGCTAGAACATACCGGCGCAGATGGTGTAATGATTGGTCGTGGTGCAGTTGGTGCTCCATGGATATTTCATCAACTGCGCAGTGGTGAAGCAGATGTGAGTTTGGAACTTAAACATAAAATAATTATGGAGCACTTTGATAAGATGATAGAGTTTTATGGTGAGTATGGTGCAATTTTATTTAGAAAACATACACATACATACTCAAAAGGTTACAGGGGTGCTTCACAGCTTCGCAATAAGGTAAATACTATTAGTAATGTTGCTGAATTTCGTGCTGTTTTAGATGACTTCTTTCAAAATGGTGAACTTGCATGAGAGATAATCCTTTAGCAATTTCATCTTCTATTAAGAATCTTGAAAAAGATGATATAGCTGACAACCTTTTACACTATGTTTATAATACAAAACATCTTCTCTCCTTAATTAAAAAAGGCATAGATACGGAAGATCCATCTTATCTGAGTTCATACCGTTCATTTGAAGGAGAAGTTTACGAAAATTTTATTTATGAAAAGCTTCTTCGTTATGCAGAGGGAAATGACTATATTACAAAGTTTATTTTAAAAGGCTTTCATCAGTCAAAACACAAAGCCTTTGCAAATACACTCTCTATTAGTGAAAAAGAGCAGATTGTTTACCGTACTAAGTCACGTGAGATCAGTGAGTTTGATGCAATGTTTTTAACTAAGAACAATGAACTCTATTTTGTGGAGATGACACTTGTAAAATCAGTGCTTAAACTTCGTCGTCGTCTTCGTAAGAAAAAGGCACTTTTAGAGATCATTTTTCCAAACTACACAATTAAATCACTTATCATTTTAAATGAAGGCGCTACAGGAACAAAGCAGTTTCCTGATTATTGTACCGTGTGGTTTACAAAAGCGTTCTCTGCTAAAGAAGTCTTAGAGTACATTACAAAGCTCGATAAGCAAAAACTACAGCCAAAAGAGAAGATACACTCTAAAAAGATGATAGAGGCGCATATGCTGAAATTACATCCGTTTAGATACTACAATACAATGAGTTGGATTACGAAAAAGTTACGTTCACATCAAAAACATATTATTGATATGAGCTTCTTGTATAACTTTAAAATACAGCGTTACCATGATCTTTATAATAAATTTTATGTAGGGTATCTCTCTTTAGAAAATGCTAAAAAGATTCTCACACTAAAAGATGACGAATATAAACCAGATCAACGTGTTGTAGTGGCTTTGGAGAAAAAACACTCTGATGAGATAGTGCTTACTTACTATATTCAAACAACACGGAAAACTCTCTATCTTTACAGTTTTGATGACAAGGGTAAGGAGTCAAAAGAGAAAAAAGATCCGTATGGTATTACCGTAACAGAAGTCTTTCATATAAATAAGCTGATGAATGAGAAGTTTGAACTAAATCTTCAAAATATTAATATAATGAAAAAATTGCTAAAAGAGCGATTTTTGAGTAACTCTAAGAAAAAAATCTCTTAGAGTTCATCGTTGTACACAAGAGAAGCAGCTCTCTCTTTATAAGCTTGTAGAGGCTCTTTTTCCTGCATTTTTGTATGAACAGTTGTGTTGTTCTCTGCATTTAAAAAGTTTTCTAGCTCTTCGTGTCTGTTTTGCAGAATCGATTCAAACTCCTCTTGAGAACTTGGTCTGTTTTCATAGAACTTATCAAGTAAGATGTTGCTTTTTCCCATAAGTACCAAATAGCTCTGTGCCCCAAAATCAAGCATAACAACACTATTTTGCGCATCTATGGCTTTTTGAAAGCGAATAGAGATCTCATTTGCACTCTCCTTTGCTTTTTCCTGCGTGAGGGGAGTTTTTTGTTGTGCTGCATTGTTTGCATTAAAAAGCCAAGGTGTTTTTTGCTGCTGTTGTTCCTGCGTATTTTGTTTGGGCTTTGCCGGTGTTGTTTTTCTTTTTATATAGAGTAGAATAATTATTCCAATAATTAAAATAGCAACAACGATGTAATAGCTCTGCGTGAGATCATCACCCTTTTTTGTTGGAAGATTAGAGAGTGTATTGTCTGTTTTGTTTTGGGCTTGCTGTGTAGCAGTTTTGTGTTTAGTGGCAGCTTTGTCTGTGAATCGTAAGCGAAGTCCATATCCATCAGCAGTTTTTGATGCCAAAAGTTTTACTGATTGGGGTACAGATGCAATAATCTGTGTTTCACCTTTTAAAGGTGTAATTGCAACAGAGCGTAAAAAGCGTGAAGCAATTTTTTTTATCTTTGGGGATTCAATGGAAGCATCTTCGAGTTTTATAATGATCTTTGATTTGCCGCGACTCTGTTTAATGATACCACTGTAAGGGGTGTCAAAAGTGATCATTACATCGGCTCTGTCAGTGCGGTCATAAATATTATAACTAAGAATCTTTGATGCAAAAAGTGAAAGGGGAAGTAAAAAAAGTAGTGTATATTTTATCATAGTCTCTCTTTAGAAAGGTAGTATAAAACAGCAGAAGAGTCAAGTACTTCATTGATACGGATAGCGAGATTTTTTTCATAAACCATAACTTCGCCTTTTCCTAAAATACGTCCGTTTACATAAGATTCGACAGACTCTCCGGCTGGTTTTTTAAGATCGATAATAGAGCCTTTTTCAAGTTGCAGTATATCATGGACTGTGAGTTCTGTTTCACCAAGGTCAGAAACAAATTCAACTTCCATATCTAAGATGCCCGAATAATCCATCCATGACAGATCATCTGACTCTTCTATCTTCTCATTTTGCTTTTGTGTATCAGCCATCTATTTCCTTAATTGCAACAGTAAGTTCATCATCGCCGATTTTGATTGTTTTTGATTCATCAATATCAAAATCAAATGCTCCAATCTTTTCAAACTGAGGCGTTCCTATTATATAAGGAGTATCGCTTGTCTCTTCAGCTATGACCTTTGCACTTCCAATAATAAGATTTGCAGTCTCTAAAGTCATATCTTTAAGTGTCTCATCATCACTCTCATCCTCTTCTAAAAAGAGTTTGGAAACTCTCTGCATAAACTCTTTATCTGAAGCGATATAAACCCTATGTTTTTTATTGTCTTGTGTGTCAATATCTATGTAAGCAATAAGTGTTCTCTTATCTGTTGATCCATCTTTGAGCTCATGAGGTTGACGAATTTGATGGATACAAAAATTTTCCGCTGCCTCTTTGATAGTATCTAGCATTTTTTCCCCATTATATTTTTTTCCTGTTATGTAGATTATACTTGAATGAAACACAAACTAAAATTAAATTCTACTTTTGCAAGGACTCTCTTATTGAGAATGGAGTATAATTCCAAAAAAGTTTATGGATATTTATGATCGAATTGTTGCTTCTTGGTTCTTTTGTCGGGCTTTTGTCAGGTTTTTTTGGCATTGGCGGGGGAACGATTCTTATTCCTATGCTTTTAATGCTTGGATATGAGACAAAAGTAGCGATTGGCATATCTGTTGTTCAAATGGTATTTAGTTCCGTTTATGGGAGTTATCTCAATAATAAAAAAGGTACACTCGATATTACAATGGTTGGTATCATTGGTATTGGAGGATTTGGCGGAGCACTATTGAGTGGTTATATTTCGGCTTTTTTAAGTGACGAAACACTAGAGATGATGTTTTTCTTTTTTGCAATATTTGCGCTTGTTCGTATGTTCTTTAAAACACATGAAGATGCTCAAGAAAAAGAGTTGCATTACTCTTTACTGCTTCTTATAGGGGTAGTTCTTGGTGCTTTTAGTATGACAATAGGCGTAGGCGGTAGTATTTTACTTGTTCCTATATTAGTGGGATTTTTACATATACCACTTAAAAAAGCGGTCTCTGCTGGACTCTTTTTTGTGGTCTTTTCATCTGTTGCAGGCTTGATATCTCACGCAATAAAAGGACACATAGATTATCAAAGCGGTATCACTATTGGATTTGCTTCACTTTTTGGTGTTTATCTTGGTATCCATTTAAAAGAGAGAGTATCGCATACATTACAAAAGAGCTTGCTTCTTAGCTTTTATCTCTTTGTTGTGCTTTATTTGGCAAATAGAATATTTTTCTAAAGGTAGAGTTTGAAAAAAAAAGATTTAATAAAAATTACTGGTGCACGTGAAAACAATTTAAAAAATATAAACCTGAGTATTCCAAAGAATGAGCTCATTGTTATGACAGGTTTAAGTGGTAGCGGTAAATCAACACTCGCTTTTGATACGCTCTATGCAGAGGGACAGCGTCGTTATATGGAGAGTTTATCTTCTTATGCAAGACAATTCCTAGACCGTGTCGGCAAGCCTGATGTTGACAAGATAGAAGGGCTTACTCCTGCTATTGCTA
>CAZGSK010000032.1:884-11360 GCA_964528435.1 uncultured Sulfurimonas sp. | reverse complement strand
CGCGGCATTGCCATCTTTTGAACAATATGATAATCATGTTCTATGACAAAATTAATGAGAATTGCCAAAGACTCTGTAATCATAGGATTACGTTCTAAATCCAAATGCTCTATTGGAGAGAGAAGAGACTGAATCTGATAAACTTCTTTAAAAAGCTCATTTTGAAAATCAATTTTTGGTCTTTGGTTATTGATCGAATAGTGATAGTGCTCAGGAATCTCCAAGTACTGCAGTACATGCTTTTGATTGTCAATGCCATCTAAAAAGGTCAGCACCACTTCACTTGTTCTGTAAACATTTAACAGATTAAAGACTTCATCAAGTGCGTAAGCCGGATCCTCACTTGTCCCGTGTGTCTCATAAAGCCACGTTTTTCCGGTTGTCACATCTATGGCCGAGTAGCCTACCGTATAAATCTCTCGAAACTTATCAACTAAAATAGAGACGATATAGTTATCATCATTATCGACTATATGATCAAAGTTCGTTCCAGGAGAGACAATCTGTGAAATATAACGACTGATTTTAGGAGGATTGCCTTTTTGTTTTACGACAATAACTGTATATTTCTGCTCTGCAATAAGACGGTTGAGATATCGTTCAAAACTGACAGCAGGAACACCTGCTAAAAGAGGATTTTTATCAGAATTTTCGATGATATTTTTATTTTTCTTTGTAAGTTGAATATTTAAGAGTTCTGCTATCTCTTTTGCTTTGCCGATCTGCTGCTCATCATTATTTACTTCATAAACTTCAAAGAAAGTTCCAATTTCCATGAAGACAACAGTATCATGACCATATTTCTCTTCAAAATGACGCTGCAAATCAAAATAAATCTGCGTTAAAAGTTTATCTTTGTTATTTAATATTTGATCTATTTCTGACGAACGCATAAGACCCTTTTACTTTTTTAATTATATTGTGATTATATCATAAGAAATAAAGCATCAAAGCTAAAAATAGTACTGAAAATACCTATTTTTAGGTGATTTATATTGAGTTAAAAAAAATTTTGGTTATAATCATAATATATCTAAAAAATGATATAAAAAAATTAATTACTTAGGTTTTTTTATGCGAAAAAAAATTATTTTAACTTTTACGCTTCTTACTACTCTTAACGCAGCAACTCTACAAACTGTTATGAATGAAGTTTTAGAAACGAATCCAAAAATCCAAGAGAGACTTCGAAATTATAATGCAACAAAAGTAGATGTTACAAGTGCAAAATCAGGCTACTATCCTAAAGTTGATCTGGTTTTAGGTGGAGGACAAGAAAATACAGATAGAGAGTTATACAGTAAAAACTACACAGTATATGAAAACTCTTTAAAATACACCCATAATCTTTTTAACGGCTTTAATACAACCTACCTTGTCAAAGAGCAGGAATACAGAACACTTGCTGCAGCTTATAGCTATATAGACACAGTTAATACTACATCTTATAATATGGTTAACACATACTTAGAGGTCATAAAAAATCAAGAGCTCCTCGGCACTGCTACTGAAAATGTAAAAATTGACCAAGAGATACTAAGAAAAGTAAAAAAACTTTACAAAGCAGGACTCACAACACTCTCAGAGGTAAATAAAATTGAATCTTCTTTAGCATTGGCAGAATCCAATCTTGTTGTTCAGGAAAATAATCTTTTAGATGCTGTTTATAATTTAGAAAAAGTTCTTGGCCACTCTTTAGATCCAAAAGATATGTCAAAACCAACACTTAAGGATCAAAACTTTCCAAAAACAAAGAAAGAAGCTATAGACTTTGCCCTTAAGAACAACCCTTCTTTACTTGTCAGTGAGTATAATATAAAACTTGCTCAAGCTACGAACAAAGAGAAAAAGTCACAATACTATCCAAAACTTGATATTGAAGTTTCACAAACACTCAATAATAATGTCAGTGCAATCAAGGGAAAAGACAATGTATTTCGTGCAATGGCTTTTGTATCGTATAACATCTTCAATGGTTTTAATGACCAAGCTGCTATACAAAAAAGTCTCTCTCAAATTTATCAAGAAATTGAAAACAAAAATAGTGTCAAACGTGACATAGTACAGAGTCTCAACCTCTCATGGGCAGCACGTCAAAAGCTTCAAGAACAACTCGCTCACCTCATAGAATATAAAGATTTTTCACACAAAACATTGGTGCTATATGTAAAAGAGTATGATTTAGGACGTCGATCACTTCTTGACCTGCTCTCTGCACAAAATGACTTTATTCGTGCAAAGGCACAAATCATTACAGCACACTACAGTATTTTATACGCAGAGTATCGCATCTTAAATACAATGGGTGTTTTGCTACCAACAATTATGCAAGATACAAACAATATCTATGCAAATGTCAATCTTAATACAAATAAAAAGTAGGAAATTTCATGTTAATCACTCAAGCTGATAATCTTAGAATGGATGCGCTACTAGATACACTTGTACTCTTTACAAAAAGATATCACAAACCATTCTCTGCAGAAGCGTTAACAGCCGGCCTTCCAATTGAACCAGGAGCAGAAGCACCTGAACTCTTTTCTATCAATAATGCAAAAGGTCTCTTCTCCCGTGCGGCTGCACGTGCAGGGTTAAAATCATCTTTAATTCACCGTCCACTTAAACAGATCTCTAATCTGCAACTACCAATGATCATCTTACTCTCAAACCAAGGTGCATGTATCTTAGATAGATTCAATGAAGATAGAACACAAGCAAAAATCATTATGCCAGCGGAAGAGCCTATAGACCAATGGGTTAATATTGAAGATCTAGAAGATGAATACATAGGCTATGGTTTTATGCTAAAAAAAGCTTTTGACTATGAAGATGAGAATGAAAGGACACTACAAATCAAACAAAAACACTGGTTTTGGTCCACTCTCAAACTCTCAACCGGAATATACAAAGATGTTCTCTATGCTTCACTACTGGTCAACCTTTTTGTTCTTGCATCACCTCTTTTTACAATGAACGTTTATGACAGAGTTGTTCCAAACAATGCCATAGAGACACTTTGGGTATTTGCAACAGGTGTTGTCATCGTTTATGTCATTGATACTTTTGCAAAATTCTCACGAACCTATCTACTTGAGACTGCTGCTAAGAAGAGTGATATTATTATGTCCTCTATCATTTTTGAAAAAGTATTGGCACTTAAAATGTCACATATTCCCGCATCTGTAGGTTCTTTTGCCAACAATATCCGAGATTTTGACAACATTAGAAACTTCTTAACAAATGCTACAATGGCAGCAGTTATTGATCTACCATTTGCACTTATCTTTTTAGCAGTCATTGCCTACATAGGCGGGAATATTGTTTTTGTACCTATTATTACAATGGCTCTGATATTAGCATATGCTTTCTTCATAAAAAAACCTTTACGTAAAAGCATCGAGTCAACACATGAAGCAAGTGCAAAGAAAAATGCCATCTTAATCGAGTCACTTAATAATATAGAGACTTTAAAAACTCTTGGTGCACTAGGACAGACACAGTGGAAATGGGAAGAAGCTACAGGAGAGATCGCTACAAAAAGTCTCAAATCTCGACTGCTTTCAGCTTCCATACCAACAATTACACAACTTCTTATTCAACTCAATACTGTCATCATTATCGTTGTTGGTGTATATAAAATTCAAGACTTTGAACTCTCTATGGGTGGATTGATTGCTATTGTTATCCTAACAGGGCGTACACTTGCACCAATGGGTCAGGTAGCTGCACTAATTACCAACTATCATGATGCAAAAACATCTTATGAAATGATAGAGAACATCATCTCTCAGCCAAGTGAAAGACCTGAGGGAAAAAAATTCCTAGAAACTCCTGCATTTACAGGACATATAGAGTTTAAAGATGTTACTTTCACTTATCCAGGAGCAGATGTACCAGCACTCAAAAATATCTCTTTTATCATACATCAAAAAGAAAAAGTGGCGATTATCGGGCGAATAGGTTCTGGAAAAAGTACTATTGAAAAGCTTATTCTTGGACTTTATGAACCTGACTCCGGACAAATCCTTATTGATGGTATTGATATTGCACAGGTTGATCCGGCAGACTTGAGAAAAAACATCGGTTATGTTTCCCAAGATGTTATGCTCTTTCGTGGAACAGTGAAAGACAATATTACCTTTAAAGCTTCTCACGCAACTGATTATGCAATGATACGTGCTGCTCAGGTGAGTGGTGCCCATGAGTTCATTACAAAACATCCCAAAGGGTATGAAATGCCTGTAGGAGAACGTGCTCAAGGACTCTCAGGCGGTCAACGCCAAAGTATAGGAGTTGCACGGGCCTTTTTACTCGATGCTCCGATTGTCTTAATGGATGAACCAAGTAATGCTATGGATCAAGTTACAGAAGCAAAACTTCTTGAGAACTTACAAGATGCACTCAAAGATAAAACAGCAATCATCGTAACACAAAAAATGACACTTCTCACAATTGTGGATAGAGTGCTAGTTATGAATGAAGGTCGCATTGTCATCGATGCACCAAAAGAAGAAGCTATGCGTAAACTCCAAGGTGGAGGTTCTCAAAATGAAAGATAATAAACGTTTCGAATATAATGAAAAAGATTATGAATTTATGAACTCATTGAGTTCTGCAATTTTAGAAAAATCACCTAAAAAAATGAGTATTGTCATTAAATTATGGCTTATAACACTTTTTGGGTTTATTCTATGGGCTTCTTTTGCAACTATTGATGAGATAACACGAGGAACTGGAAAGGTCATTCCTTATGGACAAAATCAGATAATTCAAAACCTTGAAGGTGGAATTGTTGAAGCAATTTTAGTCCATGAAGGGCAGAGAGTAAAACGTGATCAAGTACTGTTAAAAATCAACAACCTTAAAACAATCTCTTCTAGTAAAACAAATAGTATGACCTATAATGAGCTTTATGCAAAAAGATTAAGACTCCATGCTGAAGCAAATGCTCTTCCTTTTAAAGGAATTCAAACAGATAATAAAGATCTGGCAAAACAGATAGAACTTGCAAAGAGGCTTTATGATTCTGACAAGTTAGAGTATCAAGCAAAAGACAGAGCCCTGATGCAACAGATAGAACAGAGAAAACAAGAGCTGCGTGAGGCAAAAGCAAAAATAAACTCTCTAAAAAAATCACTCTCTTATGTAACAGAAGAGATTTCAATGACAGAGCCTATGGTAAAAGAAGGCATTAAATCAAAAGTTGATTTTTTAAAGTTAAAACGTGAAGCAAATGGTATTCAAAATGATATCGAAGCAGCACGTCTATCTTTGCCTCGTCTTGAATCTGCCATCAAAGAGTATAGAAACAAGCGCATAGAAGCAAAACAAGAGTTTATCAATAGAGCAAAAAAAGAGCTCAATGAAGTAACAGCAGAAATGGCAAGGCTCAAAACACAACAAGTAGCTTTCAATGATCAAGTAAACAGAACTATGGTAAAATCTCCAGTAGATGGTATTGTTCAAAAGCTCTTTGTCAATACTATTGGAGGTGTTGTCAAACCTGGTGCTGATTTAGTCGAGATTGTACCGACAAATAAAAAACTTTACCTTGAAATTAAAATAAAACCGAGAGACATCGCCTTTATTCATCCTGGTGCAGAGGCAATGGTGAAGATCTCTGCATATGATTTTTCTATTCATGGTGGCCTTAAAGGAAAAGTTGTCGATATTTCACCAGATACGATTACCGATAAAGAGGGGAATACTTTTTACATTATTCATATTGAAACTGATAAAAATCACCTTGGTTCAAAGGAGCATCCATTAGAGATCATTCCTGGTATGACGGCAACTGTTGATATAGTAACCGGTAAAAAAACTGTTATGCAGTATATTTTAAAACCTATACTTAAATCAAAACAGTATATCTTCACGGAGCGATAAAATGCAAGTAATTTTTTTCAGTACAAATATCAATAAAATTGAAGAGTGGAAAAAACGAGATGATGAGAATCAACACTTTTCTTTCTATGACTTAGAATCATTGCAAAAACATATTGAGAAATTTAAAAATTCTATCGTTATTGCAGATTATGATTCTCTTGCTCCTGAAATAAATAAAATGATAACATCCAATCAAATCCCAGAGAGACTCATCGTTTTAGAAAATGCTCCCGAAATTATCACAGGAAAAATGCTAATCTCTCACAAGATTAAAGCATACGGAAACTCTCGCATGCTAAAAATCCACTATCAACAGATGATAAAAAACGTAGTAGAAGGAACAGTTTGGACCTATCCAGAACTTACAGCCGCTCTTGCAAAAGCAGCAAAAAAAGAAGTACTCTCAGCAGAAGCGAAAGAACTTATAGAACATCGATTGACAGATAAAGAAAAAGATGTGCTTAGCCTTGTTTTAGAGGGTCTTACAAATGATGCTATAGCAAATCAACTTAATATTACTACAAGAACAGTCAAAGCACATATAAGTTCTATCTTTTCAAAACTCCATGTCAATGACCGTCTCTCTTTGGTTCTGCTTTTAAAATAGAGGCTTTTTTAGCTTCTATTAGTTTTGATCTACTTGAATGTCCGTATTTACCTCAAGTGTAACAGTATTATCTTCATTTGTATAAACATCATAGGTAGCACCGGTATCTGTATGTGTAACTTGAAAATCACCAAGTTTCCACTCTCCACTACCATCTTTTGTCGTATCTAAAGCAATAGTATCTTCTTCGTTCCCATCAATACGAAGAATATTATCCTCATCTGTCATATCTAAAACATCTTCAACTTTTAAAGATGTAATTTCTTGATCTCCATTAGCTAGATCAATTCTCTCAATATTAGAAATATTATCACTTAAATTACTAAAATCAATATGCATATCTTCAGTAGCAACTAATTTATCTAAACCAGCACCTCCGTCGATAGTATCATGTAGATCAAAGACAATTGTGTCATCTCCACTACCTGTATCAATATTCTCACTTCCTTTTTCATAATTATCAGATTGTTCTTGCAGTGTCTCACTCCATCCAGTACCACTTGCATTTATTTCAAAATTTTCAATTGATACACCTTCATCACTACCAGTAATTTTACTTCCAAAATCAACTTTTATTTGTCCATTTTCATCTACTGTACTCTCAAATGTAAAAGATTGTTGTTCACCTCGTGGTAAAATAAGCTCTTCACCATTAAAAAGAAAGTCATCATCATAAGAACCACCATTATCCCAAGTACCTAACGAAGTAGCATCAAAGGATATACTCACTGTTTTACCTGCATTTTCAACACCAAAATCAAAAACGCCTGAAGAATCCGTATCTGTTTTTGTAAGAACAATTGAACCATCATCTTCATGTCTATCAAAATTCTCTTTAAAACTGTTCATATCCGCTGTAAATAATTTAATAGCATTTGATTCATTATCATAAGTTTGACTAAAAACTGGCTCAGGAAAATCTGAATGTCCTAAAACAGTAACAGTTGCATCTGCACTGCTTTGTCCACCATGACTATCACTTACAGTATAATTAAATGTTACATCTTGAGACTCACCATCATTCATTTGCTGTAAATATGCACTTGGAGTAAAAACTACTTTTCCATTGCTATCTACTGTTGCAGTTCCAAGATTATTACCATTTTCATCATTAATAGTTGCACTTTGTCCATTTGTAACATCTTGACCTTCTATGGCCATAATACTTAAGCTATCTCCATCTTCATCACTATCATTTGCAAGTACATCAATAGTAACCGAGCTATCTTCATCAGTTGTTATATTCTCACCTCTATGCAATGATGCTCCCTCACCAAGAGAGGCATCATTACCATTACCAGAGAGATCTTGAAGTGGATCACTTCCCTGAAAGTCAAACTTAGCAAGCTCTTGTCCATCAACTTTCACTGAAACATCATCTACTTCTCCATCCATTGAATATCTACCATGTCCATAAGGACGATTTCCTATCATTAAATCATTTCCATAATCTATAATAGCCCCTGTATATGGCTGAGTATAACTATGTTCTGCACCATCAGCTGTTATATTTGTAATAGTTACATTCTCTCCATCATATTTAAATGATATATTGTTTACTTCATCTGGATGATACTCTACATCTGTTCTATGCCATGTCCAAGATTCATCATCTGTTCTCATCGCAAACTGTAGATGTCCATCATTTGTAAATGCAAGCTCTACTGAATTCTCTTTATTAAAGATAATGTCATAATTCCCTTGCATACCTTCAGGAGTTACTGCAATATCTAACTCAAAATTCTCTTTACCATTGAGGTTTAATGTATCTGAATCTGTAATTGTAATATTTGAATTTGTATTGTCTGTTAATATTATTGTATCATTACCACGATCATCCATTAATTCTGGTGCATCATTAACATCTATTGTATCAACAGGATTCACATCAATAGAGACTCCTTCATTCACATAAATTGTCTCCAGCTCAGCTCCCTCACCAAGAGAGGCATCATTACCATTACCAGAGAGATCTTGAAGTGGATCACTTCCCTGAAAGTCAAACTTAGCAAGCTCTTGTCCATCAACTTTCACTGAAACATCATCTACTTCTCCATCCATTGAATATCTACCATGTCCATAAGGACGATTTCCTATCATTAAATCATTTCCATAATCTATAATAGCCCCTGTATATGGCTGAGTATAACTATGTTCTGCACCATCAGCTGTTATATTTGTAATAGTTACATTCTCTCCATCATATTTAAATGATATATTGTTTACTTCATCTGGATGATACTCTACATCTGTTCTATGCCATGTCCAAGATTCATCATCTGTTCTCATCGCAAACTGTAGATGTCCATCATTTGTAAATGCAAGCTCTACTGAATTCTCTTTATTAAAGATAATGTCATAATTCCCTTGCATACCTTCAGGAGTTACTGCAATATCTAACTCAAAATTCTCTTTACCATTGAGGTTTAATGTATCTGAATCTGTAATTGTAATATTTGAATTTGTATTGTCTGTTAATACCATTTTATGTTCTGCATTTTGTGTTTCATATGCAGTAACTGTATAATCAGGTAGATCTTCACCTCTATTTACAAGATCTGCTCCTACTTGTGTTAATACAACTTCATTATTATCAGTTAAAGTATAATGTTCTGTATCACTCAATACCAAATCTACATTATCTCCGTCGATATCAGAAGCTTCTACAGTTCCTATAACAGTTCCAATAGCAACACTATCTTCAAGAATTGTATCAGTAGCTGTTACTTCAATTACAGGTGCATCATTAGAACCAACAATCTCAATATTTACAGTTTTTGGCTCACTGATACTTTCACCGTCTGAAACAACAACATCAAAACTGATATTTGCAACCTCACCCTCTCCAAGTTTGTCAAACTCAACATTGTCAAAGTAAAAATCCCCTACTTTTGCATCTATTTGAGGATAAAGATCTAAAAACTCCTGTGTAATCTGAACAACTGTTTCATCATAGTTATTTGCTGTTGTATTACTAAATGAGGCATCTGTTGCACTTGGTGCTTTAAAGTAATTGTTTCCACCATCTGTATGCGCTAATGACACAGTAAAGTTACTACTGTCACTATCTTGGATATTAAGATGTGCCAACATCTCTTCTTGTGTAATAATCGAGTAAACATTTCCAGACCAAGTATCACCATACCCATTAAAGCCCTCTAAGTCATTTTCTTCTCTTGATATTGTTTCAGTTTGTATTATCTCAGGATTATCATTTGTATATGTTAATTCTGAAGCACTAATGGCATTGGTCAATACATTTTCTGCATTTTCAATAATATTATCCATAACTGTGATATCAATATTTTCATTAACTGCCTTTGCTCCATTTTCAAGTTCTGAAATTGCATTTTGTAAATTTTCTATACTTTCATCTACTTTATTAGCCGCTTGAGTTACTGTATTTAATGCATCATGAGCTAAAGTATCATTTTCTACACTTGTGTGTTCATCTGCTATTGCCACTTTTTCTTTAGCATTTTCTGTTGCATCCTCTGCCATTTGCACTGCATCATTAAGAATTGATACCAATTTATTAACATTTTCTTGAAGTGTTCCAATAATTGCATCTGTTGTTACTTCTGAGTTTGTAGCGGCTGCAGTTGCAGTTGTACTTGCTTCATTGGCTGCAGTGAGTGCGTTTTGAGCAGACGATATATCTATTGTCTCATTTGCTGCATCAGCGGCTGTTTGAAGTGTGTTAATTGCGGCTTCTAAGGTATTGGCTGCATTTGTAGCAACTGTAGCTGCCTCTATTGCTGCGGATTGAGCATCCTCTACAGTTGCAAGGTTCTCAGCTGTTGGGTTGGCATCTGCTACTGCAGCTGCGCTATCAGCTTGAGTTGCTGCATTGTTTGCAGCTGTAGCTGCATCATTGGCTGTAGCAATTAGATCTTCTACATTATTTACCATATCCTGTATTTCAGAGTCTGTTGTTACTTCTGAGTTTGTAGCGGCTGCAGTTGCAGTTGTACTTGCTTCAT
>CAZGSK010000032.1:0-784 GCA_964528435.1 uncultured Sulfurimonas sp. | reverse complement strand
CATTGTTTGCAGCTGTAGCTGCATCATTGGCTGTAGCAATTAGATCTTCTACATTTTGTGTTGCTTTTGAAAAAGCTTCCTGAGCTACTACATCAACCAAAATTTCATTTGAAGAATCAAAATTTGAGACTTGACTAACATTATTAAGATTAATTCCTGTATCACGCAGTTGTGCATTGATATCAATATTTAAAGCATTTGTATCTATCTCTTGAAAATCAGGAGTATAACTAGAGTCTGATGAATTTGCTTCATTACCTGCAGCAGTCTCTAAATCATCTGCTGTATTCATACTTTCATTATTTACATCGATAAGATTATCATCTACAAATGTTGCTATTGTTTCACTTTGCGTAACTGTTTCATCTTCAGAAAACATCTCATTAATCAGTGAAGCATCAAAGAGCTGTTTCTCATTGGCAACCATAATGATGTCACTACCATCTTGCATCGAAATAATAATATTACTAAACGCAGTATTAGAGTCTGCACCGACAACTAAATCACCTTCATGAATTTTGTCACCTACTGAAAGTTCTACCATTGAACCATCATTTTGTTTAATATAAAAAGTACCGTTTAAACTTGAAACTGTTGCAACTACCTGAGCCATAATATACTCCTAAAATCTATTGTTAAAGAAATATTATGATAATTTTGAAAGAATGACTATTGTACCTGAGTACATATTGTTGGAAATATATATAAATTGAGGGAAAATATTGTATGAAAGTGGCGCGGTGGACGAGACTCGAACTCGCGACCCCCTGCGTGACAGGCAGGT
>CAZGSK010000031.1:0-11378 GCA_964528435.1 uncultured Sulfurimonas sp. | reverse complement strand
AAGAGCAGATTTTATAAGTCCCTGCATATCAATAACTATATCAAAATCTGCAATGGATTTTAATTTTTTATACTCTTCTTTAAGTTGTGAAAGTTGTGAAAAGCTCTTTTCTTTTTTGATTTTTTTCAGATTTACGGTCTGGATAGTATCTAAATATTTTGCATTTTTTAACACAGCAGCAAAGCTCTCTTCAACAATCCATGTTATTGTTGCGTGAGGATAGTTTTGTCTGATAAACTGTAAGACAAAGGCACTGTTTACGATATCACCAAGTGCTGAAAGTCTGACAATTGCAATTTTTTTAATATCTCTGTTCATTAATGACATTATAGTCAATCTTTGATATAATTCAAACAACAAAATAAGAAATAAAAAGGGAGGCATGAGTATGGTTGCATTAGATATTCAACATTTTGCGGAGGGTCGTACAAAAGCAAGAGCCTATTTCTGCTATCTCTTTTCCAAAAATATTCCAAACAGACTGCCATCAATCACACGTGAGATGATTATACCGCGTCTGCTGAAGATTAAAGCGGAACTTGAAAAGTGTGAGGGTGTTTATCTCCTTGATGAAAAAGGAGTTCAAGTTAGTCCTACATATACACCAGACAAGCAGATTGATGATGATGTTGGGAGAATTAGGGCAGACCGTGCTTACTATTATCGTGCAGTAAGAGAGGAGCGTTGTACGCTGACTGATCCATATCCGTCTTTGATAACAGGTGATTTGACGGTAACGGCTTCTGCTCCGATTTTTAACGAGAATGGAGAGTTAAAATATGTAGCTTGTCTAGATATTCCTTTAGAAGAAGCGATAAAAATTGCCCATCCGACAACAATGGATCATCTCTTTAGTGAATTTTTTAAATTTGCATATGGTGCATTTGCATTGGCTTTGGTAGCTGTTGCTGTTTTACTCTTTTTTAAAGGTATTCAGAGCTTCTTTGTTTATGAAATAACACCTGATAAGTTTAAAATTAAAGATATGTTTGAAGCGACCATACTCTTAACGCTCTCTTTGGCCATTTTTGATCTTGCTAAGACATTGATAGAAGAGGAGATACTTGGTAGGCATAAAGAGCACAATATCTCTGGACCACATAAGACAATGGTTCGGTTTTTAGGGAGTATTATTATTGCACTCTCCATTGAGGCGTTAATGCTTGTTTTTAAATTTGCAATAATTGATCCTAATAAGCTTATATATG
This sequence comes from uncultured Sulfurimonas sp., assembly GCA_964528435.1. Classification (GTDB taxonomy): domain Bacteria; phylum Campylobacterota; class Campylobacteria; order Campylobacterales; family Sulfurimonadaceae; genus Sulfurimonas. The sequence goes on along the minus strand of CAZGSK010000031.1, from coordinate 10,170 downwards.
CTCTTTATATTGTTCTTGGGGTAGCGGCTTTATTGATAAGTTTAGCAATATATATAAAATTTACAAAATTAAAGATAGATGAATAATGATAGCAATAGTTGATTATAATATGGGAAATTTGGCTTCAGTGCAAAACGCTTTTTCCAAGTTGGGAAAAGATACGGTGGTAGAGAGTAATCCTGAGAACTTTAGCAATTACGATAAATTGGTACTGCCGGGTGTTGGTGCATTTGCAGATGCAATGCAACATCTGCGTGAGATGAAGATGGTAGAAGCAATCAAAGAGTTTGCGGAAAGTGGTAAACCTATGCTTGGAATATGTTTGGGTATGCAATTGCTTTTTGAAAGTTCTGAAGAGTTTGGGTCTCACGCAGGGCTTGGGCTGATTAAAGGGGAAGTCAAGCACTTTGATGTAAGCCGATTTGAAGAGAAGCTGAAAGTTCCACATATGGGATGGAATAGAATGTTTACAAAAGAGCATCCGCTTTTTATTGGGCTTGACAATGAACATTACCTTTATTTTGTTCATACCTATCATGTGGAGTGTGCAGATGAGAGTGATATTATTGGTGAGACTTACTATGGGTATAAATTTACCTCTGCTGTAGCACATAACAATATCATGGGAATCCAACCACACCCTGAGAAGAGTCATAAAAATGGGCTCAAAATTTTAGAAAATTTTATTAATTTATAAAGAGAGAAAATATGACACTATATCCGGCGATAGATTTAAAAGATGGAAAAGCAGTACGTTTAACAAAAGGGCTTATGGACAGCGCAAAGATTTATTCAAATGAACCGTTTGAGCTTGTTAAGAAGTTCGAAGCAATGGGTGCAGAGTGGGTGCATCTTGTTGATCTCAATGGTGCTTTTGCAGGAGAGCCAAAGAATTTAGAACAGATTATTAAAATTAGAAAAAATTGTAATGTCAAGTTAGAACTTGGCGGTGGTATTCGTGATGAAGCAACCATTAAAAAAATGCTTGAGATTGGAATTGACAGAATTATTTTAGGCTCTATTGCTGTAAAAGATCCTCAGTTTGTAAAAGATATGGCTGCAAAATATCCAATAGCAGTAGGTATTGATGCAATTGACGGTTATGTGGCTGTTGAAGGTTGGGGTGAAGTGAGCGAGATGAAAGCAACTGATTTGGCACGTGAATTTGCAAATGCAGGTGTTGAAGCAATAATTTGTACAGATGTTGGTCGAGATGGTACACTTTCTGGCGTAAATGTCGATTTTACATTAGATATTGCCCGTGCAAGTGGAGTAGCAACCATTGCAAGTGGTGGTGTGAAGGGTGAAGAGGATATAAAAGCACTCATAGCGACAAAAGAGATAGATGGTGTTATTATAGGAAAAGCTTATTATGAGGGTAGATTGGATCTTGCTAAGATGTTCCAACTGCTCGCTTAATAGTAATACAAACAAAAATTGGCTATTATTAGGCAAATAAATTTGCAAATTATATTAAAAAAGGATTTCAATTGAAATTACTTGTTGTTGATGACAGTTCTACAATGCGTCGTATTATAAAAAATACTTTGGCTCGTCTTGGGTATAAAGATGTACTAGAAGGTGCTGATGGTGTTGAGGGTTGGGCACAAATGGATGCTAATCCGGATATTGATATGTTGATTACTGACTGGAATATGCCAGAGATGAATGGACTTGAACTTGTTAAAAAAGTTCGTGCTGATGAGCGTTTTAAAGATACTCCAATTATTATGGTTACAACTGAGGGAGGAAAGGCTGAGGTTATTACTGCACTTAAAGCCGGTGTAAATAACTACATTGTTAAACCATTTACTCCACAGGTACTTAAAGAGAAACTCGGTGCTGTAATGGGTGTTGCGGAGTAATGCAAGAGCATTATTTCTGCCTCTTTGTTAAAGTTTCTTCTCACCATTCACTTTTTTCCGATTTTTTAGCAGATACACTTCCAATAGGTTTTGAAGAGACTGATGAAGGTTTCATTATTCGTAGTGAAGATGAACTTGACACTATTATCTGGGGATTGGAACAGTTTAGTGAGGCCTTACAAAAAGCATTGGGCACGACAATAGAACTTGAATGTGAACAAAAAAAGCTTAAAAACAGTGACTGGGTAGAGTCTTATAAACAGAGTATTGAACCACTGAGTATTGGAAAATTCTATATTCATCCGACTTGGAATGAGCCGAGTGACGAGCTTATAAACATTGTTATTGATCCAGCACTTGCGTTTGGCACAGGGCATCATCCTACAACTGCCTCTTCACTATTGGCAATTTCTAAGTATGTAAAAGCTGATGATGCTGTTTTAGATGTCGGTTGTGGTAGTGGAATACTGGGTATTGGAGCAATGAAACTTGGTGCTGTTGTAGATGCTTGTGATACTGATCCTATTTCAGTTGAGAATGCTAAGGCAAATGCAGCGTTGAATAATTTAGAGTTTAATGCGCTTTGGGAAGGCTCATGTTCGTTTACAAAGAAAAAATATAATATTGTTGTAGCAAATATTGTAGCCGACGTGTTAACTTTTATAGCAAATGAACTTAAAAGTGCACTCAAAGATGATGGGGTTCTTATTTTATCAGGTATTCTTGATAAGTATGAAAATAAAGTTCTTAACTACTACAAAGATTGTGAGATTTTAGAAAAAATAGCTCAAGATGAGTGGATAACTTTAGTATTAAAAAGAAAATAAAAAGAGAGATAGATGTCAAATCAGGAAAACAATAGTAATAACAATAATAATAATTTTTTCAATCAAAACCCGCTAATAACGTTTGCAATTTTTTCAGTTGTTGTAATTTTATTATTTAAAGTAATGGTTGGAGAAGGTGCAGGCAGCTCAGCATCTGCGATGAGTGCAACTGCTAAAGTGCAGCCTGTAAGTTATTCAGAACTTAAAACATTGGTAAAAGAGAAGGGCTTAAAAAAAGTAGAAATTGGTCAGACTTTTATTCGTGCTATCTCAAAAGATGGTAATAAAATATATACGACACGAATCGTCAAGGGTGATAACGAACTTGTAAAACTTTTAGATAAAGAGGGAATTGAATATACAGGATTTTCTGAGACAAATTGGTTTACAGAGATGTTTGGATGGCTTTTACCATTTTTGCTTATTATTGGAATCTGGATGTTCTTTGCTGGCAGAATGCAAAAAAGTATGGGTGGCGGTTTACTTGGAATGGGGAACTCTAAAAAGCTTATCTCTTCAGAAAAACCGAAGACAAAATTTGATGATGTTGCCGGCGTTGAAGAGGCAAAAGAGGAAGTTCAAGAGATTGTTGATTTCTTGAAATACCCTGGTCGTTATGTTGAGATCGGTGCAAAGATTCCAAAAGGGGTGTTGCTTGTAGGTTCTCCGGGTACGGGTAAGACACTTCTTGCAAAAGCAGTTGCGGGTGAAGCCGATGTTCCGTTTTTTTCAGTAAGTGGTTCAAGCTTTATTGAGATGTTTGTTGGTGTGGGTGCTGCACGTGTGCGTGATCTGTTTGAACAGGCTAAAAAAGACGCACCTTCAATTATCTTCATCGATGAGATTGATGCTATTGGTAAGAGTCGTGCTGCTGGTGCGCAGATGGGTGGAAATGATGAGCGTGAACAGACACTCAATCAACTTCTTGCAGAGATGGATGGTTTTGGTACAGATACGCCGGTTATTATTTTAGCTGCGACAAACAGACCTGAGATCTTAGATGCGGCACTTCTTCGTCCTGGACGTTTTGACAGACAGGTGCTTGTAGATAAACCGGATTTTGAAGGTCGTGTGAAAATTCTAAAAGTACACATGAAAAATGTAAAAATGGATGATGATGTGGATGTCAAAGAGATAGCACGCCTTACAGCTGGACTAGCTGGAGCAGATTTGGCAAATATTGTTAATGAAGCGGCTCTTTTAGCAGGTCGTAAAAGTCAAAAAACTGTAAAACAGCGAGATATTTATGAAGCAGTTGAGAGAGCACTTGCAGGACTTGCAAAAAAATCACGCCGTATTAATCCAAAAGAGAAAAAAATCGTTGCGTATCATGAAAGTGGACATGCGCTTCTTGCTGAAACTACCGAAGGTGCTAAAAAAGTTTCTAAGGTCTCTATTGTTCCACGTGGACTTGCAGCTCTTGGATATACACTCAATAAACCAGAAGAAGATAAGTTTATGATGCAGCGTCACGAGCTTTGGGCTGAAGTTGATGTATTGCTTGGTGGACGTGCTGCAGAACAAGTCTTCATTGGTGAAATTTCGACTGGTGCAGGTAATGATTTGGAACGTGCGACAGATATTATTAAATCAATGGTGCAAACGTATGGTATGAGTGATATTGCAGGGCTTATGGTTCTAGAGAAATCACGTCAATCTTTCTTGGGTGGAGGTATGCAAGCCTCACGTGAATATAGTGAAAAGATGGCACAAGAGATGGATGAGTTCATTAAAAAATCTTTGGATGAGCGTTATAAAGAAGTCTTAAATCGTCTTGAAGAGTATAGAGATGCTATTGAAGAGATGGTAGCACTTCTTTATAAAAAAGAGAATATTACAGGTGAAGAAGTTCGTAACATTATTATAAATTTTGAAAAATCGAAAGGCTTAGAGTCTAGAATAGTTCAAGATACAGAAAGTATAGAAGATGAACTCAAAGAAGATGCTACAATGAACAAAGACTCTAAAGAGAGTGAGCAAAGTGATGCAAAATAATCTTTTTATAATTGCAAAGAGTGGTTGGCGTTATATTGCTTATGCTGTAGCGGCTTTTATACTCTTTTCTATCTTAGATTTAGAATTTCTGGCTTTTGTCTCTTTTGTAGGGATATTGATATTTTTCTATCTCTATAGAAATCCTGAACGTCAAATACCTTTTTATCAGCAAAACAGTCTGATTGCACCTGCTGATGGTGCTATAACAGCAATAGAAGAGTTACAAGATTCAGAATATACATATAGAGTAGATGTAGAGTCATCTTATTTGAATGTAGCTGTTTTAAGAGTTCCTATGAATGCAAAAGTTGTTTCTGTTAATATTGTTAAAGGTAGTAGAGTTGGTAAAAACTCAAAACTTTTTGCTTTGCTGAATGAATATGCAGAACTTTTTCTTGTTGATAATGCAAACAATGGTGTAAAAATTGTGCACAGAGAGAAACGCTCTTTTGCTCCGCTTGATATTGATCTTGTAAAAGAAGAAGAATTGATGCAAGGTGTACGTTATGGAGTGATGATAAATGGTGTAACATCTCTCTACCTCAAATCAAACTTTCGTCTGAATGTCAGTGTAGGAGAGGAGCTAAAAGCTTCAGAAACACTTATAGGTTATTTTTCTTAATCTTTTTTTGCGGATGCTGCTTAAAAAAGAGTAGCTTCTGCGTATCTATCTCAAAATCGAAATAGCGTGATTCAAATCCATCTTCTTGTATGCGTGAGAGCTGAATAACTGCTCCGTCATTATTATTGATCTCCATATAAAGTAGCGCTAAAGCGTATCTACTCTCATAAAAACTACTCTCTTTCATTTTTGCAAGTTCAAGCAGGGCAATGGCATTGGCATGATGTTTTGCAGCAGTTGATGCGATAGCTCCAAGGTAGAGTGTATAGGGATCTCTGACTTTTAATTCGTCTATGAGGTGATTATAAAGAGTATAAGACTTTTCAAATTGCTTATCATAAAGATAGACCAATGCTAAGGCACTCTCAATATCACGTATATCTTTATTTGTTGTTTCTAAGACTTCTTGGAGCTGTTGTGATAAGAAATAGAGTCGTCCGCTGATAAGGTTTACCTCTATAAAGAGGTATCTTGTAATATAAGGTCCATAATAGAGATCATCATAAGTAAATGAGTGCTCTTTGAGATATTTTAAAGTCTCTTTTGCATATTCTGATGCTTTTAAGTTATGAAAGTGTGTGTCCATATAGATTATATTTGGTAAGATATCATTTGGCTGAATCATAAGTAGTTTTCTGGCAGAATCTTGTGCTTTATCTATTTTGGAGAGTTTAGTTGCTATTAGTACATCTAAAGCTAAATAGAGAGGTCGTTGTTTGTAATCTTTGTCTAGCCACTCAACAGTAGAGATGTAGTCACTATCACTTATAGCAAGGAGTGTTTTGTAGAGATCAATATCCTCACTATCCTCCTCTAAAGCAATGGAATCTTTAATAATTGATTTTAATTTATAGTATTTTTTGTTGATAAGTTGTGCCGTCATTATTGCATAGATACCAGAGAGATAATTTTTCGCATCAAGGTAATAAGAGCGTAGAAAATGTTCATGTGCTTTTTGCATGTTCCCCATCTGCGCATAGGTAAGAGCAAGGTCATATTGGAGTATAGAGTGTTTTGGCTGCACTTTTACCAGTTTTTGTAGTTTTTCATTTGCTTTTCTTATTTTAAATGAGAGTGCTTCTTTGATGGCTTGGACTATGCCTAAGTTTACAGATGAAGTAGAAGAACTTTTTTTCAGGTACTCTTTTGCGCTGTTTACATTATCAATGTAGATATTTGCGTTGCCTTTTCTAATGTAGCTGATAGTTTGGTTTGCATTAAAGACTTTATAAGGGGAAAAATAAAATATTTTCTGATAAGTGATATTTTTTGAATCTTTAATTTTTTTTCTATATTCTGTTTGTGCATCTTGTGGATTAAAAAGGGACTCTTTGAGTTTGACTTTAATAGGATAGTATTTGTAAACCTCTTGTGGATATTTTTCAGTGACACCTTGTATCTCTTTTGCAGCTTTTGCAATATGTCCTGCTTTGAGATCAATAAGCCCAAGTGCCAAAGGAGCACGCACAGGTTGTTTTTCTTTAGATATTGCCATTTCAAGATGTGTAGTGGCAAGAGAGTAATCCCCGATTCTGGCATACAAAAGTGCTTTTGAAAAATCTTCTGACTCATTTTTACTTTTTTCCATGGCATCTAGTGCATCATAATTGTTTTCATACAGGGCATTGATCTTTGCGCTGAGATGATTTTGCACATCTGCATATTCGTTAGATGTTGAATTTTTAAGTGAGTTGAGTGCGGCTAGATAATTTTTATTGTAATAACTGATTAGTGTGTAGTAGTAAGAATATAGCGGCGAATCAATCTCATATGGAAGGTAGGCATAAGCTAGATCAATGTAGTATTTAAAACTCTCCTTATCTTTAAGGTGTAAAGAACATACGGCAGCGTTGATAGCACTGACACAGCGTTTTTCATCATTTGCAATTGCTTTTTGAAAAGTTTCAAGAGCTTTTTTGTACTGTTTGTCTTTTAGTTCTGCCACACCGAGGTTGTAGAGTGAGATCGCTTCACTGTATGAGGCTATCTGCTCATACAGTCTTAGTGCTTTTTCTTTTGAACCTGTTGCATAGAGATAGTTCGCTTTAGCTATCATATTTTCAAGTTTGCTTGGTTTGATTGTAGGTTTTTGCTTACTCTCTTGAATTTTTTTATCAATAAAGTTGATGTTAATTTGTGAGTGTGCATCTTTTGAAGATTTGAGAGCCAATAAAACAATAGTAATTGCAATAATAAGAACTATGATAAGTGCAATACCACCAAAAAGAATAATCTTTTTACGTTTTGCCTCTTCTTCTTCGGCAAAAGAGAGTGATTGTTGTGAGTCGCTGTCATAGGAAGCAGCATCGCTGTCTTCTATGATTATTATCTCTTCTGGTGTGTCAGCCATACAATCCCTTAGCTATTTTATCTCTTTATCTCTTGTATTTAAGCAAGAAAAGTACCACTAATATATCTCTTTAACTCTGCCAACTTCTCCGCTCATTAAACGGACTTTGATGCCATGCGGATGCGAGGCTGACTTTGTGAGAAGATCTCGAACAATTCCATCTGTAAGTTTTCCCGTATCTTGATCTTGTTTGAGTACAATAGCGACACTCATACCATGTCTGAGAGAGGCTCGTTTTTTTGGATCCATATTAGTTAATACCAAGATAAGGTTTTAAAACTGCTGGAATAGTGATAGTTCCATCTTCATTTTGAAAGTTTTCCATAATGGCTACTATTGTTCTACCAACTGCTAGGGCTGAACCATTGAGTGTATGGACGAGTTCATTTTTCTTGCCATTTTTATAACGAATTTTTGCTCGTCTTGCTTGGAAGTCTCTTGTATTTGAGATGGAAGAGATTTCACGATAGGTATTTTGTCCAGGGAGCCACACTTCGATATCAACAGTTTTTGCTGCTCCAAAACCAAGGTCTCCAGTACAAAGAGTAACAAGGCGGTGAGGAAGCTCAAGTGCTGTTAAAATCTCTGAAGCAGTTTGTACCATCTCATCAAAGACAAGGTCACTCTCTTCGGGTTTTGTAATACAGACAAGTTCAACTTTATGAAATTGGTGCTGTCTGATGATACCACGTGTATCACGTCCCGCTGCACCTGCTTCTTTCCTATAACAAGATGTATATCCTGTCATTTTAAAGGGCAATTTATCTGCTGGAAGAATCTCATCTTGAAAAAGGTTTGTAAGTGGCACTTCTGCTGTTGGAATAAGATAAAGGTCTTGACCTTCGATCTTATAGAGATCATCTTCAAATTTTGGAAGTTGACCAGTTCCCTCAAGTGCACGTCTATTAACAATGTGTGGTACACTCACTTCTGTAAAGCCTTTTTTTGAGTTGTAGTTAAGCATAAAGTTGATGAGGGCACGCTCGAGTTTTGCACCCATATCATAAGCAACACTGAAGCGACTACCTGCCAGTTTTACACCTCGTTCAAAATCTATCCAGCCGTTTTGTTCTGCAAGTTCCCAGTGCTCTTTTGGTCTGAAATCAAATGTAGGTGGCGTGAGCACTTTTTTAATCTCTACATTATCCTCTTCACCTGCACCATCAGGAACATCATCATCAGGAATGTTTGGAATTGCCATTGCTAATGTTTCAAGCTCTTCTTGGCGAAGGCGTTGTACTTCTAGTGCATCTGCAATACGGATTTTATTCTCATCCACTTTTGCTTTAAGTTCGGATATGTCTTTGCCTTCACGTTTGTAAACACCAAACTCTTTACTCATTGCATTTTGTGCAGCCTGGAGTTTTTCATAGGCTGCTTTTGCCTCTTTGAGCTCTTCAAATTTTACTTTTACTTTCTCTAGGAGTTTCTCATCAACGCCTTTTCGTTGTAACTTTGCGCTGATACCGTCAAAATCTTTTTGTAATTGTTTTAAATCTATCATAATTTTCCTCTTGTTTTATACTAATATCTCTTTAGCAATATTAAATTGATTTGCTGCCATTAAGTGTATTTTTGGATGGAGTGCTTTAAGGTCATCAAAGAGATTTTTACTTAATTCAAAACCTACTTTGTACTCCTCTTGGGGACCATGTGCATGGGCCTCACGCAGCTTGTCTAGCCAGCATGGAGGAACATTGATTCCTGGTACGTGAGAAGCTAAAAACTGTGCTGTACGGAGTTTTGTAATAGGAAATACACCCAGTATAAGTTCTGCATTTTTATTTTCACTGCAACACTCTTTGTTTGCACTCTCTTTGAGCTCTAGAAGCTGTTTTGCATTTTCAACATCGTAAACCGGTTGCGTGATGATACCTACTGCACCATGTTTTATCTTTTTTTGCATCTTTTTTTGCAGTGTTTTTGGGTTTTTTGCATAGGAGTTTACAACGGCAAAAGGGAAGATCTCTTTGGGTGACTCTTTAAATGGTTTTGCTGCATAATCCATTCCAGAGTTAAAGGCCCTGATAATATCTAAAAGGAGTGTAGAGTCTGCTTCAAAGACACCCTTTGCGTGAGGTTGGTCACTGATGGTTGCAGGGTCACCAGTCAGTGCTAAAATAGCTCTTATGTCAAATTCGTTTGCACCAAGAAGATCTGATTGGAGGGCTATTTTATTTCTATCTCGCATACTCATTGTTGCAATAACAGGTTTGTTGAAACGCTCTTGCAGAAGTTTTGCTCCAAAAAGCGCATTAAATTTGAGCTTTGCTAAAGGATTGTCGGTTGTTGAAAATCCATCTACCATTGTTTGTAAGTTGAGAGACTCAATTTTATCTACAATTGGAGTGAATTGTGCAGAGTGTCCGGGAGTGGTCTCTAGGGTTATATAAGTATTGTTTTTTAATTTATTTATGAGTATATCAAACAAAAAAAGTCCTATTTCGCTATAATTTCGCAATTATAACAAATAAGAAGGTATTTAATGCTAAAACTTGCAGTATTTGACTT
>CAZGSK010000030.1:0-11494 GCA_964528435.1 uncultured Sulfurimonas sp. | reverse complement strand
ATATATTTAACCTGGGACATGGAATACTTCCTGATGTACCAGTAGAAAATGCAAAGCATTTCATTGATGAGTGTCATAGAGTCAGTGGAAAAAAATAATATAATCTTCGGTCCCATAAACTCACGCCGTTTTGGTATGAGTCTGGGGATTGATCTCTCTCCCTCACGCAAACAGTGTAACTTTGACTGTCTCTACTGTGAACTAGCCCCTGCTGCAACAGTTGCAAACCAAAAAGAGACAATAAGTGTGCATGAAATTATCAATGAACTTCAAAAACATCTCGATGAAAATATAGACGTTATTACGCTCACAGCAAATGGTGAACCAACACTCTATCCTTATCTTGATGAACTCATTGATGCCATAAATGCGATAAAAGGCAATACCAAAACACTGATACTGACAAACTCTGCAACGCTTGTTGATGAAAAAGTTTACAAATCACTTTTAAAACTCGATCAGGTGAAACTCTCTTTAGATGCTGTTACACCTGAGGTATTTAAAAAGATAGACAGACCTCATACAAGCATTAAAATTGAAGATATCATACAAAAAGTACAAGCTTTTTCAAAAGAGTACAGCGGCAAACTCTTCATAGAGATACTCTTTGTTCATGGACTTAACGATACACAAGAAGAGGTAGCAAAACTCAATAAAGTGCTCTTGTCCATCAATGCAACACGAATAGATCTCGGTACGATAGACAGACCACCGGCATACCCTGTTATGGGAATTAGTTACAAAGAGCTTCATGAACTTGCACAGCTCTTTGACAACTCTCTGCCCATACATATAGCCTCACGCCAACATGCTGAAGCAAATAATACAAACTATAACAATGATGAGATACGCAACACTCTCGATAAACGCCCTCTCACGCAAGAAGATATTGAGCTGCTTTTTGATGATGCAAGCAGACAAAGATTGCAAAAACTCTTGGATAATGGGGAAATTATTACCAAAAAGCTTGGAGCTTTAGAATTTTATATACCTGCAAAAAACAGTAAAAGAAGGCGACAAAAGTAATCTCTCTTTACTTTTGTTCTCAAATAGAGAAGTGCCAAATCTGCTGAATTCTATACTTTACAAACCTATCTCTTTTTTATTTGTTAATTGTTGCAGATAATTTGAAATATTTATGAGTGAAAATGTCACCAAAAATATTAAAAGACCAGGAAAAAAGCTCACCCACCAAGCGATCTCTATAACATCTTTTCCACCACTTAAAATTGTTCCCCAACTCATCTGCGGTGCAACAATGCCAAGTCCTAAAAAGCTCAGGCCCGATTCTGCAAGTATAGCACCTCCGACACCAAAAGTAAAACTGACAAAGAAGATAGGTGCTAAAATCGGTGCATAGTATTTCAGAAGTATCTTACTTTTTTTTACTTTAGCGATGTTGAGTATCTTTATATAGGGCTGAGAAGTGATTTTAAAACTTTCAGAACGAATCAAACGAGCTGTTGTCATCCACCCTGTAATAGAGATGATAATAATCAATACAAATGATGAAGCATTCACATACGAGACCAGTGCCAAAAGTAAAAAGAAAGTCGGAAATGTTAAAAAGAGATCTACAATAACAATAAAAGACTTATCTACAAAGCCTCTATAATAACCGGCGATCGAGCCTAATATCAGCCCAATAAAAGAAGCTATGAGTGCACTTCCAACACCTATGATTAAAGAGACTTTACCCCCTTCCATCAAACGTGCGAGTATATCACGTCCCAATCTGTCTGTTCCAAAAATATGCCCTGATGAAGGTGCAAGCAAAATAGCATGACTATCTAATGTATAGGGACTGACCGTATAGAAAAAAGAGCCAAAAAAGGCAAAGAAAAAGATACTAAAAAGAAGAATAACACTGACTCTTGGAAACACTTTACTGTTTGATTCCAAGAAGTGTCTGCATCATCTGATCCACAGTTGTAATAACCTTTGCCGCTGCACCATATGATGTTTGATATTTTATAAGATTTGTCATCTCTTCATCAATACTTACTTTTGAAACAGAATTGTATTCCATCTCAGTAGAGTTAAACTGTGCTGTAACTGTATCATTTCTTGTAATTGCCGCATTTGTTGCAGTACCGACATAGGTTGCAGTAATATCAAACATTCCGTAAGTGGTAGTATCATACTCTTGATTACCTACCTGAAACTTATAAGATTCAAACTGTTGCTGCACCATGTCTAATGCCAAACGATTATCACCAGCGGTAGAAGAGTATCCTGCACTTATCTTTGTTGGATTGTCTTCAAACCTATTATTTAAAGATATATCACGCGCATTATGCCCATCCAAATAGCGACCAAGACCTAATGCTCCTGCAAAGTTCGTACCTGATGAAAAATCATCAGTTTTAAGTTTATCTGCTATAGCAAATGTGTAGCCCATAGACTCAGCGTCAGGATTAATCATAAGTTCTAATCTACGTTCACCATTGGCAGCTGTTTGGAAATTAGCAATAAGATAGTCATCAATATCATTCGTAGCATTTAAATCATCATTATCATCTACATCGGCATTTATTTGCCCTATAACAGAAGAATCAGTCCCATTATTCATTGTTGTACTATTATCTACATTTATATCTCTTCTAGCGACTTCATTCCCATCAATGTCATACACAATAATATCAAATGCACCCGTATTAATCTTTAAGTTTGAATTGAGCAAAGGTGTATCATCATCAATTGTTACAATATTTGACTCCATTTTTGTTGTAGCACTCTGAGCATAAAGATTATTTGTAGCCTCAATAAGTCCTTGTGCAAATGCATCCAAGTCTGTTACAGTTTTTTGTACTATTCCATCTGTCGGCATACCACTTGTTGTATCAATAGCTCCTCCACGAAGATCAAAAATAGCACCAACTCTTCCATTTGTCACTTTTTCTTCAAAAGGGATAAGAACACCATCTTGTCTCTCATAATAGAGGCTGTAAAAACCATACTCATTATCATCTTTTGTCAATTTCAATGGATGATAAGAGTGTCCATCAACAATATTAAAGCCATTAATACTCAGAGTGTAACTCCCTGTTCTTGTATTTGAATTACTGTCAATCTGAATATTAGATTCTAACTGCCCCTGTTTCACATCAGCACCAATGAGTCTTGAAAGACTTCGCTCAATTACATTTCTTTTATCTCGCAAATCATTTGCACTGTACATATCACCTGCTTCAGCAGTATCAATACTTCCATTAAGATCAGCCAGCTGTTTTGCAAGAGAATTAACCTCTTCAATATTTACAGCTAGTTGATCATTGATCTGCATTTGAAGACCTAAAACCTGATCTTGTGTCTGTGTTATATGAGATGAGAGTGTCTCTGTCTGTTTTGCAAGCGCAACTTTTATAGCATCATTATCTGGATTATCAGAAAATGTCTGCCACATATTATAATACTCTGCCAAATCAGCTTTAATACCTACACCATCAATCTCAGGAAAATAGCTTGAGAGTTCTTCTAATGTTTGTTTCTCAAAGTCACTGTACTCTTTATCAGACGATATATTACTGTATCGATCAAAAACGAAGTTATCAAAAACACGTTTTATATCTTGAATTTCTGTTCCATTACCAATATTTCCTGACCTACTTGAAAGAGGTGTAGCTGCAGACGTAACAACACGCTGTCTTGTATATCCCTCTACTTCAGCATTTGAGATATTATGCCCCGTTGTATTTATGCCGACCTGAGCAGCATTTAATCCACTGTATCCAATATTTAGAGTGTTAAAAATTGATGCCATTTATACTCTCACTTCCATAATTGCAGAATCTTTTGAGGCTACTTTTTGGTATCCTTGCATCTCTGTAGGAACCAACCTCTCCAAAAAATCATTATAAAGGTTACTCACAACCAAAACAAGCTTTGCATATTTTTTATTGACTTCATGCAGACGGGATAGTTCTACTTTTAGATCATCCAATAACTGATGTTGCTCTGAAGTTAAAAGGTCTGGAAGTGCTATATCTGGACTTGATGTCATAAGATTTGAAATTTCGTGATCTATCATTGCTTTTTTTGTCTCAAAAGCTTTGAGTTTCTCTTCTTTGAGAGAGAGTCTGTCAAACTGTGGGTTGTGCTCTGCTTTTTTTATATCTTCTATGTCTGACTCAGTAATTGTAATGAGATCTCTTAAATCTTCTAAAGCATTTTGTAAGTGATGAGAAAGCATCGCAAACCCCCATAATTGTTTATTTTACTTAAGTAATTCGTCTGCCATCTTCTGAGATAGCGCAGATAAATCTACTTTGTACTCACCCGACTCTATGGCCTCTTTGAGTTTTTCTATTCTGTTTTTACTGCCATCCTGCGATGCAGTCAACTTAGCGTTTGGTTTTAACTCTTTGTTTTCGTTCATACTGTTTGCATATGCACTACGAACAGCCGAATTATTTATACCTGAAATCATATTCTATCCTTCATATCTCTTGCGAAATTTCTCTATACTGACATATCGACAAAATTATGATTTTATAAACATATTTCACGAATTTCTTTGACTTAAATAGTCATAGAGCATCTGTGAAAAACCAAAACTCCCCGCACTTGCTTTTGAGAGTTCTTCTCTATACATTGATTTGTATATTTTATCCCCAGGATCATTTTGAGATGAGAAGAGATTCTTTTCATCTTTCATCGCATTATCCATCATCATTTTTATAATAACTGCTTCAAAAGCATCCGTCTGCTCACGCAGGGCTTTATCTTCTGCGTGAGGATTGATTTTTGGTATATCTTTGTTCTGTGTAACTAACTGTGCTTGCGCACGTAAAGCATTTAATCCATAACCCATTATATAACCTTCAACTCAGCAGAGATACTGCCTGCACTCTTCATCGCCTCTAAAATAGAAATGATATCTTTTGGCGTTGCCCCTAGCTTTTGTAAAGACCGAACAAGATTGGCAACAGTTGTTGTTCCCTTTTTCGTATAAATCTCGTTCTCATTCATTCCAATAACCAGGTTTTTATCTACTTCCATCGAACCTTCCGGTTTTGATGGTGTATCCTCTTCAACTACTTTAATCGTGATATCCCCATGCGTGAGGATAATTGGTTTGAGTTGTATATCTACTCCAGCAACGATAGTTCCAGTTTTCTCATTGATGATGATTTTATTTTTTGGTTTATAGTTCATATCAATGTTTTGTATCTCTGCTAAAAACTCAATCATCGAACGATTTTTCGGACGTTTTAGCTTAATACTGCGTGAGTCCATTGCTACGGCAACTTGTGTGTTGTAGTAAGCATTGATCGCCTTTTGTACAGCAACTGCATTTTCAAAACCTGACTCTTTTAAAGAGAGTGTTGCGTACTGTTGATGAAAAAGGTCAATATTGATCTCACGCTCGACAAAACCACCATTAAAGACAATTCCCGTTGTCGGATGCGTCTCTGCGCCTGCACCTCTTTGATTCAAACCACCGATACTCAACGGCCCTTGCGCCAGTGCATAGATCTTTCCATCCACCCCTTTAAGCGGTGTCATTAAAAGTGTTCCACCCTCGAGTGATTTTGCATCACCGATAGAAGATACTGTTACATCAAATTTATCCCCTTGACGTGCAAAAGGTTTGAGCGTTGCTGTGACCACAACTGCCGCAACATTTTTTGATTTGATATCAATAGGATTCATATCGATATTCATCGCTTTTAACATATTTGAAATCGATTGGAGTGTAAATTTTGAGGTTGTACCATCCCCTGTCTTTTTAAGACCAACTACCAAAGAGTAACCAATAATCTGATTCTCTCGAACACCGACAATATTTGACACATCAGTGATCTTTGTTGCATAGAGTGATGAGAAAAGCAGCAGTAAAGCTAAAAAATATTTCATTGACTAAATCCTTACATTATGCAAGAAATTTAGCAAGTTTTATTCCATATTTTCATCTGTTAGGTAAGTAAGTGTCGTATTTCCAAATTTTTTAGATTTTTTAATACTAAAATTGCCTATCTTTTGAGGAATTTCAAGTCCACTCATATGCTCTATAATAATCATCTTTACAGACTCTAACGGCAGTGAGGCTATCAAATCTATGGTTTTATCATAGATATCTTCCATCCCCTCACGTATGCTAAAAGGAGGATCAATATAGAAGTAGGCTTTTGTCTTTGTTTTTTTCAGTCTCGCTACAACTGCGTTAATATTGGCAAAACTGTCCCCGCCAAAAACTTCACAGGCTGAAGGATCAGTTTGGGCTATATTTTCTTTAAGTGTTTTGAGAGCAGCTCTGTCTTGCTCCATAAAATAGATCTGTTTTGCACCACGAGAGAGTGCTTCAAGCCCAATAGAGCCTGAACCTGAGAAGACCTCAACAAATGTAGCATCAACTATATCGAACTGCAAAGTATTGAAAAATGATTCCAAAACAATCGCTTTAGAACTCCGTGTCGTTGTTTTTGAAGGGAGTTTAAGTGTTTTGCCTTTGTATTTTCCGGCAATTATCTTTTTTGTCAGTTGTTTACTATTTTTCATAGAATGCTTTAACCGCCCGTAAGATATTTTCTTGATACTCCTGCGTGAGAAACTCAATGCGTTTTTGCAAGATTGAGAAGTCCATAGAGTCATCCTCTTCAAAATACTCCTCTTTAATAGCTTCATCCTCTGTTTTTTCACTGCTTCTATAAAGCTCTTCATATCGTTTTTCAAGCGCTAAAATCAGCTGTGACTTTGAAAATGGCTTAAGAAGATCGGCATTTGCATCACTGCCTATGTAAAAGCAGCGACTATCTCCCAAACACTCTTCATCTCTGACAATAATGTCACACTTCTTTGAAGAACTCAAATATTTTGCCAAAAAAAGCTCTAACGACTTTTGCAACAACGGCGATTGACACTCTACAGCAATTCTCATCTCTATCCTTGTAAATAGTACTCCAAGGAGTACGCTAAATCATCATCCAAACTCTCCAAAGAGAGCATCCACAACAGATAGCTTCTATCATTCATAGCTATCTCTTCAATATATCTGCCCGCATATTTTCCAAATGGAAACTTCTCAAGTAGTACATTTTTAAAAGTAAGTTCTTCCATCGCCTCTTGTGACAACTCTTCTAAAAGGTAATCAAAAAGCAGCTTTATAACAAAAGCATCACTCAATGCATGATGTGCAATCAAAGCATCTTTAATTCCACATAGCTCCTTTACTACTTCTTCTTTTTGATAGAGTTTTAACTCATAGCGAAGAAATTCTAAACTAAAAAATTCACACTCTGCAATATGATGCTTGACAACTTTTTGTGTATCTATTATTTTACCATGCCATGTTAAACCCGCAGCTTGCAAATAGGGTAAAGCAAAAGCTGCATTATGTACAATGAACGTGTTTTGTTTTTGATTATTCTCTTGAAGATATCTATATATTTCACTCTCACGCAATGGGGGCTTTTTTTGAATCATCTCATTTGTAATATTATGTAAGGCCGAAGCCTTTGGAGGTATTTTCTTACCTTCATTGACAAGCGCATAGATACTCTTTACACAAGATTCATTTTCAAAAGAGAGTAAGCCTATGGAGCATATCTTGTCGTTTTTTTCATATCCTGTTGTTTCTATATCTAAAAATATCAACACTTTACTATCCTGACACTTTTACAGCGATTCCCCAAAAATATAAAAGAGAGATATCCTGCAAGTAAGATAAATGCATATAAAATATAGAGATTAAACCACTCAAAAAGAGTCTCATAAGAGCTGAAGATATAGGTAAAAAGCAGCGCAAGTACCATCAAACTACCCACTAACCAGATAAGTAACATAAACCACTTTCTCCAAACTTTGACCAAATCTCCATAACCAATTACTTCCAGGTATTCATAAGAATCTTCTTTGAAACACTTTTTTAGCTTTAAAACATAGCCTGCGTGAGGATGATTAAACAGATACTTCACACTTCTAAAAAGTGCAATAAGTACTGCTATATTTAAAGAGATGGCAAACCAAAACCTCCATACAGCCAAAAGTGCATCTAATATCTTTTCATCTAAAGAAGGCAACCCCTGTTTCACATAGATAAAAAGTGTCAAAAAGAGTGCAAAAAGCACCGCTAAAAAAAGACTGCACAACACCACTCGTATTGTCCATGAAGCCCACAGTAAAAAATAAAATCTAGGCATCTTTATCTTTAAAATTCCCAAGCATAGCGTGATAATGCTCCAGATTTATAAAGCTCTTCTCAAAACGGTAACGAATGACAAACTCTACAACCTTCTCTTTTAGTGCCTCATCAACACTCTCTACTCTTCCAAAATATGCCAAAGAGATATTTTTACTCTTTACAACTGCATCTTTATCATATGAAATTGCCAAAATCTGCAGATACTTCCCCTCTTTTATCGCACCAAGATTCTCATCTTGGAGAGAAACACCAGAGAGATTAATCGCTTTAAAATCAAAAAGATTTTCAAAATTCTCTACTTTTTTATCAATACCTATCTCTTTGTAAAGTAATTGTAACTGATTGATATTCTCTTTTCTTGCCAGCTCATATGAAGATATTTTATTTGTTAAATTTTTTAGCCTCTCAAGTGCCGAACCCATCTTATTTCCTACTTAATTATATAGGGTATACCTAAAAACTCTAGTCATTCTCAGAGGGAAGAAAAAGAGATGAAATTTTGTAAAACTTTTTTTGAGTCATAGCCATAGCTATGATGATGAAAAATTTTGTAAAATATCGCTCTTTTTATCCCTCCCTTTGGGCTTAAGAGAGGAGCCTACACTCTACGTTATCCTTTTTTTCCTTAGCTAAGGCTAGGGCTTCAAAAGGCTGCCTTGATTGTAAACTCCTCTCAAAAGCTGAGGATAACTAGAGTTTTTAGGTACGCCCTTAACAGTAGTATATCAAATTTAAGATATAATAACGCAATTTTTTAGAGAATCAAAAATAAAGAGAAATATGGACTACTTAAAAATCAAAGGCAAATCTGCCCTCAATGGAACAATAAAAATCTCTGGTGCAAAAAATGCGTCACTACCGCTTATTGCAATGACTATTCTTGCAAAAGAGAGCGTTACTATCAAAAACCTGCCTAATGTTGCAGATATTAAAACACTTTTAAAGCTCCTTACAAATCTCGGTGCATCATGTGATTTTTATGATGACAGGGTTGTTGTAGATACATCGACACTCAAAGAGACAAAAGCAACCTATGACATAGTAAAAACAATGCGTGCTTCCATTCTTGTACTTGGTCCAATTCTAGCACGTTTTGGGCATTGTGAAGTATCACTTCCTGGAGGGTGTGCCATAGGGCAGCGTCCAATCGATCTGCACTTAAAAGCACTTGAACAGATGGGAGCAGAGATCACCATCAATGCCGGATATATTGAAGCCAGAGCACCACAAGGGCTTAAAGGATGTGAAATTATCTTTGACAAAATTACCGTCACAGGCACTGCAAACATCGTTATGGCAGCAGCACTTGCAGAGGGAGAAACTACAATCATCAATGCTGCACGTGAGCCTGAAGTAGTTCAACTTTGTGAAGTTATCAATGCAAGCGGCGTAAAGGTAGAGGGAATTGGAACAGCCGTCCTAAAAATCCAAGGAAGCAATAAAAAACTGCTAGAGATCAAAGAATTTCGTGTTATTCCAGATAGAATCGAAGCCGGAACATATCTCTGTGCAGGAGCAATTACAGCTTCAAAACTGACGCTTACAAATGTAGAACCGGATCATCTTGGTGCAGTCATTGCAAAATTTGAAGAGATGGGATTTAAACTCGACATTACAAAAGATACAATTACCATCTATCCAAGTAAAGAGATCAAACCTGTAAAAATCATCACTCAAGAGTACCCTGCCTTTCCAACAGATATGCAGGCACAGTTTATGGCGCTTGCAACACAGGCAAACGGCGTATCTATCATCGAGGAGCGTCTTTTTGAGAACAGATTTATGCACGTTAGCGAACTACAACGTATGGGTGCAGATATTTCACTCAATGGTCATACAGCAACAATTAACGGAAAATCTGATCTAAGTGCTACTGATGTTATGGCAACTGATCTGAGAGCTTCAAGCGCTTTGGTACTTGCAGCACTCATTGCCAAAGGAGATACAAACATTCATCGTATTTATCATCTTGATCGTGGATATGATTCCCTAGAGACAAAACTTAAAAATGTCGGAGTTAAAGTCAAACGACTAAAAGAGGGACTCTAGTCTCCCTCAAATATAATCATTTCATAGATGCTTTTTTTTGTTACTAGCGCTTTATCAGGAGAGACAGAGCGTGCATTTTTAGCAGCTTCTACCTCATGGCGAAGTTCTGCAATCTCTCGTTCCATCTTATCAACATTCTCTTTAAGACGTAAAATAATATCTACCCCCGCTAGATTAACGCCAAGCTCTCGTGTCAGACGCAAAATAAGTTTAATCCTGTCAATATCACGCTGCGAATAGAGCCGAATACGTCCGTTTGAGCGAGAAGGTGTAATGAGATTCTCTCTCTCATACTGACGTAAAGTCTGTGGATGAATATCAAGTATCTTTGAAACAATACTAATTAAATAAACCGGTTCGTCATAATGATGCATCATTTACCTCCTCTTAAATTGTCTTTGGTAGTTTTTCTTTCATTAATTCTACCAAATCGTCATCCAACTCTTCTACCTTTGGATTGACAATATTTGCTTTGAGGTACAAATCACCTCTTTGTTTTGTTTTTCTA
The DNA here is from genome assembly GCA_964528435.1 of uncultured Sulfurimonas sp. Lineage (GTDB taxonomy): Bacteria > Campylobacterota > Campylobacteria > Campylobacterales > Sulfurimonadaceae > Sulfurimonas. The sequence continues at coordinate 794 of CAZGSK010000030.1, read as the reverse complement.
TTCATGGCACCCATTCCTTTTACACGAAAGCGTTGTCCGTTCTTTGTATTTTGCGGGATTTTGAGCTTTATCTCTTTTTCTAGAGTTTGTACTGCAATTTTATCTCCAAAGAGTGCCGCATAAAGAGGGACATCTATGGTTTTAACCAGATCATCTCCCTCACGCTCATAATCCGGTGATGGTGCTACCGTAATTTTAAGGAACAGATCTCCTGCTCTGCCATTTTGGGCATGCCCTTTTCCTCTTACACGAAGTTTCTCTCCGGTTTTTACACCTGCTGGTATCTTAATATCAAAACGCTCACCGTTTACTGAGACAGAATGTGTTCCACCGAGAATGGCTACATTAAACGGAATTGTAACTTTTGCTTCAATATCAAGATTTGGTTCTTGTTGAAAACCACCTGTTCCACCAAAGCCACCAAAACCTCCGCTACTGTACGATTGACGACCGCTGCCGCTACTAAAACCGCCAAAGCCTCCGCCACCAGAGAACATTTGACGTAATATCTCGTCAAGATCGACATTGCCACCTTGAGCACGAGAAAAGTCATGAAAATTTTGACCACCAAACATACTGTCGCCATACTGATCATACTGTGCTTTTTTCTCTTTGTCACCTAATATTTCATATGCAGCATTAATCTCTTTAAATTTTTCCTCACAATCTGCTTCTTTACAGATATCAGGATGATACTTTCTCGCTAATTTTCTATACGCTTTTTTAATTTCAGATTCACTTGCATTTTCTGATACTTCTAATGTTTCATATAATGATTTTGCCATAATAACTTC
>CAZGSK010000029.1:0-12354 GCA_964528435.1 uncultured Sulfurimonas sp. | reverse complement strand
AGAGCATTGCGGATCTGGCAGTTGTGGATGTCACTAGTTTTATAACTGAATCTTCAGCCTCAAATCAGGCTAAGAAAACAGCATCACTTTTAAAGACACTCAGTGTCAATGCCCTTATTATGGGTGAGAGTGGTGTAGGTAAAAGAACATTAGCTTCTTTTATACTTCCTGATGCATCCATTGTTGATGCATCAAACTTTGATGAACTTCTTGTTGCTCTTGAGAGCTCCAAAGAGTTAATCATCACAAACCTAGAGAACTCCCCGAACTTAAACAGACTTGTACAGAGTATTAAAAAGATGCATGTTCGCGTAATAGCAACTGCGAAACAATCTTTTGAAAATGAGTTGATTGATGACCTTTTTAGTGTTAAATTTGACATTCCACCTCTGCGTGAGAGGGAAGAAGATGTTGCCTTTTTAGTTGAAAAATTTGCTAAAGAAGCTGCAGAACTTTTTGGAGGAAATGAAGCGTTTAGCAGTCAAAATTTCAAAGTTGATTTATCTACAAATGCAGATTCCCTGCGCCGTCAGGTAATGATAAACTATCTCTTACAAGATATTAAAGAGAGTGAGCTTATGGAGATAATGCAAAACTATCTTTATAATAAACTGGGTTCTAACAGTGATTATAGAAATTTTTTGTATCTTTATGAAGTTCCGCTTATTCGAGCAGGGCTTAAAAAATTTAAATCACAACTACAACTCTCAGATAGATTGGGACTCAATCGTAATACATTGAGAAAAAAAATTTCTCAAAACAAACAATATTTATAAAAAGGAAAACAGATGAAAAAAATAGCAATGATATTTGCAGGACAAGGCTCACAAGCCGTAGGTATGGGTAAGGATTTTTATGATAATTCAGAACTTGCACGTGAGATGTTTGCCAAAGCTGGTGAGAGAATCGGAGTAGATTTTAAAGAGATAATCTTTGAGGAGAATGAAAAACTTGGGCAAACTGCTTATACACAACCTGCTATTTTACTTGTTCAGATGGTTGCATACAGACTTTTTAAAGAGGCATGTCCTGATGTAAAAGCTGAGCTTTTTTTAGGACATTCACTTGGTGAATTTTCAGCATTATGTGCAACTGGAGCTATTGACTATGTAGATGCAGTTGAGCTAGTTCATAAGCGTGGAGCATATATGCAAGAGGCATGTGAAGGCAAAGATGCAGGTATGATGGCTATTGTTGGTCTTGATGATGCAAGCGTTGAGAAGATTTGTGCCGATGCACAAGCAGAAGGAAAACAAGTTTGGCCTGCAAATTATAACCAAGATGGGCAGCTTGTAGTGGCAGGAAACAGAGCTGACTTGGCATCTTTAGAAGATACATTCAAAGAAGCCGGTGCAAAACGTGCACTTCTTTTAAATATGAGTGTTGCTTCACACTGTGAGATTTTAGCACCGGCACAAGAGCCTTTAGCTGAACTTATGCAGAAGTATATTACAGACAATTTTGAAGCACCTGTTATTTCAAATGTTACAACAAAACCATACAGCACAAAAGCTGAGGCTGTAGAGCTTTTAAAAGACCAACTTGTAAAACCTGTCAAGTATAAGCAGTCAATTCAGGCAATTGCCGGTGACGTAGATGTGGCTATTGAGTTTGGAAACGGCGTAGTGCTTAAAGGACTCAACAGAAGAATAGTAAAAGATTTAAAAACTTTAAATATCTCTGATATGGCATCATTAGAAAAAGTTAAAGAGGAAATTTGCTCATAAAATGAGAGTAATACTAGCACAAACTTCTCCAAAGTTAAATCGTTCTAATTTGGATGAGGCTATTAAAATTATTGACGAAAATAAAGCATCAACAGACTTGATCGTATTTCCAGAACTTGCACTCAGTGGTTATCTACTGCAAGATAAGCTGCGTGAGGATGCTTGGAGTGAAGAGGAGCTTACTCCTTTGATGGAGTTAAGTAAAGATGTAGATATTGCTCTTGGTGCGGCAATGCGTGAGGGTGATGTTTTTCGAAATTGCGGGCTCTACTTTTCACAGGGAAAACTTTTAGCTAAACACATTAAAGTTCATCTGCCAAATTATGGAATGTTTGAAGAGGCACGCTACTTTGAAGGCGGTGATAGTTTTGAAGCTTTTGAGGTTAATGGCAAGAGAGTCTCTCTTTTGGTTTGTGAAGATCTCTGGCATAAGAGTGTTCATAAAGAGTTAATTAAACTCAATCCTGATTTGATTATTGTTCATGTTGCTTCACCTGCACGCGGATTTAACGATGATGGTTTAAGTATTGAAAAGAGTTGGTATGAAATTATTCAAACAGTAGCTCGTGAGTGTTCTGCCAAACTTGTTTTTGTAAATCGTGTTGGTTTTGAAGATGGACTTGGCTTTTGGGGTGGAAGTTGCAGTGTTGATGAACAAGGCAATATACAACATAAACTTAGCAAATTTGAAACAGTTATAAAAACTGTAGAGATATAAGGGAAAAAATGAAAATAGCAATTATGGGTGCAATGCCAGAAGAGGTAGCTCCGATTTTAGAGCGTCTTGATGATGTACAAGAGGTTAATTACGCAAAAAACAAATACTATAAAGCAAAATATAAAGATATTGATGTAGTTGTGGCGTATTCAAAGATAGGAAAAGTCTTCTCAACACTGACTGCAAGCACAATGCTACAGATGTTTGCATGTGATGTGCTTCTCTTTACGGGTGTTGCAGGCGCGGTTAATCCTAATCTTAAAATCGGCGACTTGGTAGTGGCTTGCAAACTTGCACAGCATGATTTAGATATTACTATTTTTGGTCATCCTCACGGATATGTACCTGAGGGAAGTGTCTATGTAGAAGCCGATAAAGATTTAATAGCACTCTCTAAGATAGTTGCTTCTGAGATGGGTGTAGCTGTTAAAGAGGGCGTCATTGCAACAGGCGATCAGTTTATCGCTTCTGAGGAGCGTAAAGAGTTTATTGCTGAGACTTTTAAGGCTGATGCTTTAGAGATGGAGGGTGCTAGTGTTGCTGTTGTATGTGATGCGCTTGGTGTTCCTTTTTTCATTCTTCGCTCTATCAGTGACTCTGCAGATATGGATGCAGGTTTTAATTTTGAAGAGTTTGTTGAGAGCTCTGCAAAGGTGAGTGCTGAATTTTTAATGAAGATGGTTGATAGGCTGGCAAACGCTTAATGGGAGTAAAACTTTCTAAAAAAATCATGTCAAAACTCGGTAAAACAAATGCCGAGTTCAATTTAATAGAAGAGGGTGATAAGATTCTTGTAGGACTTTCAGGTGGGAAAGATTCACTTACCATGATTCATGCGATGAAAGAGCAACAGCGTCGTGCTCCTTTTGATTTTGAGTTTTTGGCAGTGACAATCAGCTATGGAATGGGTGAAGATTACTCTAACCTTGCCGCACACTGCAAAGAACATAATATTCCTCACATCATTCATGAGACACAGACGTATGAGTTGGCAAAAGAGAAGATTCGTAAAAACTCCTCTTATTGCTCTTTTTTCTCACGTATGCGTCGAGGGTATCTCTACTCTGTAGCCAAAGAGCATGGATGTAACAAAGTAGCCTTGGGTCATCATATGGATGATGCAGCAGAGAGCTTTTTTATGAACTTTATCTATAATGGTCAAATGCGCTCATTAGCTCCAAAGTATAGAGCTGAAAATGGTTTGATTGTTATTCGACCACTAATTCAGTTGCGTGAGCGTCAATTGCGTGCTTTTGTAGTTGATAATGACATCGAAGCCATAGGGGATGAAGCCTGTCCTGCAATGCGTTTTGACATTAAAGCTCCTCACGCAAGAGAAAATACCAAAAAGATGCTCGCAGAGATGGAGCAGAAGTTTCCAGATCTCTTCACTTCACTCAATGCCGCTTTTAAAAACATCTCAGTAGAGAGCTTTTTTGATAAAGAGAAGTTTAACTTATAAGGGCTTCTTCATCATAGATAACAGCAGAGTTTGCAAGCAAATCATGCAGAGCTCGTTTGTCTTTTCTAAAAGCCACCATTAAAAAGCCTATGCAAAAGAGCAGGGTAGATGGGATGTATCCTAGTGAACGGGTTATTGCCTGTTTGTTGGTGATATCTTGAAATGTTTGTGCATCAACGATTTTAATATGTACAAATTTTTTTCCCGGTGTAGCGCCTTTCCACTTCTCCCAAAAGATAACTGTTACGACTAAAACAGAGATTTCAAATATAAGTTCCCATGTAAAAGAAGTTTGTGGTTGATTATCGAGTGCGTGAGGATTACCGCTCATTGCGAGTTGTATATTTTGTTGGTATTGTGCGAAATCAAACCAGTTGCCGTCACTTAAAAAATAGATGACGATAGCTACCGGCAGAGCTAAAAAGAGAGTATCTAAAAACGAAGCGATAAAACGGATCCAAAAACCCGCATATCGAACTTCTTGCTTAGACATGGTAGTTTGGTGCTTCTTGTGTGATGATTACATCATGAACATGAGACTCTTTAAGACCTGCGGATGTGATCTCAACAAACTCTGCCTTATCCCAGAATGCTTCAATGCTTTCACTTCCACAGTAACCCATAGATGAACGAAGCCCACCCATCATTTGATGAACGATTCCTGCAATGCTACCTCTAAATGGTACACGACCTTCAATTCCTTCTGGAACGAGTTTATCTGCTGCTGTTCCTTCTTGGAAATATCTGTCATTACTTCCTTTTTGCATCGCTCCAATACTTCCCATACCACGGTATGATTTATACTGGCGCCCTTGGAACATGATAGTTTCACCCGGAGACTCTTCTGTACCTGCAAGAAGACTTCCTGCCATAACGCAACTAGCGCCTACTGCAAGTGCTTTTGAAATATCACCAGAGTATTTAATTCCACCATCTGCAATTACAGGTACACCATGTTTTCTAGCTGCTGCGGCACACTCATCAATAGCTGAGATTTGTGGAACACCAACGCCGGCTACAATTCTTGTAGTACAGATTGAACCAGGTCCTATTCCAACTTTTACACCATCAGCTCCAGCTTCAATAAGTGCTTCTGTTGCTTCTGCTGTTGCGATGTTCCCTGCAATGATATCTACTTCAAGTGTCTCTTTGATATTTTTTACGGTATCTAAAATTCCTTTTGAATGACCATGTGCAGAGTCTAAAACTAAGACATCAGCTCCTGCATCTACAAGTGCTTTTGCTCTGTCCATTTGTCCAACACCAATGGCAGCACCAACAACCAAACGACCAAATGCATCTTTGTTTGAGTTAGGGTACTCTATGCGTTTTTTAATATCTTTAATAGTTACAAGACCTTTTAAAAATCCTTCTTCATCTACAATAGGAAGCTTTTCAATTTTATTTTGGTGCATAATATCTGCAGCTTCATCAAGGCTAATACCTTGTTTTGCAGTGATGAGAGGCATATTAGTCATAACTTCAGAAGCGAGTTTACGCATATCTTTTTCAAAACGCATATCACGATTTGTTAAAATTCCAAGAAGTTTGTTATGACCGTCCACAACAGGTACACCAGAGATTTTAAACTCTTTCATAAGTGCTTCTGCATCTGCAAGTGTTGCATCCGGATGAACATAAATAGGATCTATAATAATGCCACTTTCAGATTTTTTAACTTTTTTTACTTGTTTGCATTGTGTTTCTATATCCATGTTTTTATGGATAATTCCAATACCGCCAAGTCTAGCCATTGCAATAGCAGCACGATATTCTGTTACTGTATCCATTGCAGCAGAAACCATAGGAATTTTCAGGCTGATATTACGTGTTAATTTTGTTTCAAGAGAAACCTCTTTAGGTAGTACTTCAGAATATTGTGGTACTAAAAGTACATCTTCAAATGTCAGGGCGCGTTTACGAATTCTCATGGTTGTCCTTTTGCAGAGTTAAAGTAGTTAGTAAAATTTCTGGATTATACCTTTTTTGTGGTTAAAAACCGGTTAAATGGTAGTGAAATCCAAAAACATAAATTGTGAAAGCAGTATAATAATTACCACTAAAATGAATGGAAAAAGATGGCTTTTAAATACCCATGGCTGAATACCAAAAAATACCTGATTTACACCACGAAATCCAAGCCAAAGACCTAAAAATGCTTTTATTGAAAGTGCAATTTGAAATGTTGATAGACCTTCAGGTTTTATCTCTCCAAAAACTTGAGTAAAGAGGTACATTCCTGAAAGGACAGCAACAACAAGTGCTTTTGGAACAACTTTTCGTACATGCATCATGATAGCTTCACGTGCTTTTTTATGCTCATCTTCATTAAGAGATTGCTTCATCTTCATCATAAAAAGATTATCTGTAAATAAAAAACCACCATAGATAAATACGGCAAAAATATGGATTGTATGAATGATTGTATATAAAATTATTTATCCTTTTTTTTCGGAGCTTTTCTAAAGAGGTGATAGTTTTCAGCCTCAAGCATATCTTCAACATAACCTGCAACGCATTTTGTACAATTTGTCCAGATACCAGAAGGAAGACGTACCTCTAGTTTCTTTTTCTCACGCAGCTTAATGATTTTTTTTGGTGAAAGCGTCTTGGTTACAGGACCAAAATCTACATCGGTAAGGTCAATATCTTTTTTGTAAAAAATTGTCTGTTTTTTGAAGTTCCCCCAACCTGGTACACCATCGTCTGTATAGGGTACTTCATAACCATTTTTAAACTTCACCATCATCTTATAGTGTGAGTCATCAAAAACCTGAGAAACTTTTCCTGGACCAAACACAAGTCCGTAGAGTTTGTCTTTTACTTTTACATTATCAAAATATGCCATATTTTGCTCCTTTTTTAAAATAGTAGCAAAAGATTATTTCACTACTATTACATTATGCTTTATAAGCAACTTCTCTCTCAAGCGAAAGTGCTCCGTCAAACAGAGTCTGCTCGTCATATGCTTTTGCAATAAGTTGCAGACCTACTGGCATACCATCACTGTTTTTGTTGATTGGCAGAGAGAGTGCAGGAAGTCCTGCTAGATTGACACTAATAGTATAAATGTCACTCAGATACATATCCATAGGATTTGCAAGTTCTCCAAACTTTGGTGCAACACTCGGTGCAACTGGAGAGAGAATTAAATCGACCTCTTCAAATATTTTTGCATATTCATCTTTGATAATATGACGTGTTTTTTGTGCTTTTACATAATAAGCTTCATAATAACCGCTAGAGAGAACGAAGTTACCAAGAAGTATTCGGCGTTTTACTTCATCTCCGAAGCCTTCACTTCTTGTGTTGTAGAAAGTCTCTTCAAGGTTTTTGCCCTCGACACGATTTCCATATCTTATACCATCATATCTCGCAAGGTTCGTGGTTGCTTCTGCTGTTGCTGTAATGTAGTAGGCTGAAATGTCATATTTTGCATCCATCATCTCCCGCTCTACAATAGTATGCCCTTGTGCTTTGAGTGCTTCTATGGCTTGTGTGTAGGCATCTTTAACGTCTTGGCTTGCATTTTCTACATATTTTGGCAGTACAGCGATTGAGAGTTTTCTATCGGCATTTAAGTTTGGTACGACTTTATCATCTTTCATGGCATTTGTGGAGTCTTTTTCATCGCTTCCGCTGATGATGTCATAAAGGATGGCTGCATCTTCTACATTTTGTGTCATTGGACCGATTTGATCTAAACTTGAAGCATATGCACCTAAACCATAACGGCTCACGCGTCCATAAGTTGGTTTCATTCCTACAATTCCACAAAAAGCGGCAGGTTGGCGAATAGAACCACCGGTATCACTTCCCAGTGCTGCAATAGCAAGACCAGCACCAACTGCTGCTGCACTTCCACCACTACTTCCACCTGGTACTCTGTCACTTGCGTGAGGGTTTTGTGTTTTACCATAAAAACTGGACTCTGTTGTAGAGCCCATGGCAAATTCATCCATATTGACACGACCAAATGGGCTTAGACCATTATCTAATAATTTGTTAATGACTGTAGCATTGTAAGGTGCAATGTAGCCTTGAAGAATTTTACTACCTGAGGTAACAGACCAATCTTTGACCTGAATATTGTCTTTAATGGCAATAGGCACTCCCTCTGCAACATTATTAACATCAATATAGGCATTTAAATCTTTGTTCGCTTCAATTTTTGCACGAAGATCTTCTTTAAAATTGTTAAGTTCATCTTCGCTGAGTGCAAGTGCTTCTTTTAATGTAATCACAAAACTTCCTTATTTAAATTTTTTTACAAAAAATATGCCGACTGCTATGAGTGCAAAGATAGCACCGATAGAGCCAAATACAAATGTAAGGGTAACAGGCTCACTAAAATTAGGCACCTACAACTTCCTCACATCTTTTGCAGAGTTTATCTTCTGATTCAGATTGGTATTTCCAACATCTTGGACATTTATGAGCCGTTGCTTTTGCTATACTAAATGTATCTTCATCAACTTTAAATGTTCCTATGATCTCTTCTTCAGGTTTATCTTCGAAAATACCTGAAACAACAAACCAATCTTCAGCATCAATTCTATTCATACTCAGTGTTGTTTTAGATTCAGTATAAATGACAAGCTCTAGCGTTGATTTAATGATTTTTTCTTTTTTAAGAGCATCAACAACACCACCAAAACCTTCACGTGCTTTTACCATATATGCTGCATCAAATGAAGTTTCAATAGGCTCTAATGCTTCATAGGTCATATCAAAAATATCTTCGGCATCGCCTTTGATGATTGCAGGGGCATTCTCTACAATCTCATCTGCGGTATATGTTAAAATCGGTGCCATAAGCGTAAGAAGTGTTTTTGTTGTCATTGCCATTGCGCTTTGACTTGCACGACGACGTGCTGAATCTTTTGCATTACAGTAAAGATTATCTTTTGTCATATCAATATACATACCGCTGAGTTCATTTACAATAAAATTGTTCAGTGTGCTCATACCATTTACAAAGTTGTATTCACTAAACTGTTTGTGAACCTCTGAAAGTACACGACTCGCTTCTGCAAGAATCCATTTATCTAAATCACCCATGCTTTCACTTGGAGTCAATGCTTCTAAATCGTTTATATTTGCAAGCATAATTCTAAAGGTATTTCTGAGTTTTCTATAGCTTTCTGATGTCTGTTTTAAGATGCCTTGAGAAATTTTAAGGTCTCCTTGATAATCAGATGAAGCAACCCATAGGCGTAGAATTTCACTGCCGTACTCTTTGAGGACTTTCTCAGGTGCGATAACATTGCCTTTAGACTTAGACATCTTCTCGCCTTTTTCATCAACTGTAAATCCGTGCGTGAGGACACCTTTGTATGGTGCTTTGTGTTGTACGGCAGTTGAGAGGAAAAGTGAAGATTGGAACCAGCCACGATGTTGATCACTTCCTTCTACATATAAGTCAGCAGGATATGTTCCGGCATCATAATTGCGAGATTTGAGAACAGAGTTCCAAGTAGAGCCTGAATCAAACCATACATCTAAAATATCTGTAACTTTTTCAAGCTCTTGGGGTTTGTAACCACTTCCAGGGTAGAGCAGTTGTGCAATATCCATAGAGTACCAAGCATCACTTCCTTGCATCTCAAAGATCATTGCAACAAAGTTCATTACTTTTTCATCTAAAAGGACTTCACCTGTCGCTTTTACTCTAAAAAAGGCGATAGGAACACCCCAGTCACGTTGGCGGCTGATACACCAATCAGGACGATTTTCTACCATAGAAGTAAGACGTTTACGACCAGTTTCTGGAATAAACTGAGTCTTTTCTACTTCACTGAGTGCAATCTCACGCAGCGTTTTCTCTTCGCCCTTAGGTGTTCCGTCAACAGAGATAAACCACTGTTTTGTAGCACGATAGATAAGTGGCGTATGACTTCTCCAGCAGTGTGGGTATGAGTGCATAAACTTATCTACTTTAAGTACTGCATCTCCCATAAGTTCAATTAAATCTTCATTTGATTTAAAGATATGGCGTCCGACAAACTCCTCTGCATTTGGAATAAGTCCAAGCCCTACAACGCTTTCATCATAACAGCCTGTCTCATCAACAGGCATAACAACTTCGAGGTCATAAACAAGTCCTACGCGGTAGTCATCTTCACCATGCCCCGGTGCTGTGTGAACACAACCTGTACCGTTTTCAATTAATACATGCTCACCAAGAACAAGACGAGATTCTCTGCCATTGAGTGGATTGATAGCGATGAGGTTTTCAAACTCTTTTGCATCAAACTCTTTGGCAATTGTGCCATTGACAACTCCGCTCTCTACTAAAGAGTTTAGAAGTGCTTTAGCTACAATGTAACCATCAGTAGTGAGAACATATTTCTCATCAGGATTGAGTGAAATACCTGTATTTGCAGGAATTGTCCAAGGAGTTGTTGTCCAGATAACAGGAGCAGCTTTGCCTTTGATGCCAAGTTTTTTCTTTGCATCATCACTGAGTTCAAAGGCAATAAAGATTGAATAATCTTCTTTGTCTTCATACTCTACTTCAGCTTCGGCAAGTGCAGTTCTCTCTGCCCATGACCAAAAAACAGGTTTACTACGTTCAATGAGAAGACCTTTTTTTGCAACTTCACAGAGTGTTCTAAAAATGTTTGCTTCAAAACGAAAGTCCATAGTCACGTATGGTTTTTCCCAGTCAGCAATGATTCCAAGTGTTTTAAACTCATCTCTTTGAATGTCCACAAATTTTGCTGCATGTTCACGGCAGAGTTTACGAATCTGGGCAGTCTCTAACTGCTCTTTTTTCTTTTTACCACCAAGTTTCTTCTCTACTTGTTGTTCGATTGGAAGACCATGACAGTCCCAACCTGGAGTAAAACGAACAGATTTTCCGGAAAAATAGTTGTGTTTAATGATAATATCTTTTAAAACTTTGTTGAGTGCGTGACCAATGTGAATATGTCCATTTGCATATGGAGGTCCGTCATGGAGTGTAAAACTCTCAGCATCTCTACGCTTTGTTTTCATTTTATGATAAACATTTTTTGCATCCCAAGAAGCGTAACGCTTTGGTTCATTGTTTATCAGGTTTCCTCTCATTGCGAAAGTTGTCGTCGGTAAAAGTAGTGTTTCTTTGTAGTCCATCTCTGCCTCAAATCCATATTTTTTGGTTTTATAAAAGTTTTGGATTATATCTTTTTAGTGTTTAAAACCTTATAAAAGTGCTATAATACTCTCATTATATATAAGAGGATAGTTATGAAATTACACCTAATTTTTATCGGGAATAAATTTATCTATAATGAACCGCTTAAAGAGTATATTTTTAGAAGTATAGAAAAAGAGCTTCATTTTATTGATTCTGTAACTTATTTTAAAGAGAGCGATAACTCTCTCTTTTTATATCTAGAGCAAGAACTTAACATTGAAAACAGAGTTTTAATAATAGCAAGCAAACAAAATTTCTCAACAGTCGGTAAGTTGATCTGTACGGTTACAGGTGATAATCAGGTTCTTAAAGAGGGTATGTTGATCCCGCAAAAAGCGACACTCTTTGAAGAGCGATCATATTTACTTGAGTATAGTAAAGCAACGATTAATGTGCTGCAAATGGATGAAGGGCATAAGGTGCCACAAATCTTACTGCAGACAACTAATACACAGGCTACAATTCATGTGTTTGATGAAAATAAAGAGGATCTTGTCAGTATTTTAAATCCAATAGCACAAACATATGAAGTGAGTTTTGGAGTGACAAGCTACATAGAGGGATGGTTGCGTGTAGATATTAACTCAAACAGATATGGAGATATTTCAAAGTTTATTCACGCAGCAAAAAATCTTTTACCGAAAAAACTTATAGCATCTGCCAATATTATAGAGTATATCATTGAAAAGCTTTCAAGTCAGGGTAAAAAGATAACTTTTGCAGAGAGTTGTACAGGAGGACTTTTAGCTTACTATTTTACAAAGCATAATGGAGCATCAAAGATTCTAGATGGTTCTCTTGTGACTTATTCAAATGCTTTAAAAGAGAATTGGCTGGCTGTAAGTAATGAAGTATTGGAAAATTTTGGGGCGGTATCGAGTGAAGTTGTTGCTGAAATGAGCGAAGGTGCTCTTAATGTCAGTGAAGCGGATTATGCTCTAAGTATTAGTGGAATTGCCGGAGATACAGGAGGTACAGAACTAAAACCTGTAGGGACAGTATATGTCGGTGTAAGAAGCAAAGATATCAGAGATGAAAAGCATTTGCTTTTTCAAGGTGACAGAAATTATGTGCAACATCAAAGTGCAATGATGGCAATAAAAATGCTGCTTTTAATAGACAAAGAGACTTTTTTCTAAATTTCTCTGTGTTTTTCTTGACATATAAAAATGATTTGTCTATAATTTCGACCTCTTAACAAAGAGAAGACAACCTGTCTCGTTAGCTCAGCTGGTAGAGCACGTCACTTTTAATGATGTGGCCGATG
>CAZGSK010000028.1:0-13312 GCA_964528435.1 uncultured Sulfurimonas sp. | reverse complement strand
GGCGTTTCATTGGACGGTTCAATTCAGGTGCTTCTTCAGAAACCGGATCAACCGGTACTTCTGCCACTCTCTCACCATGCCAGAAAAGTTCCATATTTCCAGTTGCTGTTACTTCACCAATAACTGCCGCATCAAGATCCCATTTTTCAAAGATTTTAATAATCTCTGCTTCGCTCCCTTTTTTTGCACAAAGCAGCATTCTCTCTTGAGACTCTGAGAGCATAAAGTCATACGGAGTCATATTCTCTTCACGTGCAGGAACTTTATCTAAATGCATAATCATTCCACTGCCACTACGCCCTGCCATCTCAAAAGATGATGATGTAAGACCGGCTGCACCCATATCTTGAATACCAATAACATGGTCAGTTTTAAAAAGTTCCAGACAAGCTTCAAGCAGCAGTTTTTCCGTAAAAGGATCCCCTACCTGAACTGTAGGACGCAATGATTTTGACTCCTCTGTAAAAGAGTCAGAGCTCATAACGGCTCCACCAAGACCATCACGACCTGTTTTTGCACCAACATAAAGCACAGGATTACCAATACCTTCTGCTTTACCATAGAAAATCTCATCACTCTTTGCAAGACCAAGAGTAAATGCATTGACAAGAATATTTCCATTATAACACTCATCAAAACTTGTCTCACCACCAATAGTAGGTACTCCCATACAGTTACCATAACCGCCGATTCCCTCAGTAACACCACGAACCAAGAAACGTTGATGCTTAGAGATATCATCTTTATTGAGTATATTTCCAAAACGCAGTGCATTGAGGTTTGCTACAGGACGAGCCCCCATAGTAAAGACATCACGCATAATGCCACCTACACCAGTTGCCGCACCTTGATACGGTTCAATGAAAGATGGATGATTGTGAGACTCCATTTTAAAGACTGCTGCCATACCATCACCGATATCAATTACACCCGCATTCTCACCCGGTCCTTGAATAACCCATGGCGCTGATGTTGGAAAACCTTTCAAATGAATCTTAGAAGATTTATATGAGCAGTGCTCACTCCACATTGCAGAGAAAATTCCAAGTTCTACAAGATTTGGCTCACGTCCTAAAATCTGCTTAATATGCGTGTAATCCTCTTGGCTTAGTTTATGGTTTGCTAACTGCGTATCTATGTCTGGTAATTGTTGGCTCATTTGGTGTTGTCCTAAAAATTGGTTTTTAAAAGCGGATTATATCTAAATGTGGGTAAAAATTATTTTAAGGGTGACTTTTAATGAAAAGCATAATCACTTTTTGAGCGAATATTTTTTTTGAGAGAGTAGATATTTTTATATTCTATATGCTCTATTTCGTACTCTTTTTCACCATTTGGAAGCTTAATTTTAAAATCATCGCCAACTGCTTTACCAAGCATCGCACGAGCAAGTGGAGAGTGCACAGAGATAAGTCCGTTTTCTGGTTCACTCTCTAAAACACCACAAATTGTAAAAAGCTGCTCCTCATCCGTATCTAAATCGAGCAGTATGACACTACTGCCAAAAGAGACTTTTTCATGATTATGCAGTGCAGGATCAATAACCTGTGCGTTTTGGATCATTTTATTGAGATAAAAGAGACGTTTATCTATAAAACGAAGTTTTTCTTTTGCTGCTTGGTAGTCAGCATTTTCACTTCTGTCTCCCAAAGCTGCAGCTACAAGTTTTTCATGAGCCGTTTTTGGTTTTTCAATCTCTAGCAGATATTTAAACTCCTCTACTAAAGCGTCATACCCTTCAATACTCATAGGCTCACGCAAGTCACTCTCCTAATTATGAAAACCGAGAATATAGTAAGTCTCTTTGTTTGGAAGTTTCTCAATATCTACTTTATATCTCTCACTAAAATGCTTTATCTTTTCGTGTGCTTCTTGAGCAAGTTCCGGTGTTGGAGAATCTACTTTGATTTTTAAATAGTTTTTCGTATTTGAGAGGGCTACATAAGCGTTATTTACTTTTAAATGTTCATTTAAATCCATAATATGTTTTTCAATTTTTTCATACTCTGGTGTGTTTTCTTGTATATCTTTTAATTGCTTAAGTAGTGCATCATTTGGCACATAACCTAGTTGCGTTAAAATCGCTTCTGCGTCCATCTATTTTATCCTTTTTTATATTCTTAAAAAAATAATATCAGTTTTTTGTAAATATTCAGTATGAATTTATCTATTGATACTATAATTATGGACATAATACGATGTTTATACACATTATTTCAAAGTGAGCAGACAATGACAGAAGAAATACTTAAAAAAATCAAACAACTCCCGCCGCTTCCGGAATCTGCAATGCAGATAGAAGCAGTTTATCAAGATCCTAATTCTACTTTTAACGATATGGTTAAAATATTAGAGAAAGATCCTCTCTTAACAGCAGATATTCTTAAAGCTGCAAACTCTCCGCTTTATGGTTTTAGCCGTGAGATTAATGCAATCAGCCAAGCAGTTGGACTTTTTGGAATGGGAACAGTTCGTGGTTTTGCCCTTGCATCAATTGTTAAAAAAAGTTTTAAACTCGATCTCTCTCCATACGGTATCAGCAATGAGATGTTCTCAGAGCTTTCAAAAAAACAGCATGCACTTATGACTTCATGGTGTTTAAGAAAAGAGAACAGACTACTAGGTGTGCTCTCTCCGGCAGCTTTTCTTGTTGAGATAGGAAAAGTATTGATTGCGCAACAGGTTATAGCAGATAAAAAAGAAGAAGAGTTTCAAGATGCGCTCCTGGAACTTCAGGATGTTGAAGCAGCAGAGAGAGAAATTGTAGAGACAGATACCCCAGAAGTGAGTGCTACAATCTTTGCACAATGGAAATTTGAAGAGGGTCTTGTTGATGTTATTAGAAACTGTCAAAATCCTGATAAAGCTGAAGAAGAAGACAGACGTCCGGCGCAGATCTTAAATGTTGTCCGAGTTGCTGTACCTATCAATGGTGTTGTAACAGAGGAGAGCATTAACAAAGCAAAAGAGCTTATTGAAGAGTATGAACTTGATATGGAAAGCTTTGATAATGCAATAGAGGCTTTTAAATAAATTGCACGTTTTAAAATCTTTACTCATAAAGCTCACGCATGGCGTGAGCGAACAAGACCTCTGTGAGGATGAACTCCTGCTTGTCAAAGAGTGGCTTGCAAAAAAATATCTAACTTTTAAAAACAGTACTTATAAGTTCAACTCAAAATACCGAGCCGGTGTTTTGGGACTTGTTCAAAAAGGTACAGCTTACCTCCATGTTATCGGTGATAATGTCAAAGATCTTTATATTGATGAAATTGGCAGTGCCACGGAAGGTGATCTTATCATCGCCAAAAGACTTCTCGCAAAACGTGGTAAAGCAAGTGCAAAAATAGCCGAAATCGTGGGGCGTGAAGAGAGTTATGGCGTTGCTTACATTATAGAGAAATATGGACACAAATCTTTAGTGGACATCAAAACAGACCACCCTGTAGGAGCTGAACTCACGCAAGAAGAGCTAGAGGACTATCAGCTTGGCGATGTATTTAAAATCGACCATCAAGAGCACAAAGTTATGGAAAAGCTTGGGGCTATGGATGACCCAAAAGTTGATGAGAAGATTGTTCTTGCACAATACAACAAACATGATGAGTTTGATGAAGAGGTTTTAAAGATAGCCCGTTCATTCCCTCCTGTAGATGCAAAAAAATATCCAAAAAGAAGAGACCTGCGTGAGCTTCCTTTTTGTACCATCGATCCTGTTACTGCAAAAGATTTTGATGATGCTATCTATTGGGATGATGCAAATCATACACTCTATGTTGCCATTGCAGATGTGAGTGAATATGTCAAACCTTTTGGTGCACTTGATAATGAAGCAATGTATCGAGGTTTTTCTATCTATCTGCCACACCGTTCTATTCCAATGCTGCCGCGTCAGCTCAGTGAGACACTCTGTTCACTTCAGCCACACATTGACCGACTTGCCTATGTCTTTGAGATAAAGCTTGACATTGAGAATCTGGAAGTTGTTTATTCTGATGTTTATGAAGCCATTATGCACTCAGACAGACGCTTTAACTATGAAGAGATAGACGACTTTTTTGACGGAAAACTCAAAGCTACAACAAAAGAAGAAGAGACTATCTTTACAGCTTTAACAAAACTTCGCACTATTACAGATAGACTCAAAGAAAAACGTCTGAAAATCGGTTTTGATTTCCACTCTGTTGAGATCTCTATGGAGCTTGATGATGAGACAAATCTTGTTGCGACAAGAGAGTCCCAAGAGACACCTTCTCACGCACTCATTGAAGACTGTATGCTGCTTGCCAACAAAGAGGCTGCCAAGATGTATGAGAGAGGAATATTTAGGATTCACGAACCTCCAAGCCAGAGTAAACTCCAAACACTCTACCAGGAACTCTCTGCAATCGGTATGAACATTGAGATTAAAAGCACTATAAAAGAGACCATCGAAGCAATTCAACAGCAGGCACGTGAGATGGGAATAGAAGCAGATGTCGATACACTCATCATCCGCTCTCAGATGCAGGCACGCTATGCACCACTGAACTCCGGACACTTCGGGCTTGGATTTGATGAATACACACACTTTACTTCTCCTATCCGTCGTTACTCCGACCTTATAGTTCACAGACTTATAAAGTCCATAAAAAAAGGCGATACAAAAGAAGAATCCTATGTGCTGAGAAATATAGAAACTTTGGCTATGATGATAAGTGAAAAAGAACGCGAAGCCAGTACCATTGAAGTAGAGTATAAAGCTCGTAAATATGCACGTTGGGCAAAAGAGCGTATTGGCAAAGAGTTTAAAGCCCGTATTGTCGGAACAGATCCTGAAGTAAAAGCCGATCTGCATGATGAGATCATTGGTGCACGTATCAACATTACTGCTGCAAGTGATGTTGTCCTTTTTGAAAATGTCATTATTCGCATTGACAAAGTAGATATTCCCCGTGCTAAAATTTATGGTGCAGTCGTAGGAAAAGCAAACGATGTATAAGAACGAATTTGACAATCATATTCGCAACAAATCTATAAGTAACTCTTTTGTCTTTTTCGGAGAGAGTCATTTTCTTATAGATATGTACACAAAAATGCTCTCTAATGTAGAAGATGCCAACATTCTAAACTATTATCATGATGAGTATGATTTCAACTCGGCAAAAGCACATCTTTCGCAAGGATCACTCTTTGGAGATAGAAATATTTTAATCATCAAAAGTGAAAAAAAAGTTCCAAAAAAAGAGCTTGATATACTTCTGGAACTGACAAGTAAAAATCCTGACAATATCTTTATCTACGCATACTACGGAAGCGATCATAAATCTTATAATAATGCAAAGAGCTTTACTAAAACAAAGACAATGAATGTTCGTTTTTTTCATCCAAAAGAGTTTGAAGCACAAAATATTTTGCTTCAAATTGCTCAAGAAAAAGAGGTAAAGATTGATAAATATACACTCTCCCACCTCCTCAAAATCCATAGTGGAGATGTAGCACTTGCAGCCAATGAGATAGAAAAATTTCGCATCTTTGAGAGAGAAGTCACAACCAAAGATGTCGATGCATTGGTCTATGGACTTGGTGAGATCAATCTTGACGATTTTATAAAAAAACTTCTTGATAAAAAAGATTTTAAAGAAGATATTCAAAATATTTTAGAACATGGTGAAGATGAGATACGCATACTTACAGCTCTTACTTCCTACCTCACGCAGCTTTATATGTTTAATATCTATATCCGCATCAACGGTGCACCAAATGCACTTGAAATTTTAGGCTACCCTGCTCCCAAATTCGTTGTCGAACAAAAAGCATCACTTGCTATAAAAATTAAACCTGCTACCTATTATAAACTGCATGAACTTCTGCTTGATAGTGAGCTAAAAATGAAGAGTGCCCATATTGATAAAAGTGCCATATTATTCTCTACCCTTATAAAACTGCAAAAAATACTTTAAGAATACTTAACCAATATCAATAACTGCTATTGTTTAAACTTTTTTCTGTATAATTGCAACATGAATAATTTTACAGAAACTTTAAGAGCACACCATTTAAAAGCAACTCCACAAAGATTGGAGATTGCAAATACACTGTACAAACATGGACATGTAAACATAGAACATCTCTATGAAACGATGTTAAAAAAATTCAACTCCATTTCACTTGCTACAATTTATAAAAATATCAATATAATGATAGAGAATGCCTTCATTCAAGAGGTAAAAATTCCACATCAAAAATCAGTCTATGAACTTACAAAAGAGGCACATTCTCACCTTGTATGCGACAAATGCGGTATGGTAGAAGATATTACACTTGACCTTAGTAGTATTAGTGAGTTTGCAACACACGAAACAAACTTTGAAATAAAAAAAGCAGACCTTGTTTTCTCTGGTCTTTGTAAAAACTGCCAATAAAGCAAACTACTCTTCAAACTATCCTCAGCACTTTTAGTGTATAATCGCGTAATAATTTACCCCTAGAAGGAAATACCAATGCGTGGTTATAAGATTTTTGCTGGTTCTGCTAGTGTTGATTTTGCAAAAGAAATTTGCTCAATTTTAAATGTTCCTTTAGC
Source organism: uncultured Sulfurimonas sp. (assembly GCA_964528435.1). Lineage (GTDB taxonomy): Bacteria > Campylobacterota > Campylobacteria > Campylobacterales > Sulfurimonadaceae > Sulfurimonas. The sequence goes on along the minus strand of CAZGSK010000028.1, from coordinate 6,747 downwards.
AAAAGCTGATATTAAAAAGTTTAGTGATGGAGAGATCTCTGTTCAAATTGCAGAGTCTGTTCGTGGTCGTGATGTTTTCATAGTTCAATCTACTGGTGCACCCTCAAATGACAACTTGATGGAACTTTTAATTATGACAGATGCGCTTAAACGTTCATCTGCACAGAGTATTACAGCTGTTGTTCCTTACTATGGCTATGCTCGCCAAGACAGAAAAGCGGCTCCTCGTGTTCCAATTACAGCTAAACTTGTAGCTGACATGTTCCAAACTGCAGGTATTGACAGAGTTGTCACAATTGATCTTCATGCAGGACAGATTCAAGGTTTCTTTGATATTCCGGTTGATAATCTTTATGGTTCAATCACTTTCGAACACTACATCAAAAGCAAAAATCTCAAAAATCCAATTATTGCATCTCCAGATATCGGTGGTGTTGCACGGGCAAGATACTTTGCAAAAAGAATGGGCTTAGAGATGGTTATCGTTGATAAACGCCGTGAAAAAGCAAATGAGAGTGAAGTAATGAACATTATCGGTGATGTTGAAGGTAAAGATGTCATTATGATTGATGATATGGTGGACACTGCCGGAACTATGGTAAAAGCTGCAACTGCTCTGAAAAACAAAGGTGCAACTTCCGTAATGGCATGTGCTACACATGGTGTTTTAAGTGGAAAAGCATACGAAAATCTCGACAAAGGAGAACTTGATGAACTTATCATCACAAACACTCTGGAGTCTAAAGCACACAAAAAGATAAAAGTTCTTACTGTTGCACCACTCTTTGCAGAAGTAATCCGCAGAGTTTATCATAATGAGAGTGTTAATTCACTTTTTGCATAAATCAGAGGAAAAACTTGAAAAATATACGAAACTTTTCTATTATTGCCCATATTGACCACGGAAAATCCACTCTTGCAGATAGAATCATTCAAGAGTGTGGTGCAGTAAGTGAAAGAGAATTAAGCTCTCAAATGATGGACACAATGGATATCGAACAAGAGCGTGGTATTACCATTAAAGCACAATCAGTACGATTGGACTATGTAAAAGATGGTGAACACTACATCTTGAATCTTATTGACACTCCGGGCCACGTTGATTTCTCTTATGAGGTAAGTAAATCTCTTGCCTCTTCTGACGGGGCTCTCTTAATTGTTGATGCAGCACAAGGGGTTGAAGCACAAACCATTGCCAATGTTTACTTAGCACTTGACAATGACCTTGAACTTATTCCCGTTATTAACAAAATAGACCTCCCGGCAGCTGATCCAGACAGAGTAGCCGAAGAGATAGAGACATCCATAGGCATTGATGCAACAGATGCAGTACTTGTAAGTGCTAAAACAGGTGTCGGAATTCGTGAGCTTATTGATGCAATCGTAGAGAGAGTTCCGGCACCACAGGGTAATCCTGATGGACCGACAAAAGCCATCATTTATGACTCTTGGTTTGACCAGTATCTTGGAGCTTTAGCACTTGTTCGTGTATTTGATGGAGAGATAAAGAAAAACCAGACAATTAAACTTATGAGCAATGATGAAGAGCATCAGGTACTTGACTTAATGTATCCACACCCTATCAAGAAGATAAAAACTCCTGCTATTAAAAGCGGAGAGATTGGCATCGTTGTTCTTGGTCTCAAAGAGGTTAGTGTTGTCAGTGTCGGGGATACCGTTACTGATGCAAAAAATCCTTGCGATGAGCCTGTTGGGGAGTATGAGCCTGCAAAACCATTTGTATTTGCAGGACTTTACCCGATAGATACAGACAAGTTTGAGGACCTGCGTGATGCGCTTGATAAACTCAAACTTAATGACTCAGCCCTCTCTTATGAGCCAGAGACTTCAGTAGCACTTGGTTTTGGTTTTCGTGTAGGATTCTTGGGAATGCTGCATATGGAAGTAGTAAAAGAGAGACTAGAGCGTGAATTTGGACTTGACCTCATTGCTACTGCACCATCGGTTGTCTATCATGTCTATCTTACAGACGGTACAAAAGTTGAAGTACAAAACCCGAGCGAACTTCCTGAAATTCAAAAGATTGATAGAATTGAAGAGCCCTATGTAAAAGCAACCGTCATTACTCCAAGTGAATTTCTTGGAAATATTATGAATCTTTTAGCTGCAAAGCGTGGTATTCAAAATAAGATGACCTACCTTAATGAAGAGAGAGTTATGCTTGAGTATGAACTCCCTATGAATGAGATAGTAGTGGATTTTTATGACAAGCTCAAATCTATCTCTAAAGGGTATGCTTCATTTGATTATGAGCCAAGTGAGTTCAAACAGGGGGATCTTGTTAAACTTGACGTTAAAGTTGCAGGAGAAGTTGTTGATGCACTCAGTATCATTGTACCGAGAACTTCTGCAGTCAGCCGAGGTCGTGCACTTGTTAAAAATATGAAAGAGATCATCCCTCGTCAGCTCTTTGAGGTAGCTGTTCAGGCATCACTGGGCAATCAGGTCATCGCCAGAGAAACTGTAAAATCGATGGGGAAAAACGTTACTGCAAAATGTTACGGTGGAGATATTACCCGTAAACGTAAACTCCTAGAGAAACAAAAAGCAGGGAAAAAACGTATGAAAGCCATCGGAAAAGTACAACTCCCGCAAGAGGCTTTTATGTCTGTTCTTAAAATGGATTAGAGTCTTTAAAGACTTTAGTCTACCAACATCACTTTAATAATAGATTTCACCTCTTTAATAACTCGATGCGAGAGTTTTATATCTAGCTTTTTTACAACTCTTTTCGTTGAAATTGTTCGTATCTGATCAAGAACAATATAACTTTTTTCTTCTACTTTTACTCTCGTTGGGTAATCTTTTTTTGTCGAAGTCATGGGTGCAACGATGATATTATCATAATTCATCTCATTTGGTGAGATAACTAGACACGGTCGTCTTTTTTGTATTTCACTTCCTACTGTAGGATTTAAATCTACCAAGACTACTTCATACTGTTTATAAATCATCCCAATCCTCTGTATCCAAGCTATCATCTATAAGTAGCTCATTAGAACTATTTTTAAACTTTTCACTCCAACCTTTTCTCGGCTTTTCAATAGTATCTAAAATAATTCTATTTTTCTCTACCTTTAACTCAAATCCGCTCAAAGAATCAAACATTTTCAAAACACTTGCAGGAAGTCTAATACCTTTGCTTGTACCAATATCAATCAGAGAGACTTGCATATTTTGACTCCTTATTTTTATTTCACATAATTATATCATAATTATGTTTATGGAATCTGTTTTTTATCTTCCATCACGCAACCCTCTTAGAAATATCTTTTATTATATCTTATTTGTTAAAGTTCTCAGCTATAATACATCTATATCATCCTAAAAGGAGAGAGATTGTGAAGTGTCTTCTTTGTGAGAACTACTCTCTCACGCAGCATATCTGCAAAAGATGTCAAGAGCAGTTTTTGCGCCCTTCACTCTACAAACGAAAACTTGAAAATGGCATTGAGGTCTTCTCGTTTTATAGATATGAAGATATCAAGTCGCTTCTTTTTACCAAACATACCGATATTGGTTTTCATATCTACAGACTTTTAGCAAAACTGAGCTTTACTGAATTTGCACAGGAGTTTTCTTGGGAGAACAGAGTCACCTCTATTGCTATTGATGACAATATTAAAAGTGGCTACTCGCATACGGCACTTTTAAATAAAGCCCTCAAAAGTAAAAATATCAAACCCCTCTTTAACAAACTTCGAGCACAAAACACCCTCTCCTACTCAGGAAAATCACGAGCTTTTCGCCAAGCCAATCCAAGAAATTTCACACTACAGAGTTTTAAAGAAAAGGAAGTCATTGTTGTTGATGATATTATTACAACAGGAACTACTCTGCGTGAAGCTACAAATAAGCTCACGCAGGAAGGAAAAGAGATACTGTTTTGTCTGACACTGAGTGATGTCAGCAAAAAGTAAAGCCTAAAAGAGCCCTTTTAAAAGATTGCCAACATCTTTACCAAGATGCTTCTTAAGCTCTTTTGTGACCGCTTTTGTTGCCTCTTTTTTAAGTATTTTACTTGCATCTACTTGAACTTTTGGTTTTTCTACATTACCACTAAGTTTTACAACAAGCGGATTACCGTTTGCATTAATGTCAATGACAGATTTAATACGTTTCGTTTTTGAGTTGAGATAAGTATCTTTTGTCGTAATTGAAGATGTGTTTGATTTGAGATCAAGGGATGCCAGGATATTTTCTTTGTTTATATTGGCACTTACATCTCCCTTAAATAACTGTTTATAAAGATCTATATGCGCATACTGCTTTGTAAGATCAAGCACTTGATTTCTTGTAAATGTTCCATTGGAGAGGAAGCCTTTGAGATTACCTTTTTGTGCTACTAAATTATAATTGAGCTCTGCATCAATATCTGATTTGAAGATTTTTGGATAGATAAGCATATCTAAGATTTCAAGCGTACGAAGCTTATTAATATCTGCATGAAAATCATCATTATGCAGTTTTGCATCCACTTTTCCTCCTGCAATATCACTATGCAGTGTTAAGTCCAAATCTTTTGCTTTTTTGATCTCTCCAGTACCAATAAAATTACCTTTAAGGTGTCGTTGGGTTGCAAAAAAGAGATTATTAAGATTATGTACTTTAACTTTGTAGTCACTTTTGAGTGAAGCATCTTTCATATCAAAGTGTGCTTTTTTTACATAGAGGTCTGCAAGTGTTGAGAAAATATCTGCTTTTGTATCTATGTTGTTTTTATGCAGTGTTGTTGTCGTTGTGGCATGGAAAGTACTGCGAGGCATAAGTGTTTTAAACTCATATGCTTTACTCAAGTACTTACTGTCAAGCAGACCATTTTTTATGCGGCTCTTTACTGTTCCTTGTAAATTTTTTACATCTGCATTACTGATGGCAACATCAAGATCAAAGAGTGCATCCGCATAATGAGGCTGTTTTATCATATAGAGCAGCTTTTGAAGTTTAAGATCTTTTATGTTTGCCTGCACACTTTTTGGCTGAAAATCTTTGAGCACTGCTGTAAATGTAGTTTTTGAATCTGCTATATCACTACGACCATCTACTGTCATTTTTTCTTTTGAACCGTTTACTGTTCCACTCAAACGCAGATTCCCTCGAATATCTGCACCTGTAATTGGTTTAAGTACAGCAAGTTGTGCAACATCTAGTCCATACTTTATAGCAACATGAAGCGGTTCAGGTTTTACTTTTCCGCTTGATGAAATTTTTGCAAGATTTGATTTAAGAAGGTATTTGTAATCTACATCATCCCCTTGAAGTTTTGCATCAAGATTCATAGAAAAAAGTGTTCTAGGAAGTGCAATATTAAAATCTTTTTTCATTACTGCTCTATTTATACGTCCCTCTTTCGTAAGCAGTAAAATATCTCCATCAAGTTTATGCGGTGTAATATTTTTAAAATTCACATTTAAATTAACTGCGGCATCTGCATATTTTTTTTCACCTAAAATATGTAGGAGTGATGCCAAATCAAGATTTGAAACTTTTGCAATAATAGAAGTTGGATTGAAATCATGCAACTCTACTTTATATGTAGTGTTACTTTTTGCAACATCACTTTTTCCGATGACTTTGACAAATTTCATATCTCCTTTTACATTTCCATCTGTATAAAAAGAGTCATTGAGCTCTTTTTTTGTTAATGATTTTAAACTTGAGAGCTCACGCAGAGAAACATCATAATCAACATCAAAAGTTTGTGTAAAAAGAGAGTATGTTCCCTTTAATGCAATAGTATTTTTTGGAGTAAGCTCAAGTAAGATATCCAATCCATTCATCCCCATAGAAAAGCGCTCTAACCTACTTGGCAGATGTACCTGCTTTTGTATCTCTGTCTCTATTAACGGTTTCATAATACCATTACCCAGTGAGGTAAAAAGCATTGTATAAATAACACCAACAAGCAATACAATAATTCCTAATAACCATCCAATAATTTTCATAATAACAACTCCATACTTTTCTCTTTCCTAATGATACACTATTATATATAATAGCACTTTATTTTTTTAATATTTTATACTTGATATAGTTTGACTCAACTTTATTAAACAATAGAATTCAACTTATACTTGACATTCTTACGCTCAATGTGTATAATTACACTATCTTTTTAAAAAAGGAGTTAACAATTATTATGGCTAATGAAAATAATAAAGAGAATGAAAACATAATTGAAAATGATGAAAACATCTCTGAAGCTGAGGCAGAAGCAGAAGCGGTAGAGAATGAATTTGATCTTTTACAAAATGAATTAAAAGAACTGAAAGACAAATATGCACGTGTTCACGCAGATTTTGACAATATCAAAAAAAGATTAGAGCGTGAAAAATACACAGCAGTTGAATATGCAAATGAAAAATTTGCAAAAGATATGATTCCAGTAGTGGATTCACTCCAAATGGCGCTTAAATCGGCAGAAACAGATGCAGCACCGGAGGAGTTAATTGAAAAACTAAAAGAGGGAATTGAACTTACTTTAAAACAGTTCATTACTGCTTTAGAGAAACACGGTGTAAAAATGGTATCTCACGATGAACCGTTTGATCCAAACATTCACAACGCAGTTCAAAGCGTTGATCATCCTGAAGTTGAAAGCGGTCAAATCGTTGAGACTTTCCAAACAGGATACAAATACAAAGAACGCCCACTGCGTGAAGCAATGGTAGTTGTTGCGAATTAATTCGCAGCAATGCAACTTAGGTTGCAAAAGATATTTTGAAA